>CAZFWV010000132.1:0-16426 GCA_964522605.1 uncultured Pirellulaceae bacterium
CGACCCCAGGCACCCAAATGCCGAAGTTGTTCTTGAGTCATCCCTAGGCGTCACTTTTCGTTCGCGAGGCTCACATGGTGGAAGCTTCGGAGACTCCAACGCGCCGGAACTGGCTTTGGGCCGCTCTGCAAGCCGGAATCGGCGTCACCGTCGCGGCCATTGGTTATCCCGTCGTCCGGTTCCTCTGGCCTCGAAAGACGACCAGCTCCGGAGAACTGCAGGTCGTCGCTCCGTTCCGACTTCACGAGCTTCGTCTCGACGCGCAAGGACGCTGGCCGCCTCCGTTCGATGTTGGAGGCAAGCCGTGCTTGGTCATTCAGACTCCCGATGGCGAAGTCCGCGCTTTCAATGCACTCTGCACGCACGTCGATTGCACCGTCGAATACCGTCCCGAGCAGGGGGATATTTTCTGCAACTGCCACAACGGGGTGTACGATCTGAACGGCAATAACGTGTCCGGCCCACCGCCCCGGCCGTTGGAAACGTACGAGGTCACGCTGCGGAGCTTGGAGTCCGGCGAAAAGGAAATCATCATTTCTCGCCCGAGCTAAATCCAACAAAGAGGGCCCTTATCTTGCCGATCAAAAGGCATCTTCGAGAGTTCTTGGTCGAGCGGCTCGGTCTCGATGCAGCAGCTCGGGTGGCCGCACACAAGACGGTCCCGCTGCATGGGTGCACCCATTTTTACTATCTGGGCGGGATGGCGATGTTCCTCTTTCTCGTCCAAATCGTCACCGGCGCTCTTCTGTCGCTTTATTACAAGCCGTCGCCGGACCAAGCCTTCGAGAGTGTCCGCGCGATCGTAACCGAGGTCGATTTTGGCTGGTTAATTCGGTCGGCCCATTCGTGGAGCGCGAACCTGCTGGTGGGCGTCTTGTTCCTGCATTGTCTGACGGCCTACCTGATGCGTGCCTATCAACGCCCGCGAGAAATCACCTGGATCACCGGCGTCCTGCTGCTCGGTCTGTTCATGGCCTTCGGGTTTAGCGGCTATTTGCTGCCATGGAACGAGTTAGCCTTCTTCGCCACCCGCGTGGGAACGGCGATTGTCGGGGTCGTGCCTTGGGTGGGTGACCAATTGCTGCTCTGGGCACGCGGTGGCGAGAATGTCACCGGCGACACGCTGGCGCGTTTCTACGCGTTGCATGTCGTCGTCTTTCCGCTTTTCGCCTTCGGTTTGCTCGGCATCCATCTATTTCTGGTTCAAAAACACGGAATGACGATCCCGGATGCGGAACGTACCGCACTCGCACAAACGAAGCCATTTCCCCAGATGCCGTTTGTCCCTCATTTTCTGTTGCGCGACATGGTCGGATGGTATCTGGCACTGGCGATTCTGGCTGCGTTGTCGGCATTGTTTCCCTGGGAGCTGGGGCAAAAGGCGGATCCATTTGCTTCGGCTCCGGAAGGAATCAAACCGGAATGGTATTTCTTGTTCATGTTTCAGACTCTCAAGCTACTTCCGGCGCATATTCTGATGTTTGAGGGGGAAGTCTTGGGAGTCTTGTTCTTTGGAGCGTGCGGGATTCTGGTTCTGCTGGTCCCCTTCTTGGATCGGGGCCCGAAGTCGCGCGGGTTGCTGAATCTGCTGGCTGGTTTCGCCGTCGCCTTCTTCATCATCATGACGGCATGGGGATTCTTCGATCGTCTGAGTTTGCAGTTGATTCTGGGACTTTCGCTGACCGGGGGAATCTTGGTGCTTGTACTGCCGATGGCACGACACCGTATTCTTTGGCAGCGGTCTGTCTTAGGGGCACTTACCGTCGTCAGTATTCTGCTGCTGTCTGTGATTGGCTGGGAGATGCTCCGATGAACGCCGTGCGATCCTGGTATCTGACAGTCGCGATCGTGACCGCCACACTGCCGCTTCCCGCCGCAGCACAAGAGAATGCCAATCCTCCGGCCGCAGAACCCAGGACCGACGAGCCGACCGGCTGCATCACCTGTCACGGCGATCCCGATTTGTGGGAACAGGACACGAGCCATTTGCTTGTCACTGCCGCGGACGTGTCGAAGGATATCCACTGGCAAAAAGGAATTCAGTGTCACGATTGTCACGGAGGAAACTCCGAATCGCTCAACCTGCGGCAAGCTCATGCGATCGAGAATGGTTTCCAGGTCATCGCAACACCCGCCGATATTCCTGGCTTCTGTGGACGGTGTCACTCGGACATCGAAACCATGCGGCGGTACCAACCCTCACCGCGCATCGACCAGGAATCTGAGTATTGGACCAGCGGTCACGGAAAGCGTTTACGTGCGGCAGCGGAGCAACATCAGGCCGCCCTGGCCAATCTGCCCGAGGGTGAGGAGCCACCGCCCATGAGAGATCCTCAGGTGGCAACCTGCCTGGAGTGCCACTCCGCCGGGCCGCGGCATGAAATTATTGCTGTCAAAAACTTGAATTCTCCCGTCTATCCGACCCACGTGGCCGAAACATGCGCCAAGTGTCACGCCGATGCACAACGGATGGCGGGTCGGATCGATCAAGGACGACCACTCGGACATCATCAATACGCGGAATGGAAACAGAGTGTCCATGGTCAGGCGCTTTTACAGAAGGGCGATTTGAGTGCTCCCACCTGTAATGACTGCCATGGCAATCATGGCGCCCTTCCACCCGATGCCGATTCAGTGGCCAATGCCTGCGGAACCTGTCATGGAAAGGTCGCCGAGCTGTTCGCAAAAACCAAGATGAAACACCAGTTCGAAGAGTTCCGCTTGCCAGGATGTGCAACCTGCCATGGAAACCACCAGACACTGTCGCCGACCGACGAGATGCTGGGAATGGAGGGAGAGGCGATTTGCGCTCGCTGCCATGCACAACAGCACTACGGAGCAACCGTGCTTGGTGCTCAAACCGCACGTGCAATGCGAGACGGCTTGGAGAACCTGAAGCAGGAAATCGCGAGGGCGGAACAAACCGTCGGACAAGCGGAAAGAATAGGCATGGAAGTCCGTGGCCCGAAATTCGAACTTCGGGAGGCCCATGAGGCGCTGACCAACGCTCGTTCCCAATTGCACGGCTTCGCGCTGGAACCTGTCGAAAAGACGCTGCAGGAGGGGCTGGATGTAGCGCATCGCGTGCAACAGCGTGCACAGCAGGCTCTCAAGGAACACGCCAACCGTCGGATCTGGCTGGCGGTCTCCATCCTGCCGATCCTGATCGTCGTCGTCCTACTGCTGCTCTACATCCGCTCACTGCCTCTCCCTTCGCCCCCAACAGCGGGCACGAACTCAGAGTGACAACGAAATGCGGCGCCGAACGGCCGAAAGATCGGCTTTCTGACTAAGCCGTTCTTGCTTTTCCGAGCGACTCTAAGTTATCTTGGGGCATCGCCGTGGGCGAGAGGATCTGCACCGGATTGGTGGACGAGTGAAGACGTCAAGGGGCCGTTGAGACCGAGAATGGAGAACCGTCGACGATTTTTGCTGCCAGCGATTCTGCTCGCTGTCGTTGCGACAGCTGTTGCGGCTCAAGAAGATTCCGAATCCGCCGAGGCCGATCAGTGTCTCGCCTGTCACGGGAATACAGATCTGTGGGAAGGCGAGACGCTTCATCTGCTCGTCACGCCCGACCACCTGCAGGGCGACGTGCATACCGGGCTTGGAATCGGGTGCACGGACTGCCATGGGGGAAACCCGAATACGTTCAATCTGCGCGAGGCGCACGCGACGGAAGACGGTTTCCGCGTTATTGAATCGCCGACCGAGATCCCCGCGTTCTGCGGACACTGTCACTCGAATCTCGAGTACATGCAACGCTTCAATCCGTCGATCCAAACCGATCCCGTCGCGGATTTCTGGACCGGCGTGCATGGCCAACACTTAAAGTCGATGGCTGAGGCAGAAGCTACGGCAGCCGACGCGGCCAACTCGGAGTCAGGCGAGTCGGCCACCGAAGAAGCGGCGGACGCCGGCGCAACCGACGAGCCGTCGGAAGCGGAAGATTCGGAGGCAGCCGCCGACGAATTAACGAGCGCGGAAATCGAGGAAGCGGAGCCCGAGCCGATCCCGCCCGCCGACTGTATGGGGTGTCATCCCAAACACAACATGCGCCCCGCCGATGATCCCCAGTCCTCGCTTCACCCGCTGCACCTGGTCGAAACGTGTGGCAATTGCCATCACGATCAACTGACGGCGATGCGAAAAGGCGTCCATCATGCTGCGGGGGAACGGACGGAACTGGGAACCGCGACTCCACTCGACTGTCTTCGATGCCATGGGAACGATGCGCATGGGATGTTGCCTGTCAAAGACCAGCGATCTCCCGTCTATCTGGATCATCAGGTGACTCTTTGCGGCAGTTGTCACACGGAGTATTTGGCGACTTACGAATCAAGTATGCACGGGCACGGCCTGCGAGAATCAGGGCTGCTGGTCACGGCCGTCTGCGCCGACTGCCACGGTGCGCACGACATCTACTATGCCGCGGATCGACGATCGACACTCCATCGGGCGAACGCCGCGGAAACATGCGGCAATTGCCACCGGTATATCGAACAGCGCCTCGCGAAGAGCATCCATGCGCAGCCAAGCGATTCCGCCGAACCCATCGACGCATTCGTCGTTGGAGGACGTAAGAAACCCAAGCCCAGTTGCGTGGATTGTCATCGAGGTCACGACGAACCACAACACATTGCGGAGGGATACCGACTAGGATTGCCCAATCGGTGTGGCAACTGCCATGCGAATCTGTTACTCGGCTACCAAGTCAGTATGCACGGACAACTCACGAGTCTGGGCTATGAACCAGCGGCAAAGTGTTCTGACTGCCACGGGGCACACGACACCCTCGCGGTCAATGACCCTGCAGGCCGACTGGGAGGCGAAAACCGCTTGGAGACGTGTCGACAGTGTCATGCGTATGCCGTGGCGAATTTTGCGCAATTCAATCCGCATGCAAACCACAAGGACAAGACGCGATTTCCGCATTTGTATCAGGCGTACTCCCGAATCGACACCTTGATCTATCTGTTGTTCGGATTTTTCTTGCTCCATGCCATTCTCTGGTACGGTCGATCGCTGCTGAGCACGCTGCGGTTTGGCCGTCACAAGTCACTGGTCACCGAACAGTCGGCTGTCGTTCGATTTTCGCCCATCGAGCGAACCGGCTACATTCTGCTGGTTCTCTCGCTGATGGGCCTGATCTTGACCGGTTTGCCGATCAAATACAGCGGCCAGCCCTGGGCCACCAAGTTCGTCAAGGCACTCGGGGGGTTTGATTCAACGAGCGTCATGCATCACTTTTTCGCGGTCATTCTGCTGACGACCTGCGGTGTTCACGTTTGGTTCCTGATCAAGCGGGTATTTCGGCTTCGCGCTCAGCACGTATCTTGGCGACAGTTATTGTTTGGACCGGACTCGATGATTCCCAATCTGCGTGACTTCCGCGACATTGGCGGGATGATCCGTTGGTTTTTCGGGATGGGCCCCAAACCTAAGTTCGAACGGTGGACCTATTGGGAGAAGTTCGACTACTGGGCGATCTACCTGGTGGCGGCCGTCATTGGCTTGTCCGGATTGATGCTCTGGTTACCGAATGTCTTTTGTCGCATTCTTCCCGGTGCAAGCTTGAACTTGGCCGCGGTATTGCATTCCGAGTCCGCCTTGTTGGGCACGGGATTACTGTTGATTATTCACTTGTTCAACACGCACCTGCGACCGGAGAAATTCCCGGCAGATCTTTCGTTGGTCACCGGATTGGTCAACGAGCAGCATTTGCAGCAGGCACGTCCCGAGTATTTGCAGCGGATGCGGGATGAAGGGCGTCTGGAGGTGGTCACGGTGCCTCCGCGTCGTCAAATGGGGCTGGCCCTTTTGTGCGTGTACCTGTTATTGATCGGCGGCTTGGTGTTGTTGGTCTGGACCTTATTGGCCGCGCTGGGGAAGTAGCAAAATGGATAAGAAGCGTCCGTCGCGTGAGCAGACACCGCCGGAGGGTGCGTCGAACGCTGCGGAACCTCCCGTCTATGGCGGCTGGCCAGCTCTGGCGAATGCAACGAAGGGACAGAAGTTCCGCTGGTTCCTCGCGCGGGCGTTCGCGCTGCTGGGCACCTTTGTCCTGCTCGTTGGCGTCGCGGTCGGATTCTCTGGCTGGTACACGTCTCGCCCACAATTCTGCCGCAGCTGCCACATCATGGAACCGTATTACGTTTCCTGGCAGCATTCGAGTCACAGCGACGTTTCCTGCATCAAATGCCATTTTCCGCCGGGAGTCGGAGAAAAGGTCCGCGGAAAGATGCTCGGTCTGGTTCAATTGGCGAAGTACGTCACAGAGACTGCCGGACCGCGTCCGGCCGCCGAGATTCCGGACGCCAGCTGCCTCCGTTCGGGTTGTCATGAAGCACGACTCCTGTCGGGGCGTCTGGAGTTCCAGGGCATCCCCTTCGACCATGCTCCTCACCTTCAGGAGTTGAGGCGTGGAAAGAAACTGCGCTGCGTGAGCTGCCACAGCCAGATTGTGCAGGGCTCACACATGACGGTGACCACAACAACCTGCTATCTCTGTCATTTCAAGGACGAGCATTTCAACGAAGGCCTGGGATCCTGCACACGGTGCCATCAGATCCCCGACAAGGAATTCGACCTGGGAGGCGGCGTCTCGTTCGATCACAATCTGGCCTTTGAACGAGGAGTCGACTGTGCCAAGTGCCACGGTGATCTCGTTCGCGGCAACGGCGAAGTCCCACGTGAACGATGTACTGTCTGTCACAATCGGGAAGATGACTTGAAGAAGATTGACGATCACGTCTTCCTTCATCAGACCCACGTCACAGACCACAAGATCGATTGCCTTTCGTGTCATTTGGCCATCCATCATTCGCTGGATGATGCCCGGCTCGAAAATGCAGCGGCCGACTGCAATTCGTGTCATCCAGGGCATCACCAGGAACAGGTCGCAATGTTGCAGGGTGTCGGCGCTCGTTCGGTCGAATCGCGTCCCAGCAGCATGACCGTCGCCCGAATCGCCTGCCGATCGTGCCATCGGATTCGAGAGGTCTCTGAGACGGGAACCGTCCTGTGGAACGGTTCGACGGATACGTGTGTGGATTGCCACGACGCAGAGGCGGCCGATCGGCTGAACGCCTATCAAGTCAGCTTGCGCGATTCGCTCGGCGAAATCGAAGTAGCAATCGAGCAGATCCGCGAATCGATTCCGACGGCGGAGTTGCCAGCAGACCAATCGGCTGCCCTCACGACAAAACTCAACGATCTTCAACATGACCTGAGTTTCCTTCGCGTGAGCAACGGAGTCCACAATATCCACTACGCGGATACGATTACTCGCTCCCTCATCGAACAATTGATTTCGATGGCAGAACAACTTCAGATCGAGGACCTGGGACTTGCCGCACCGGAGCCTTTAGATCCAACGGAATAAGGGAACTGCCGGCGATGCGGTGAACCGGGAGTCGTCCCAACAAACCGCCCCGTTCCGTTCTCGGGTCGGTTTCGTTCGCCAAAGCGTGGGCATGAAATGGGCTGCATGAACAACTTCGTACGAACTTCGAGTCTCCTGCTTTTCGGGTTTATCGTCGGCACCACCCCGGCGTCTTACGCACAAGAGGACGGCGAAGCGGAAGTCGTTGTCGAGGAAGCCGTCGAGGAAGCCGTCGAGGAAGCCGTCGAGGAAGCCGTCGAGGAAGCCGTAGAAGAAGAAGTCGAGGAGACTGTCGAGGAAACGGGCTGTACGACCTGCCACGGCGACCCCGATCTATGGGATCAGGACACGCGTCACCTGTTCATCACCGCGGACGATTTGGCCTCGGATGCCCATTCTCATAAGGGGATCGGATGCCATGATTGCCACGGCGGCAACTCGGAAACACTGAATCTGCGGCAAGCCCACGCCTCCGAAGATGGGTTTCGGAAGATCGAGACTCCCGCAGACGTCGCACCTTTCTGTGGACATTGTCACTCCGATCCGGAGTACATGAAGCCGTACGCCTCGGCTGCGAAACCGGATCCGATCGCGAGCTTCCTGAAAGGAGCCCACGGACAATCCTGGGATCGTCCGGCGGAAACCGCCATTACGTGCCTTTCCTGCCACCCCAAACACAGCATGCAGGCGTTGAGTGATTTGGAGCCCTCGACGCGCGCGGCGCGTGTGTCGGATCTGTGCGGCAATTGTCACCAGGATCAGCGCAATGCGATGCTGCTGGACGTGCACGGCCGCCCGCCGGAATCGGCCGAGAATTCCCGATTGCCACTGGCCTGCACCAGTTGCCACGGATCTGACGTTCACGGAATGCCCCCCGTCGACGATCCCTCGTCACCCGTCTTTGTCGACCGCCAAATCGAGACGTGCGGCCACTGTCATGAGGAAAGTCGCCTGTCTTACGACGCCAGTGTGCACGGCCAAGGCCTCAGCGAATCCGGGCTACTGGTGACGGCTACGTGCTCGAGCTGTCACGGTGATCACGGGATCTTCCCCGCTGCGGATGAGCGGTCGATGCTGCACGTGACCCGCGTCGCGGAGACGTGTTCCACCTGCCACCGGTTCATCCATGAACGACTGCAGGAAAGTGTTCATGGGCGAAAAAATGGGCTGGGACAATTGACCGATACGCCGGCACCGGGAGGGGACATCTCCCGCACGCCCAACTGCATTGACTGCCATAAGGGACACGATCAGCCGAATCCAGCCACCGCGAGATTTCGCCAGGAGCTATCCAGTCGATGTGGCGACTGCCACGAGGATTTGCAGCAACAGTACGGATTGAGCATTCACGGCGAGTTGACCGATCTCGGGTACGGCCCCGCGGCAAATTGCTCGGATTGCCACGGCGATCACGATGTCTTGCCTGTCTCGGATCCCGCATCCTTGGTTTCCCCGGCAAACCGCTTGGCAACTTGTCAGAAATGCCATCCAGACGCACCACCGAACTTCGCCGATTTCGATCCCCATGCGGACCACCGAAGCCCCGCGGGAAATCCCATCCTGTATTGGGTCTATGTCACACTGATGACCTTGCTGCTGACCACGATTGGGGTCTGGCTCTTGCACTCCCTACTGTGGTTTACTCGCAGTCTGATCGACCTGAAACGTCACCCGCGTCCGAAAGGTCTGGTTCCCGGCGAGACAGCCTACGTGCGGTTTACGTCCTTCCATCGATTGGCCCACGTGGGTCTGCTCGTTTCCTTCCTCGGTCTCACGCTGACCGGACTTCCCCTGAAATACAGCCACACGCAATGGGCCCACTTTCTCGCCAACCTGTTGGGAGGTTTTTCATCGACCGGGTTGTGGCACCGAATCTTTGGGCTGGTCAATTTTGCCTATCTGATCGGCTACGTCGGCTGGGCTCTCTATCGATTGACATTGAAGCCGCGACGCGTCGGCAGCATGAGTGAAGTCGCGCTGGGTGGCGATTCTCCGATTCCGAATCGCCGAGATTTCACCGACTTCGCGAAGATGATGCGGTGGTTTTTTGGACTGGGCCCCAAACCGACCTTCGAGCGTTGGGCCTACTGGGAAAAGATCGACATCTGGGGCGCAATGGCCGACATCGTGATCATTGGCCTGACGGGCATGATTCTCTGGTTCCCCGAACTGATTACTCGCTTCCTGCCAGGCGAGACCCTGAACATCGCGAAGGTCATCCATTCCACTCAGGCCTTGCTCGCCACGGGCTTCGTATTCGCCATTCACTTCTTCAATACGCACGTTCGTCCGGAAAAATTCCCGATGGATCTGTCGATGTTCGTCGGACTCGTGAGTGAAGAGGAGATGGAGGAAGAGCGCGGCGACTATATGGATCGCTTGCGCCGGGAAGGCCGCCTGGAAGAACTGCAGGCCACCGTTCCTCCCCGACGCGTTTTGCGAGCCGTCACCTTCGGCGGCGCAATCGCTGTCGCCATCGGGGTAGCGCTGTTGGTGGGAATCATTGCCGCAGTCCTCGGCTTCTAATCCCCCCCGATTCCGTGCTTCGAGAGGAAACGGATCGGCCCAAAGCCAATTTCGTCGTCGCCTGGGACATTGCCCTGGTTGTTGCGCACAAGTCGAGCGGAACCAAAGATTGAGAAAAGGAACCGCGGATGAGACGGATGTTCGCGGATTTATCCGTGCCGATCCGTCCCCTCCGTCAAGTCCGTGGTTCCTTCTCCTCCTGGAGTCCAACCAGAACGCGATTTGCCCTCCCTCGCATCTTGATTTGACCGATGTCACATGGACCGCCAGATCGGGGCCGTTCTGGATATCGATCGGGCTGAACTCGGCGCTTTTCCGCGCTTTTCCGCGTTACTCCGCGGCCATGCTCCGTGCAATAACAGGTCACAATTGGTGACCGCCACGCCCAAAAAAGAATCTCTCCCCGAATTCACATTCCGGGAGAGATTCTGAATTGCAGAATGGTTGGCCGACGCTTTTAGAACACGGCGCTCACGCCGGCGAGGAACATGTGGGCGGTCCCACTGTTGGGATCCTCGGTGAGGGTCTTTCCTTCCCAGTCGAACAGGTTGTACCGGAAATAGGTCGAGATTCGGTCGTTGATCAGGTAGTCAAAACCACCACCCAGTCGAACGGTTTCGACGATCACGGATGAGTAGATGGGCAGGTCGGTCCACTGGACGATCTGCGTCGGATCTTCCGGAAGCGGGAAGGCGGGCGGCGTGTCGAAGTAGTTGCTGCCGCGCACCCACTGTACAAAGCCCTGCAAGGTCACGCGATCGGTCCAGGCGTAGGACGTTCCCAGATCGACGACGGTGGACCTCCCGTTGTAGCTCCACGGCAGCGTAACCGGCTCGATCGGTTCCGCAAACCCGTAGTTGTCACCCAGGGTAATGTTTTGGTCGATCCAGTTCGAGTAGAACGCCAACCCTCCGGACATGGTCCAGCGGCAGGTTGGTGCGTACCACGCACTGAAGACGATTGGATAATTGTCCTCGGCGAACTGTGCGACTTCCGAGTTCTGATTTGTATTCTCGATCCCGACTTGCCCGGACAACAAGAAGTTATCCGACGGGTACCAAGTGCCTCCGAACTCAACGATGTCGACGTGTTCGGGTAAGTTGCTGTTCAGATCTCCACTGGATTGACGAATGCCGTACAACGGATTCTTGATTTGAATCGTTTTGACTCGGACAAAGTTATCCAAGTAACGTGACCAGCGTTGCTGCAGACCTGCATGGAAGAGGTTACTGCGAGTGTAGTTCTGATCCCAGACCACGCCTTCGAAATCGCCTTCGCCTTCCCAGACGGCGAAATCTCGATCGATGGCGGCAAATTCGTAGCCACCTGTGATCGCCAAGCCGGTCGTTGACCAGGCACGTTGTCCGACTCGATAACGTCCGTTGATTCCCACTTTGGTCCGATTGTAATCAATCGGATGCCGCACAATTTCCTCGGTCGGCGTCGGAAACTCAATCTCCTCGGGCAACTGAAACGGCGGATTCCGATTGTCTTGTTCATTCCATTTTGCATACGTGGTCCAGGAGAACGCCCGTGTTGGTCGGTCGCTCAGTCGAAGATCGAAACCACGATACACGCGATACGTATCTCGCCGCTTGTTTTCGGAGTTTCCAAAGAAGATCAGGCCGTACAATTGCGCTGTATCCGTCAGGTCGACTCCAACCTGCAGCTTATCGAACTGCGTAAAGTTGTCGGGCACCCAAGCATACGGAAACACGCCATCCGTCGGTCCATTCCCCAATTGGCTCGAACCCGCGCCGAACGGATTGTAGAGTCGCGTGATGATCTGATCGTTCTGGTTGAACCAGCGCATTGGTCGCGAGTAGGCGACGGTAACGGGCCCAAAGTTGCCTTCCAGCATCGGCTTAATCTCAAAGGTCTGCCAGTCAATGGCCTGCCGCTGACTCAGGACGTGGCAAGTCCGCGTGGTGTTCGCCACTTCCGGGTGATCGTAGCATTGAGAGACCGCCCGACCCTGTCGCTCTCCACTCTTCTCCAAACCCCAGACATCGAAGCCCCAGCGAACGTTCTGCGTCAGGTTGCCCTGAAATCGAGCGTCGAATTCGCGAACGCGAATTGCGTAATCTTCGCCCGTGTTCAGGTCTTCTTTCACCCACGAGACTGGTTGCCCGGAAGGAGTTGGATCCCCGGTTTCCGTGAAGTCAAAGAAATTCCAGAGTGGGTCGTGATCTAAGCGGTGCAAGAAGCGCTGATAGTCGACGTTCGCACTAAAGCCCCGTCGGTAAAAATACCAACCGGTTGTTGAGGTCTCGTTGTCGTTGCCGGTGATGAAGTAGTCGACGGTCGAGTCGCCATTGCTCCACAATCCGTCGACGTCGAAAAACGGCCCGCTACTGAGATCTTGCCATTCACCGGTCCGTGTTTGGCTGCCGTCGGTACTGATTCCCCACCAGCCAAATCGCGCGATGGAGGATACCCAACCGGCGGACTGGCCTCGGACCACGCGATCCTCTTCCAGCAGCGCCGGCACGGGCGTCCCACTCGTGTCCGAACTGGCAACACGCGTAAGGAACTGTTCATACTCTTGATCGACAGAGTCGGTGACGGCCAGATCACCGGTCGAGGTGACTTCGGCCGCTTCATCCCTGAGATCCTCGGCCGCGTGGACAACTGGCAAGGCAGTCAGTATCGCCGCGGCACATAAGAATTGCATCCATCTCATCATCCGGCCCCCCGGTATATCGCGATGCTTGATGTCTTTTTTGGAAGTTGGAACGCTGAAGTCCGTAAGGGACTTCAGCATCGTTTGCGTCTATCTTGTCATCATTGTTCCCGATAAGGTCTGGTTGACATGGTCACTACCGTGCACCTGACTATGGCATTGAGAGCAGTCGGTGTAGAACGGGGCCTGCGCGTCAAAGACTTCGTCGATATTCTCGCGCCCCCGTGAATTCCGGTGACCATTATGGCACCGCAGGCACAGGAACGTCGCCGGTTGATGCAACATGTTGTTGACGACGGTTCCGTGGGGGTCGTGGCAGATTGAACAATCTTCCGTAACCGGCGGATGCTCCCAGACAAAAGGACCTTCCTTCTCGGCGTGACAGCGCCAGCAGACCAGATTCAACGTCGGTTCCCGCAGGCTTCCTTCCGCCTGACCGTGGGGATCATGGCAGTCGGAACAGATCATCTTGCCCTCGCGGACCGGATGGTGTGACGGGAGGTTCATCTTCCCGTAGACATCCGAGTGGCACTTGTAGCAAGTCTGGGGATCGTCAACCGACATCGGAATCCGCTGGGGACGCCGAATCGTTTCGTGCGACACATCTACGATCCGTGGTACACAGGTCGAGGGATGCGGATTGTGGCAATCTGTGCAGGCGACTCCGTTCAAGTCGTGAATCGAAGAGTGCCACGCCATCGTCGGCGTTTGATTGCCGTGACATTGCAGGCAGAGTTCCTTGCGTGACGACTCCACCAGATTGCCGTGGGCGTCGTGGCAGGTCGTGCAGTTAAAGCAGTTGTCGCCCAGGATCTGGTGCGGCCCCGCCAACTCCTGAAATTCACGCATGTCATCGTGGCACTTGTAGCAGACATAGGGCGCCACGGCATTCAAGTTGTTGGAAGTTCCCTTCAACGATGGCAACTTATCTTCATCCGATTCCTCGGAATCGACGTCCTCCTGGAAACTCGTCAGTCGCACGACTTCGCTCCCTGGCAAGGACGCGGACGCACTTGGGTCGGTCGTCGACGGAGTTCCCGGCGGAACGTTGTAGTGTGCATTATGGCAGCTCGTGCACGTGACCCCGCAGTTGGCGTGCTTGGAAGTTCGCCATTTGCCGCCGGGCGTGCAGGCGTTCTCTTCGTGGCACTTCAAACAGATTTCCGCGGACGATGCCGGATCCAGGTTCTTGAAGCTGATGATCAGTCCTGGTTCCTTACCGCGGGTCCGCACGTGCTCACTGGCCGGTCCATGACAGGCCTCGCACGTTTGCCCCTCCCGCAGCCCGCGGTGAACATTGTCCTGAAACTTCTGGAAGTAGGTTTCGTGACACGTTTCGCAAAACGAGTCATCGTCGACATACTCCGCATCGGGAATCTCGGGAACCGTCCCGCGCACCGCTGCGTACGAAGTCTGATGAAAGAAGTTGTTGGGCTTGGGCGCGCCCGGGGTCAGGTCGGTATCGGTTCTCCGATCCCCCCGGTTTGGATAAGAACAGGAGGCGAATACCAGACTAAGTATCGCCAATGAGAACAGTCCAGCGACCGTGTGCTGGACGCGAAACCTGAAGCGAGGGATCGCGTGCACGACTTCGCCTCCTTGCGCTGATGAGTGAACTCGACCTTGTCCGTTCTCACGTCGTGGACTTTCCAAAGTCCGAACTCATCAGCTCTCCGCGCAGCTCCTCGAATAACGTTGCCACGTCAGGGCACGTCGCGATACCTTGCAGTACGCCGTCCGTTACTCGTCGAGACCTGCGCCCGTCGGAGAGATTTGTTCGAATCGCCATCCTTGGCGACGAATCGACGGGCCAATCGGCCAAAGGGTTCTGATGAGTCTTAAGAACCGTGACAAGCCATAGTCTCAATTTCGTTTTTCGTACCAGTTTATCTTGAATGCGCTATCCGAGTTTTGCTCATATTCCGCGATATGAAAGCAAGCTGGCGTAGCAAATTGACTTACTCGACAACCCTGGATAGAGTCATCTCTGAGGGATGACTCAAGAACAACTTCGACATTTGGGTGCCTGGGGTCGAGACGTGAGGAACGAGCGTCGCGCCCCCAGCCGCGTGATCTGGGGGCTCGCTGCGCTCGACCCCAGCCACCTTCGTTGGAAAACAACGAAGTTATTTTTGAGTCTTCCCTAAGGCTTGATTCACCAATATTGCGGCAAAGTTTGCCGGGATCAGCTGACTCACCAGAAGAGAAACTGGCAAAAGAGGAATTGGCAATGCTTCGACAGCAAATGGGGATCCGGCCGGAGTGCGCGGTGTTGATCACGGTCTGCCTGTGCAACGTGATGTTTTCCGGCGAGCCGAGTTCCTCGAGTGAGGGACCGTTCGGCTCGACGCTGGTGCAGACGGCCGACGGGGAACCTGCGGATATCGATTTCTTCTTCCTGAACGCCGACTGCGCTACCTGCCATCCTCGACATTTGCAGGAAGTCCAAGGATCCTTGCATTCGGCGGCCCACACGGATCCGCTCTACCGCAATCTTGCTGTGATGGCACGTCAGGAGGCCGGTGAGAAGACGTACACCTATTGCTCGGGCTGTCACTCGCCGGCGGGAGTTGTCTCGACACTGATCCCCAACACGCCCGAAGAAGAGTTGCCCGCCGAGGCGAAAGCGGGGGTAACATGTGATGTCTGTCACCAAATCTCCCAGTTGACCGGCGCGGAAGGTCCCTGGCAGGAGCCTGGCAATGCTTCCTTTCTGTTGCAGCCGGGTCGCGTGAAATTCGGTCATTCAGGGGACGTGGAGGAAAACCGATCGCATTTGGGTGAGAAGAAAGATTTCTTTGCCAAGTCGGAATACTGCGCCAGCTGTCACACGGTCATCCATCCGGATCACGGACTGCGAATCGAGCATACGTACGGGGAATGGAAATCCAGCGTTTACGCGGAAAACGGCATTCAGTGTCAGGACTGTCACATGCGCAGTGTCGAGGACGCGATCACGGTTGCCGAGACACTCAAACCGGTTCGCGTACTTGGCCAGTCGGTCATCGACGGACGCGAACGAGAAATTTTTCCGCATTTGTTCGTCGGCGGGAATACGAATGCCGACGTGCTGGCGGACGGACCAGCGCATGCAAAGATGGCGGAAGCACGACTGCAGAGCGCTGCGCGCATCGAGTTGAAAACGCCATCCCGAATATCCGCGGGCGGGGAATTCCCGATGGATGTCCTGGTCCACAATGTGGCCGCAGGACACAACTTGCCTACCGGAGTCACCGAATTGAGACAGATGTGGGTCGAGTTGGAGCTTGTCGATGCAACGGGGCAGGTCATCTTCCGGCATGGCGGGCTCGATGGGGAGCAGGAGATTACCGACGACACGATCCGATTCGGCGCCCTCGCAGCAGATGAAGGCGGCAAGCCGACGTACAAGCCGTGGGAGATGACGCGTTTTCTCTGGAAACGCACGATTCCCCCAAAGGACCATTCCCAAGATCAGGTGCTGGTGAAGCTCCCCTCCGGAATCTCCGGTGATCTGACGATTCAGGCCAGATTGCGGTACCGCTCCGTGGCACCACACATTGCCAAAGAAATCCTGCCCGATGGATCGTTCTCACCGAAAATCGTCGAGATGTGCCAGCAGAGCGTCCGCATCACCGTCCCGTGAGGGATCGGACACCGCAAACGACGTTGTTCCGCCTCGACGGAACCAGTAGACTTCGCCGGCGGCGGAGCGGGCCCCTGCGGGCAGATTCCGCGCCCGGCTGTTCCACTGAAATCGTGCAGATTAGAAGTTGTAGTTTCAGAGGAACTTATTGTTTGACGGCGATTCCATGCAACTCGTTTAACGGCAAGCCGAAGGCGTCGGTTTTTTT
>CAZFWV010000133.1:0-13866 GCA_964522605.1 uncultured Pirellulaceae bacterium
TCCAGATAGCTGTCGGCGCCGACCTGCAACTCGCTCGTGCTGATCATGTTTCCATCGACGTAGAGCTTACCGGCCGATTCAAGCTGCAACGTTCCTTCATTCCGCAGGCTCTGCGGCAGCCGCAATTCATTTCCACCGGTGAGTGTGAGGCTACCCTGGATCCGACTTAGACCAACAAGCGGCTCGAAGACCGCCTGCTCGCCTTCGACCAGAATCTCTGCATCGGGACCGATCGTCGAAAACCAGGCGTCGCCATAGCTGACGACTGCGGGAAGAACGATGTTGTTGCCGTCTTCGTCGAGCCCCTGCCATTTCTCTCGAACGATCCACGGCGTATTGACCGAGAGAGCCACGGCCTCGCGCTCGACGTGTATGCTGCCGCCGATGACCTCGACTGGATCGGGCCCCACGTCGAGAACCGATGTGCCGTCGACAAAGACGGTGCCCTCCTCCACGGTCAGATTACCCGAGACATTCAAGCGCGCATTCGATTCGATGCGAATCGCGCCGCTGTTGAGCAGATCCCCGGCGGTGGTGAAGTGGTTTTTGTGACGCAGCGTGAACGTGCCTCGGTTCTCTCGAATCGTGTTGAAATAGTTGAAGCGTGCGGCGCCGCTTAGCAGGACGTTGGCCTCGCTAACCGCCAGCTCTGTATCGTAATCCTCAGCGGAGTAACCATCGTCAACTCCGTCGCCGTTTGTGTCCCCAAATGCAATTCGACCGAGATAAGTATCATCGTTGGTGATGTACGCAACGTCGATTTCGAGGCTTGCTCGTCCGGGTGCAAAGGCCATCCCATCATTCGGAAAGGGATCCTGCGGGACGGCGCCGATCACCTCCCATGTGCCGGTCCCGAGAGTTGCTCCGCCGGGGACATAGTCGGCAATCTCTGCCTTAAAACCAAACGATGCATTGGGATGGATCCTCACCGTCCCCTGGTTATCGACGTTGATTCCAACGATTCTTGGCTCCTCACCAGGTTGATAGGGGATGCTCGGCTCATAAAAGAAGCGATTCCCGCCCGACTTCACCTCCACAATGCCCTTGTTGACCAGCGAAACGTTGCCGTTTTCCCGTTTGACTTCGACACCGTTGAGGATCATGGTACTCGTCTCATCTACGTGCAGTTCGGCGACGCCCGCATTGAATGCGCGGATCGGTCCGTCGAACTGAATTGTTCCGCCGCGAGTGGCTTCGAAGCGCACGGGCTGAGGATTCGACCCCAGATTGTCCAACAGCACCGTGTTTTCGAAATGGAGTGTTGCGTCACGGTCGGCAATGAACGCTCCCGTGCCGGTTGTGCTCTGAATATTGACCTGGCCGAAGGCATTGGACTGCCTCACGCGAAGCACGTTTGATGAACCTCTCACCTCGACTCGTCCGTCGTTCGCCAGTTCGGGTGCTGTCAGAACGGTCAAAGCGATTCCGGATTCGGGGGAGGAGGAGACGGAGATCGTCCCGGTGTTGCTGAAACGCTGCGTAGCAACGAAATCGGTGTTCAAGCCGATGATGGAAATGGTCCCTTCATTGTTGAACTGCTGCGCCGTCAGTTCGTGTTTTTGCGGGGATTCATCGGGGCCCAGCAGTTGCATCGTGTGTTCGGAACCGTGCGAGAAGACCGTAGCGTTGATTTTCAACGCTCCGTTCAGCTCCATGACCCCCTGCCCCCCAACCGCGAGAACCAAGCCGTTGATCTGAGTCGACAGCTGCCTATTTGTGCGAAAGAGACCGTCGTTAACGATCTTGCTGAGCGACCACGTCCGATCCGCGCTGATTTGATCGAGTCGACTTCCTTCGGGGATCACAAGCCCCGCCACATTAATCACCTCACTGGCCGGTCCCCTGAGATTGACCCGCGCGGGATTGAGATCGGCAATGGTCTCGGCTGTATTCTCACCCGTGGCGATCACCAGGACCGCATTCTGGAGTGAAGACGGTGCGGTGTGATCATCCAGCGTGCGCCAAGCGTCAGGATCCGTGCTGAAGTCGGGCCGCCTGTTGGCGAGATAGACCATCGTCGTCGGCGTGGGTGTAAGGGTGAACGTGTTTCCACCAGCAAGTCCCGCATCGATGGAAAACGGCGTAATGGGTTGCGTCTGCTCGGTGATTTCCAACTCCACCTCACCGAGCAGACTGCCGAGCAGGCTAGTTCGTCCCTGATAAAGCGGCGGCAGGGACAGATCGACGGTATCCTTGAATTTGAACGACTCCAGTTCCCACAAGGTCAACTCAAGGTAATCCGTCAAGAAGAACACACTGCGTTTCGTCTGTTCTCCCATCACCTGAGTAAAGCCGACCGTTACATCAACGCTCTCGTCACCCAACAAGGCAATCTCCGGCAGATCACTCCACTTGCCGGTGTAGCGATTCGTCAGTTCTGCTTGTCCATCGACGTTAATCGCAACCTGCCGGTCGAACTCAAGTGTCACCTCAAAGTCGGGTTTGATCTCAACCGACTCACGAAAACCGATCTCCGGACCATATTTAATGTCGATCAAGTCCGCGACGAAGGAAATATCGCCGTCTTCGGAAGATTCTTCAATCCGAGTGAACGAGTGCCCCGCTCCCGTAAGGTAAGCGGTTCCGAGATAAGCAGCGATGCCATCCAGATCGAGACCAAGCCGCAATAAAGGCGTTTCGTACGAATATTGAATACTGGAATCGTTCGTCGTCGTGTTGACCGTCAGATTTCGCTCGTTGGGGCCGAGCACGCTATCGCCAGTGCCGAATGGATTGACCAGTTGCACAGCGCCGATGTCAACGCGTCGATCAACGGGCTCGTCCTTCTTGCTCATCGTGACGCTGATCTGCTTTTCATAGACCGATTCCTCGTTGTCGAGTAATCCTAATCGTTCTTCGAAAGGAGTACCCTCGAGGATCACGAAATTCGGTGGCGTGCCGACCCCATTGTTACTGTCCGGGTCGAGGTCGAAACCGAATTTCATCAAATTCTGATCGACGCTGACAGGGTCTGGATTGAAGTTCACGGAGTTGTAGCGAACAAACGGAAACAATCCGTAATCGATCCTGCTGCTAAGGCTCGAATGAAAGAAGAAATTCATCCCCGCCTCGAACGACGGCAGGTCGACGAGACTTTCCGTGAACGCTGCCGTGTTGACCACTCCAGGATTCGTGGCCAACTTGAAGAATTCGCCGGAGCTGACGGTAGCCGGCAGATCGACGATCTCGGGCTGAAATTGAAACGAGGCACCGGATTCCAAACCGCTGGCATCGAAGTCGGCGTAGAACTCCAGGCCCGTGTTCCCCGAGATCTGTCCCGTCATTCGCGCCCCCGTCCGCGTGTCGGCCGAGACTCGAGGGATGATCACCTTATCGAAGAACGGGTCGCGAACCTCTGGAATGATCGTTGCATTCCGCTTGCCAATAATTCCACCGATTGAGAAGTCCTTGTCCCAATCAATCTCCAGAACATGACTCCACTCCAGGTTACCGATGCGAGTGAGATTCGAACCCAGATCGATCGATTCCGCGAGTTGAAACGTTTGGGCATTCGCACAGGGCTGACTGCCGGGAACAAAAAGGGCGACGACGAATGCCCCGGATGTAAAAATTGCGAGTGCGGCAATGCGCATGACGGGCCATCCTTCTGGCTTCTCGATTTCAATGCTCTTCGCGGTACGATCCGCTTTACGGCTGACTTCGCCGCAACAAACCGGACCGCGTGGGCCGCTTTGTCACACCGAAGGGCAATCTTCTGTCAGTGCGGGAACTGCATTATCCGACAGATGCCGGCTGGATAAGTGCACTGAATGACTTTGGTCCCAAGTCTCGGCGAAGTAGAAGTCCGTTCTGATCTGCGATGACCGATCGCGCGAGGCGTAGCAGGCCGCATACGGAGGCGAGAAAAAAGCAGGCCTAATCGTGTTTGGGACACTTGGTATGTGGATGCGGCCGGCGGAAGCTGAGCGCCGCGACACGCCCGACCGAAGGCTTTGAAGCGACGTCTCGCAGCTCCCGTTCGCGAGAAGCAGCGCGCGAGAACCCGAACCGCCATGCGCGATCTAATTCGCCGGCTTTAGGCGGTAAAGAAAGTTGTCGCTGCGCAGCAGGACGGAGCCGCCCGGAATTGGCACGGGTGACGCGTTGAAGACGGATTCATCTCCCTCCAGTTCCGTGTGAGCGAGCAACTCAAACTCCGGCTTTGCGGCGACGACATAGATTCCATCTTCGCGACTTGTGTAGTACAACCGACCATTCGACAAGAGCGGCGAAGCGTAGATCTTATCCGGCGACGGATCAAGACGTTCCTCATAGAGAACTTCACCGGTGGCAGCGTTGGCACAGAAGAGAATACCTCTCTGTTCTCGGGCCCAATAAAGATGGCCATCGTGACAAACGGGCGAGGAAACGTTCGAACCCTTGTCGATCTCCCAAATGCGGTGCGACTCGGTCACATCGCCGTCTCCACCCGACCGAATGGCGATCAATTTGCTACGGCGGCCACCCGTGGCATACAAAATGCCATCCTGCACCGTAATCTGTGGGCAGATGTAATCATCGATGCCATCGCAACTCCAGAGCGGCTGACCGGTATCCGGGTCAAACGCCAGAATCTTGTTCTTGATTGTCACGGCTAATTCGCTGCGGCCGTTCCGTGCCGAATAGATGACCGGTGTATTCCACGACTCCTCGATCCCTGATTGTCGCCAGACTTCGCTCCCGTCGGATTTCTTCAAGGCGATCAAGTCGCCACTCTCGACACTGGCGTTGACGATCACCAACTCCTTGTAAAGAACGGGGGAGTTGCCCGAGCCGAATGGATGAGTGCCGTCGCCGCAATTGGTCCGCCACAACTCGGTCCCCGAATGGTCGAAAGCCAGGAGGCCGGTTTCGCCAAAGAAAACATAAACTCCTGTCTTATCGACGGCAGGAGTACCGGAGGCATAACCGTGCAGGGCGACTCCCCAGGTCGTGAACTCGTTTTTGTCCGACTGAGCGGGGACCGCCTTCTGCCAGACGATGTTCCCGTTCTCCAGCTCAATACAGAACAAGTGACGGACGAGGTCGGCCGGATCGCCAGGTGAGTCGATATCGATTCCGTAGCCGGTGTACGCCGTCAAATAAATGCGGCCATCGAAGACCACGGGGCTCGATGCACCACGACCCGGCAGCGGAGTTTTCCAGGCAACCAATTCGGACGTCCAGCGATCTGCCACATTCGCTTCCGATGTGCGACCATAATCCGAACCACGAAATTGAGTCCACTGCTCGCCACACACGGGTGACACGGACGCAAAGCAGGAAAAACCGATGACGATCATCAGCCAGTTCTTGAACATGTTGGCTTCTCCGACAAGGGATTAACTCAGGGGTCTCCGACAGTGCAAACTGGCCGTTTATGCTACAGGACCAAGTGCCGGTTTGCCAGGGCCATGACGCCTCGTAATTGCGATGATCCTGGTGAGAAATGGCCGCGGAAATGCGCGGAGAAACGCAAAGCGGCAGGGACACAACCAGATCGTGTGCTGGCTCGGTGTGAGTCTCGTTACCCCACCCTGCTCGGCGCAGATCTCCTGACCTCGCCGCGATGGAGTGTCGAAGGGTGTGGGGTCGGGAGCCCCGTCCACAGCATGGCGGGCCGGCATCAGGTTTCACCGCAACCTCTGCGGCCCTCCGCGTCTCTGCGGTCTTTGCGTTTTCCCCTTCCGTTTCAACGCAGAGTGTGCAGAGACGCGGAGGGCTGCAGACGGAGAATGATTAGACGTTGGTCGACACGAGACTCGTAAGCCCATCGAATCGCGTTTCGAAACGTGCGAAGTCTCATGACTTCCGCTACATTCAGGGAAACTCGGAGCGCGATGGCGTGCGCACCGTCGAGTTCAATCACACCGATCAAACCATGAGAGGATGGCGAACTTGAAATCGAAATCCAGCGTATCGGCCTTGTTCCTTTGCATCGTATTCACAGGATTCGCCCTGGCCGACCAACCTGCAGCGATACGGACGGCGGATGAGATTTGCGCCGCTACGGGGTTTAGTGGCGGACTGATCGTGCATTTAGGATGCGGTACTGGACAGCTCACGGCAGCCCTGGCCGGGGACGGCCGCACTGTTGTACATGGGTTGACCGCTCAGGCAACCGAGGTCGCTGCGGCGCGTGCCCACATTCATGAAGCGGGTCTCGATGCAACGGTATCGGTGATGCGTTGGTCAGACGCATCGCTTCCCTACGTCGATCATCTGGTGAATCTGATCGTCGTCGAGGAACCAGGAGAAACTTCAAAGGAAGAGTGGTTGCGCGTTCTGGTTCCCGGCGGTCGGGCGTACGTGAGAGATGGCGATACGTGGTCGACGATCATCAAGCCGACGCGTCCGGAGGTGGATGAGTGGACGCATTATCTGTACAGCGCCAGCGGCAATCCGGTTTCGCAAGACAGACTTGTCGGTCCGCCCCGTCATCTTCAATGGACGACGGGTCCTGCGCACACCCGCAGCCACGAATATACGTCCAGTATTGCCGCAGTCGTCTCGTCCGACGGGCGTCTGTTCTACATCGCGGATGAGGGTCCCACGGGAAACTTGCAGGGAGCGGCCGACTGGCACGTTGTTTCACGCGACGCCTATAACGGGCTTCTGCTGTGGAAGCGCGACATTGATCAATGGTACACACACTTGGCCGGTTGGACCTCGGTGCCAATCCAGCTGCAAAGACGACTGGTTGCGGTCAAGGATCGCGTTTACGTGACGCTTGGATATCATGCGCCGGTCAGTGCGCTGGATGCGCGAACCGGAGAGACACGGAGGGTTTACGAGGAGACGGAGGGAGCCGACGAGATTCTCTGGCATGACGGCGTCTTGATTGTCAGCACCAAGGCGGTAACCGATCAACAGCTTGTGGAATACCAGAAGCTTGCGGACGCGGCTCGGCGACGTGGGAGCCCGCTGCACGAACGAGAAACCGGACAACCGCTGATCTCTTCGTTCAATCAAATGGAGAACCGACTCGGGCGCAGCGTCATCGCTCTTGACGCGGAGAGCGGAGAGATACTCTGGAAGCTCACCGGCCAGGATACCGCCGGCCTGAAGCCTCTGAGTCTGCGGGCGTGCTCCGACCACGTATACTACCATCATCGAGGCGCCCTCATCTGCGTGGAGTTACGAACTGGGAAAGAAGTCTGGTCAAGAAACTGCGACGCGCCCCGAACCGCAAACCAGGACACACTCGTCTGCTGGAGCAAGGACGCAGTGACCCTTCTCGCTGCTGATGACGGCAGCGTCCGATGGACTCGGAAGCCGATTCTGGAATCGATTCGTGATGTCTTCATCACATCCGACTCTATCTGGATTGGCGGATTCAAACCGTACGATACGGGTCGTCAGCATACCGGCCCCGTCTGGGGTCCCTACTTCGCCGTGCAGCGCGACCTGAATACGGGTGAAATCCTGAAAGAAATCGCTCCCGAAAACCCGGGACATCATCAGCGATGCTACATCAGCAAAGCCACGCAGCGCTATCTGCTCGGAGGACGCCGGGGCACGGAGTTCATCGACTTGGAGACCGGTGATTGCCTGTGGAACAGTTGGGCGCGGGGGGTCTGTCGCTACGGAGTCATGCCGGCAAACGGTTTGCTGTACGTCCCACCGCATTCCTGTGGCTGCTATATCACCGCCAAGCTGATTGGCTTTAACGCGATGATGGCCGAGCGCACGATGCTGCCTGCGAACAGCAAACCGACGATCGCGTCGCTGGAACGAGGTTCTGCCTATGGCGATTTGGACGGTTCGCCGCATGCCGAAGACTGGCCGACCTACCGCGGAAATCCGCGTCGCAGCGGGATCTCAGCGAGTCGTGTGCCACCCCGATTACAGACCGAGTGGCAGGTGAAACTCGGCGCGATGCTCACAGCACCGGTGGTCGCCAATCAGAAAGTCTTCCTGGCAACGGCGGATCAAAATCGATTAGTGGCTCTCGATTCGACATCAGGGCGCACGCTATGGACATTTGTTTCCGATGCCAGGATCGATTCTCCACCAACCATCCATGAAGGATCCGCAATCGTCGGCTGTCGCGACGGTTCTGTTTATCGGCTCCAGGTGACCGATGGATCTCTGGCGTGGCGATTTCGGGCAGCACGCACTGAACAACGAATCATGTCGCATGGCCAGTTGGAATCGCCTTGGCCGATCCACGGGAGTGTCCTGGTGGACAACAACGTGGCCTATTTCACAGCCGGGCGCTCGTCGTATCTCGATCATGGAATCGATCTGTACCGGTTGAATCCACAATCGGGCGAGGTTCTGTCCGTGACGAATGTATACAGTCCGGATGCCGAGACCGGTCAGCAGCCGAATCAGTACAATGCGAACCAGATGCCGGGCGCCCGGGCGGATATTTTGGTGGCCGATTCAGACTTCATCTACCTGCGCGATCAGGCCTTTTCCAAAGATGGCATGCAGTGCGACGACCGCACACCGCATTTGTTTACGCTCACCGACTTCCTCGATGATTCATGGACGCACCGTTCCTACTGGGTCTTTGCCGCAGAACCGTCGATCGCAACGGGTTGCAGCGGTCGGACGAAGGAACTGATCTACGGTCGCCTGCTGCTATACGACGATACGACCGTCTATGGATATGCCAGGAAAAACGTTCACTGGTCGAACTCGTTTCAGGATGCTCCCTATCACTTGTACGCCCGTCGCCAGGATGCCCGAGAGCCACTTTGGTCCGTCTCCGTGCCGATCCAAATCCAGGCCATGGTCGGCGCCGGCGACATGCTGTTCGTTGCGGGTCCACCGGTCGAGACCGTCGGACAAACGGACCCGACGGACGGACAACAGAGTGCCACACTCCTGGCCTACTCGACCACCGACGGAACCGAGCAGGCGCGGTATGACTTGACATCCCCGCCAGTCTTTGACGGCATGGCGGTCGCTCGAGGCAAACTGTTCTTGGCTCTTCGTGACGGCAGCGTCGTCTGCATGGGCAAGCAGTAGAGCGCAATGCAAAACCGGAAAGGCGACGCCCCTGACCGATCGGTGTCGGGGATATCGTGGCAGCGCGCCAATCGCCACTCCTCACCAAATTGAAGTGTTCAAATGCGCTTTCAAAACATCGAGGCGGGCGTGGGTGCGCGGACTGCCATGAATCTTTACTCCTCGCTGCGCTCCGAATAGAATCGACCTCGGGCAATTGTGCATTTCGCCGAGGTTGTCAGTCAACCGACGAAATGACGGTGATGATGATGACGGCGCCGAAGCACCACCGACGCCTCGCCAAGGCGAGGATTCGCGGCAAATGGTATTTTGTCACCGAGTATGAGTTCCTCCCCGAGCAGTCAATTGTCGTAAGGCTCGAGGGAGACAAGCACTTGATCCCCAAAGAGGACTGGTACGAAGTCGATCCGTTATCTTCCGAAGCGACGGAAGCTTGGGGACGAATTCATGCGGCCGAAATTGAGGACCACCCGCCAACCTGCTTCTGCCCGGCCTGCCGCCGATTGCGACGCTCTTTACGGTGGAATCATTATTCTGTACGCGATCGCATCGAGTTCGTGATCCTGGGCATCTTCTTGATGGGTGCGATCGTGGTCTGCGTTTGGGGATTGTGCGCCATCCTCGCATTAGACTGAGTGCCTACGACCCTGAAGGCGAATCGGCACGTCGCGATGGAATCCGCATCAACACGTTCAGGGATGAGGCGAGCAGGGATGACGCAAAAAACACGACACGGACCTGGCGCGGCGGGCTGGATTGGCAATCCGGCCTAAAGGGATACCGCCAAATTCGTGGGCTGGATTGGCAATCCGGCCCCCAAGCCCCAACAGGCAAAACACCCCAGTCCCCCTAATCACCCTCCACAAGGTCTGTGTCTTCTCGCGGGAGGGGAATAGGCAAACAAACCACGCAACAAACGTCAGCCAGGCAGCGGAAGCGTCCGGAACGAAAAACGGCCGACTCGCTCCGATTCCTCCCCAAACCCCGCCAATATCCAAGCCGAAAAGACACAGACCTTGACGGAAGAGACTGGGAGGAATAGAGGAAGAAAGACAACAGGCGTGTGTTGTGTGGGAGTTCTCGCGCCCCAAGCGGCCAAATAGCCCACACCGCCTAATTCTCGATCGCAAGGTCTGTGTCTTGGTTGGAAAAGCGCCGATACCGGGTTTGATCACGTGGAATGTCGGTGCAGCGTTATGAGTCGCGATTGAAGAGGGAATTGAGGGTTTTTCATGTCGGCATCGCAACAGATCCGGATTGAGGGGCACGTCAGTGCAGGTTTCGGTGCCGTACGCGATGCGTTCGCGGAGAATTTCGCGCGACGACATGAACTGGGCGCCGCCTGTTGTGTGTATTTTCAAGGCGAAAAAGTTGTCGACCTGTGGGGCGGTGTGCGGGATAAGTCAACCAGCGAACCATGGGAAGAAGACACCATGGTCGTCGTGTATTCAGCGACCAAGGGCCTGGCCGCCATGACGTTGGCACTGGCCCATTCCCGGGGCTGGCTCGATTACGAAGAACGCGTTTGTGCCTATTGGCCGGAGTTTGCGCAACACGGGAAGGAGACGATCACCGTTCGTCAGCTTCTGGCGCACCAAGCAGGATTATTTGCGTTTGATGAACCGGTCGACGCAGACCTCGTGGCAGATCTCGATCGACTGGCCGTCGTCATGGCTCGTCAAAAACCTGCCTGGGAGCCCGGCAGTCGGCAGGCATATCACGCAATTTCACTCGGCTTTTATGAAGGTGAGCTGTTGCGAAGAGTTGATCCCCAACATCGCAGCCTGGGCGAGTTCTTTCAACAAGAAATCGCCACCCCTTTAGGAATCGACTTCTATATCTGCCTGCCTAAAGCGATCCCCAATTCTCGACTCGCCGTTCTCGCGAAGCCAAGTTGGACTTCGATGTTTTTCGGGAACGGATCTCCAAAGCGTCTGATGCTTGCTTCGTTCAACCCCCACTCAAACATTTACCGCGCGGTCGCAGTTAACCCTGGTCCCGAGATCGTTCGTGACGCGCAGCACATTTACGCCCGCAACTTCGAAGTCCCGTCGGCGGGAGGTGTCGGCACCGCGCGGGCCATCGCGCGGGCCTACAGTGTATTTGCCACGGGTGGAGAGGAACTGACACTGCTACCTGAGACATTGCGTGCATTGTCGGCTCCCGCAGTCCCACCACGGCTTGGTTTCTATGATGAGTGTTTACTCGCCCACGACGTACGCTATTCGTTGGGCTTCACCAAACCCAGCAGATTCTGGCAGTTCGGTAGCGAAGGCTCGTTCGGTGCGTTCGGCGCCGGTGGTGCCATCGGATTCGCCGACCCGAAATCCGGCATCGGCTACGCCTACGTTACCAGCCAAATGGGAACTGCCATCCAAGGTGATCCCCGTGATCTAGCACTGCGTGATGCCATCGCAAGCGTCTGTGGATTGAATGGTTTCTGGGACAGAGAAGGGATCCAAGAGCACTCCTCGTCGGTGCAGGATCGTTCCTGAATCACCTTCCACTTCCGCGTGCCATTACACCTGATCGGCAACGACAAACGGTTCGCGATACGTTCCTGTCGCGAGCTGATTGGCTCGCTCGCTGAACTCCCCGGTGAATTGCTCGGTCGTTGGATCCAGCGTCAACGTGGGACCGAGTGTGAGCGGCGTCAACTCCAGGTCAATCTGGTTCGCGTGCAGATGATCGAGCATTCGATCGGTCGCCTCTTGAAGCGATTCCTGACCTGCAACCGTTTCTCGAACAACGTCGCGGTCCGCTTCGCGCCCCAGGCGATACGAGATGTTCGTCATATGGACAAGCCCACAGGAGAGATGGCCCTGGACCGCGTCGGTATGGAGCGGCGTCGCGGATGGATTGCGGATCGCATCGATGAAATTCTGCTTCGTGCTGACCCGCTCGGCCGAGAAATCACAGATTTTGCGCCCGTCGTTGTCGAATGCCGCACAGACGTCTCCCGTTCGGATGCGCACCGTGCCCCCTTCACAATGGACCACCGTGCCGATCGAAGTTCCCAGATACTGATCCATCGAACGGCCCCAGCGCCGATCACGATGTTCGGCATCGATGGGCAATCCGCGAACTTCGAAAAGGATGGGGGCGGGCTGATAGTCTAGGATCGTCACCAGCGTATTCGGTGTTTGACCGTCGTCGCGGTAGCCCACGCGTGCGCCAAGTGTCATCACACGCCGGGGCAGCGAGTTTGCTCCCAGCGCCCAGCGACAGGCATCCATGTAATGAATGCCCATGTTTCCGAGATCTCCATTGCCGGTGTCCCAATCCCAGTGCCAGTCGTAATGCAAATACTCTCGCATCAGGCGTTTCTTCGGGGCCGGACCGCACCAGAGATCGTAATCACAGGTCGGCGGAATCGGCTGGGGACCGTCGACCAAGCCGATACTTTCTCGGGATCGGTAATTGAGACCACGCACGCATCGGATCGCGCCAAGCTCGCCGCTCCGCGCATACTCGAATGCGGCCTGCACATTGCCGCTGTTCCGCGGACCGTGCGTAGCCTGCACGACGCGATCGTATTTCTGCGCCGCGCTGACAACTTGCCGACCTTCGAACAGATTATGCGACATCGGTTTCTGTACGAATACATGCTTGCCCGCCTGACAGGCCTGTATCGCCATCAGCGAATGCCAGTGATTTGGCGTCGTGATCGAAATGGCGTCGATCTCTGGATCGTCGAGGATACGTCGATAGTCACGGTGTGCCTTGACCGACTCTCCCCACTTACGAAACTGGTCGACCTGCCAGTCGAGATGGTCCGTATCGCAGTCGCACACCGCGGCCACCCGAACACCGGGAATCGCACGAAAGTCTCGGATATCTTGGCGACCTTTTCCACCAATCTTAACGTTCGATCCGATACCAATCACACCCAAACGAATCTCTTCATTTGCCGCAAAGGCACGAGGACTTTTCAAGGTCAAACAGGAACCGACCGTCAGCGCAATCTTGAGGAAGCTTCTTCGTCTCATCGCCTGGCATCCTTTTTTCTGCTGATCGCTAAACCGCATTTTGCAGAGCGAGAAAGAGTGCACGGTAGTATTTCATAAACCGAACGGGCTCGAGGCTAGCTGACACTTCGGCGTCGCAGTAGCCGTCGTAGCCCGATGCACGTAGCAGCGCGAAGAGTTGCCGGTACGGATAGTCGTCCGTCAAATCATGCAGGTGGATATTTCGGATCCGATCTTTCACGAGATGAAAATGAGCTTCTAGTCCGGGACTCGCCATGTCGCTGCGGTCGCAATTCCAATTGACGAAGAGGTGTGGACAATTGGCAGCATCGAGGATTCGCTTGACGACGGAGATGCGGTTCGTTCCTCGCCCATGATTGGCCAGACGAATTTCCACGCCGTGATCGGCGCCAAAGGTCGCCACTTCTGCCGCAGCGTGTCCAATACGCTCAATGATTTGCTCTTCAGATTCACCTGCCTCATTCGACAACGCGTTCGGAAAGACTCGAATGCCAATCGCTCCGAGATCCCGCGCCAGCAATGTGTATTCCTTCGTTCCTTCAATATTCTCCTTTTGCTTGGCGGGATCGGAGTGATGATAAGCAAAGCCGCTCGCAAGACTCAGCTTGAGCCCTGCGTCCTCAAATCGCTGGCGTACCCCAGCCCGCTCCTGCGGAGACAGCGAGACTTCCACACCATGGGCATGAGTCGTCCGCAATTCAACATGCTCGAATTTCGCCTCTGTACAATTGCGAATAATCGTCTCGATGTCCCACTCCTTGCCTAGAAGGTAAGTCATCAGCCCAATCTTCAGCGGTGGAATGGTCGACGTGTCATCACCCTCTTCGGCAGCCCACGCGGTTACCGTGGGAATCGAACTTGCCGCGGCACCCAAGGCCGCGATCGTAGGAGCAGCCGTGAGAAAACGGCGTCGTGTCGT
>CAZFWV010000133.1:13966-16367 GCA_964522605.1 uncultured Pirellulaceae bacterium
CATCGATCTCAGAAACACGGACCGAAGATAAGGCAACTCGAGCCAAAGATCAGTAACGTCCGTCCCGTTGCGCGTTGCGTGCTCAAGACGAACGGTGTTGATCGACCCATGGTGAGGATCCCATGCCTGAAGCTGGTGGTGACCACGCAGGGTAACGTGGCTCCCCGTCAGGCCGGGCCGGAGATTGGCGAAGAAATAGAGCTGCCGGCCGTTCTTAACCTTGTGGATGTAACGCAATTCAGCTCCGGGAGCGAAGGCAACATCCCAGTTCCACCGCACCGCATCCATCGCCTCGCGAAACGTCTCCGCATTCAGAGTCGTCAGCCGGATAGCAACCCCACCTTGGTTGTTACGCCGGAGCATCATCGATCCTTCCGTCGTAACGTCGGGCGCTCCAAATAAGTCTGTGATCACACGTTCGACATCATCGTCATGACCAAACTCGGCTGACTTACGTGGAAGAGTGCCGGTGGCGATGATCCTGCCACCTTGTTTGTAGAATGCCTCGATCTTCTGGAGGCTGCTCCAATGAATTGTCTTGTGCCCTGGCAGCACCAGAATTGCGAAACGGTTCGGGTGAATTTGACTCGGCAACACCAGTCGACCGCCCTGAACGTCACACCGTTGGGACAATACGTCGGGATGCAGGAAGGTGAAGTCATGCGCGAGCTCAACGGCGAGCAACTCGCCCACCTCAACGTAGTCTGCTTCCGGTACCGCCACGCCTCCCTGATAGAACCCCAGTGGCCCATCGAAGTGGTGACTGCCCTGCAAAGTGGCAATGGGATACAGAACGGCAATGTCAGCGACGTGGCCAGCGTCGTTCTGGAGCAACATATTCAACCGCGCCAGGTACTTATTGAATTCCGGCAGACGCTCCGCATACTTTGGATTTCGCCACGACAACTCGGGCTTGAATGTCACCTGGTTATCGTCGTACCAGACAGCGTGCGGAATGAGCAGATTAATCCCTTTGGTGTACTGCTCCATCGCGACGGTGTAGATTTCGTCCCACGAGAGGTCGCCCATTGCCCCATAAGTCTCCGACATGACCAAGGACTTATCCCAGTTGTAGGCGGCCGAGCTTACCACCTTGTAAAATCGTTCGGCCGGACGGTTGCCACCAATCTTGTCGATCCCGGGAATGTCTAGGTGCTGGAAGCACTTCATCAAGTCGCCGGAAACCGAGACCGGATTCACGACTTCTTCCTGATCCTGATGACCCGTCGCCAGGATGTCATGCTCGGTGCACCATTCCTGGATCCGCTTGGGAAAACCGCGTGCGTACAACTCGGAACGAAAGCCAAACAGGTAATTCCTTGCGGCCTCCGTCTCGGCGCCAATGTCGTACCATAAGGCCGGATAGTAGGAACGAGGGTCGAAGCCGTGCTCCGCGATGAACTTCTCGTTGAACTTGTTCGTCCAACTTCGGCCTTCCGCGCGGTACAGCGTAGGCTCGTCGAAGAACGTGGAATCGATCGTCGTGCCAAAAAACGATGCGAAACGCTCATAATAGGCCTGATGCGTCAGTTCGATAAATCGGTCGGCGGCCTCCGGATCGAGATAATCACAAATCGGATCGCCATCCACGAGACAAATGAACGCCATCAGCTTCCAGTTACCGGCCGGTGCGGACCAGTCGATGCGTCCCTCGTGCACCGTATCGGACAACTCGACACGCTTTCCCGTTGCGTCATTGATCGCGACCAGCGCCATTAGCGTACCGACCGGAAGAACTGCCTGGAAACGATCCGGGCCCACGACCTGCCATTCATGTTTATCCAATCGCTTAATCGTCAAGTCAGGCCAACGTTGTGCAAACGCACTGGTGTCGCTGGAGTTCTGCGAACCGGCAGAACCACTGGGGAAGCCGTATTCGTCGTACAGCGACAAAATCAGACCCAGCGTTTTCGCCTGTTCCAGCGCAGCGCCGTAGACGGCGAAATACTCTTCACTCAGATACGTCGGCTTGAAATTCCGACCAAAGGGCAGGATGCCAAAACCACCGTAGCGACAGCGATCGCGGGCCTGCAGCATCTGCTCGCGCACCCCATCGGCGGTGACGCGTGTGTGGTTCCAAAACCATAACGGGCGTGGCCAGTAGCGCTGCGGCGGGTCCGAAAATTCCGACCGCAGCGTATCCACCGGGCGAACGGTCGGCTGGTCGGACTGGGACTGCACCGTGAGAGTCTGACCGTCGGCTGCCGTGCATGTTGCTGGTCCGGAAGAAATGAGCATGAGCAGGAGGAATTCGACCAACGCGAACAGCCAGCCGATGCGAACGAAACACCAGACAGTCAATTGCATAACAACCTCCTGCTTTCTGGTCTAAGTTAAAAATGCTTGGGGATGACTCAAGAATAACTTCGTTGTTTTCCAACGAGGGTGGCTGGGGTCGAGC
>CAZFWV010000134.1:0-16172 GCA_964522605.1 uncultured Pirellulaceae bacterium
GGCAAAGCCAGTGGCACACTAGATCAGCGGGTGCCACTGGCTCTGCCAGTGCTGCGGAAGAGTCCTGAGACAAAGCCTAGTTCTTTTTCGGTGCCCCGCCTTCCCAGAATCGCGCACCGTGACTTAGAATCCGGGAGTGCTCGAGCCGACGGATTCTGCCCGGCAGATCGATTTCTCCGCAGAAAACGTGGCAGTTCGAGCGATCACGCTTGGGAACGGTGGTTGGCGTGCCCTCCCGGAGGGCCCCCGGCCGCCGATTGCATGTTTCGGTTTCTTTGCCAAAGGTTGTTCGACCCATGACTCCGATGTACTCCTCGGTTCGCAAGAACGATTCCATCCGACGTGTCGGGATTCTCTTTGCGGGTGGTCCCGCACCGGCCGCCAATGCAGTGATCTCCACAGCCGCTGCCGCCTTCTTGCGCAACGGGATCCACGTCACGGGGATTCTGAACGGATATTCGAATCTGGTGAATTACAGTCCCGAGAATCCGCTGCGTGTGGATCTGCACTACCGCAATCTTGATTCCCAATTGCTGAAACGCACGCGGAATTCTCAGGGGATCATGATTGGCACTGCGCGCGCCAATCCGGGGAAAGATGTCAGCGCGCCGGCCCACCTTGAAGATCCGGATCGCTGCATGCCGCTGCGTCGGGTCTATGAAGGTCTGCGGTCACTTGAAATCGATGCACTCGTCTCCATCGGTGGGGACGACACACTGAAGACGGCAAATAAATTCAAGCTGTATCAAGATCGGTTACCGGCGGACGCGCCGCGCATTCCGGTTGTGCATCTGCCGAAGACGATCGACAACGACTACATGGGGATTGACTTCACATTTGGCTATTTCACCGCGGTTGAGTTTCTCGCGAGCGAATTGCGGAATTTGATTTTTGACGCGGAAGCAAGCAGTTCGTATTTCCTCTGTGAAGTCATGGGACGTAGCGCCGGCTGGCTTGCTTACGGCTCGGCCATTGCGGGTGAGGCAAGTCTGGTGATTAGCGTCGAAGACATCTGCGGTGATTTCGCTGCGGAAGAAAGCCATGTCGATCCCAAATCGGGGGAATCGATCACGCGGAAGATCATGAATATTGATCATGTGCTTGGACACATGGTCAAGGTGATGCTGGCACGGGAACAGGACGGGAAGAACTTTGGCGTGATCGTCCTCGCCGAGGGGCTCTCCGAGTTGCTGCCCTACTCCTATTTGGAAGGCATTCCACGCGATGAGCACGGTCACATTTCGATTGCCGAAGTAAATCTCGGACCGATGTTCGCGCGACTGTTGGGCAAAGCCTACAACTCGGCGACCGGCCGGAAGCGCAAGGTGAAGGGATTACAGTTGGGGTACGAGTCGCGATGTGCCAAGCCACACGCCTTTGACGTGATGCTGGGAAGCCAATTGGGCGTTGGCGCGTACCGAGCACTCATTGAGGAGGGGCTGAACGGAGTAATGGTCTCCGTTTCCGGTCAACTCGATCTGCATTACGTTGACTTCAATCAACTCGTGAATCCCGAGACGCTAGTCACGACGGTGCGGTACATCCGTCCCCAAAGCGATTTCCACCGTCTGGCCCGCTTCATGGAGACGCACGTGAACGAATGACGGCGACGCCCCGTCCTATAGGCCGACTTGACTTGTCTCAAGTCGGCAATTCCGGCATGTTCGCCGACACTTGAGACAAGTCGGCCTGCGTTGACCGTGGCTTTTGAGACAAAGCCTAACCTAGCGTGCCCTTCGTGCTGGGGACGTCCGTGACTCGTGGATCGAGTTCCACGGCCGTCCGAAGCGCACGCGCGGTCGCTTTAAAGACCGCTTCGCTGATATGGTGGCTGTTCTGACCGTGGTGCAGCACCAAGTGCAGATTCATCCAGGCATTGGCCGCGGTCGCCTGCCAGAATTCCTGCACAAGTTCCGTGTCGAAGTTGCCGATTTTGGCCGTCGGAAAATCCACGCGGAAGACGAGAAAAAAGCGTCCGCCCAAGTCGATCGCCGAGGTGACCAGAGTATCCTCCATCGGCAGCGTGCAATGTCCGTAACGGCGGATGCCGCGTTTCTCGCCCAGCGCCTGGCGGATCGATTGTCCCAGACAAATGCCCACATCCTCGACCGTGTGATGTTGGTCGACGTGCAGGTCCCCTTCGGCCTGCACCGATAGGTCCATGCAGGCGTGGCGTGCCAGAAGGTTCAGCATATGATCGAGAAAGCCCACTCCGGTCGCAATGTTGGCCTTCCCGTCACCGTCCAAATCCAGTGACAAGTGAATCTCAGTTTCGGCGGTTGTTCGGTGGACCGTGGCGGTTCGGGCCATGGCGAAAGGTCTCCTCCCGCAGGGTGACAGACTCCGGCAAACAGGCTCCGGGAACGAAGTGTGGTGGATCCTCTTGCAGTTTACCGGAAAAAAACCAATCGGTTGCGGCCGGACCTGCGAGAAAGTCGTTTGCTTGCCGCCGCGGGATGTTGCTTCTCCGGGATTCGGTGACTCATTGGCTTCTGGTCAGAGGAGTGACTCCAGCGTCGCCAGACAGGCGTCGACTTGATCGTCCGTTCCAACGCTGATCCGCAGGCCGTCTCCCCATCCGGGATAGTCCATGTATCGGACCAGGATTCGCCGCTCTTTCAGTTGTTCGTAAAGGGGTTGCAGCGGCCGATCGGGATGAGTGCACCAGACAAAATTCGCCTGCGACGGTTGCACCGAAAATCCCATTTGCCCCAGCTGATCCGTCATGCGCGACCGCGTGTTGATGATCTTTCGGCGCGTCTCGCGCACCCAGGTTTGGTCGTCAATGGCCGCGGTTGCCCCGGCGATGGACAGTGCATCGCAGTTGTAGGAGTCTTTGACCTTCAAGAGCTGCTCGATCAGTTGGGGCTGGGCAACCAGATAACCGAAGCGAAGTCCCGCGAGCGCGTAAGCCTTACTCAGGCTTCGCGTCACGATGATCTTTTCACATTGCGCGACGAGGTCCATGCAGTGCACCTCGGCGAAGTCCGCATAGGCTTCATCGACCACGAGAGGGCAGGGCAGTTCCGTCGCAATTCTCAGGATTTCCTCAGGGGCGATGACCGTTCCCGAGGGACTGTTCGGATTGGGTAGGTAGACGAGCCGCAGGTCGTCAGCCGGTGTCGTGAACTCGGCGGGCAGAGTCCAGTCGCGACAGAAACGCACTTCCTCACTTCGCGCACCCTGCAGCTGGCCCAGCGTCTTGTACAGGATGTAACTCGGGTAGGGCAGCCGCAGCAATTCGCCTGCGCCAACCATCGCTCGCGTGAGGATCGTCAGCAGGTCGTCACTCCCGTTTCCGCAGAGAATCCAATCCGGCGGCACGTTCCAAAGCTGACCGGCTCGCAAACGGAACGCCGTGGCGACCGGATCGGGGTATCGGGCCAAACCCTGCGCTGCGGTATGCTGAATCGCTTGGAGAACCTTCGAGGAAGGTGGATACGGATTCTCGTTCGTATTGAGCTTGATATATTTTCCGGCCTGAGGTTGTTCGCCAGGAACATATCCGTGCATCCGCAGAACATCGGGACGCACATAGCCCGTCGGTCGACTCGTCATTACCGTGTCTCCCCTCGGAATTCAGGAATCCAGCCGGATGTCCACGCTTACTCGATGAGCGGTTAAGCCTTCTCGATCCGCCATCCGTTGCACATCCGCGGCCGACTGCTGCAATGCTTCACGACTGTATTGAATCAGGCTGCCGGAACGCAGGAAGTCGTTGGCGGACAGTCCGCTGGCCCAGCGCGCCGTGCCGCCAGTGGGGAGTACGTGCGATGGGCCGGCGACGTAATCGCCGAGCGCCACCGGGGTATACGCCCCAAGGAAGGTTGCTCCTGCGTTTCGTATGACAGACGCCATCTCCAGCGGGTTCGCGGTCGTGATCTGCAGATGTTCCGGAGCGATCAAGTCGGTGACACGACATGCCTCCTGGGCGTCGGTGACGCGAATCAGAGCTCCAAATGCCTCCAGGCTTTGGACGGTTACCTCACACCGCTCCAGTTCCGCCACCTGGCGGTTCAGTTCGGCTTCCACGGCCTCCAGCACACCATCCTCCCAACTGATCAACAGGCTCGCCCCGGGAGCATGTTCTGCCTGAGCCAGCATGTCTGCCGCGACGAAGTCCGCGCGTGCTGTACGATCCGCCAGTACGACAACTTCGCTCGGACCCGCGATTGAATCGATATCGACCTCGCCGTAGACGTTCTTCTTCGCCAGCGCCACAAAGAGGTTTCCGGGACCGACGATCTTATCGACCGGGGGGATACCCGGAATGCCGTAGGCAAGTGCGGCCACCGCCTGGGCCCCACCGATGCGGTACACCTCGTTCACTCCCAATTCATGGCACGTCGCCAGCAGGTCCGGATGGTAGGCACCGTACTGAGTCGGTGGTGCCACGACGGCGATCTGATCGACGCCCGCAGCCTGTGCCGGCACGACACTCATCAGGACCGTCGACGGATAAGCCGCGGCGCCTCCCGGAACGCAGACTCCGATCCTCCGTAAAGGCACATACCGTTGGGTTAACGTCACGCCATCGGGCCGTGTGACTTGAACGTGTTGGTGGAGGATTGCCGTCTGAAACTGCAGGATGTTCTCGCGAATCCGTCGCACGGTCTGTAAGAATTCTGGATCCGCTTTTTCATGTGCGTCTTGGAGTTCCGACGCCGGGACACGTAATGTCTCGGGCGATAGTGTCGCGCCGTCCAACGACTGAGAATACCGCAGTACGGCCTGCACGCCCTCCTCTCGAACCTCGCGACAGATTCGTTGAACGACTTCGACCGGAGAGAGTGGAGCGCCAAACACCTCGAGTGTTCTCTGCCGGCTCGCTTCGCTGACGACGTCTCCACGTGGACTCAATCGCTGTCGGATGGCGTACAGCGCCTGCTCGATCGCCTGTTGCCGAGTGTCAATCTGTTGCAGCTTGAGTTGTGCGGCGGCCATATGCTATCTGGTTCCTTCAGCGAGATTCCGGGCCGGTGGACAAACTTCCCGCTCCATGACGCTCCATGAATTGGGACAGGAATCCCCTATTGTGACCGCGCTCGATACTCTGGCAAGGCTCCGTCGGTTTGTTTCGGGAGACGGCCTGCGGTGCAAGTCGGTCTACAGGGGCAGAGGAGCCGCAGATTGACGAACAAGGAGTTCCGATTTTTGAAGGGAAGACAGATTTTGGATTGGCGAGTTGAGAACCGCGAGGAACGGGGAATCTCGGCGGGTCTCCACGGGACCCGTGGTCGCTGCCCTCAGCAATCGGAACTCCTTGTTCGTCAATCTGCGGCTTTTCTGCCCCCTGGAATCGTGGGGCATCGGCTGTTAGGCTCGAACCCTCTCCCTGTTCGAAGCCGTCCCAGGAGTGCTCCGCTCATGTCTCCGCGAACCGTTGATCTGCGTAGTGATACCGTGACCCGACCCACTGCCGAAATGCGCGCCGCGATGGCGGCGGCCGAAGTCGGTGACGATGTGATTGATCAGGACCCCACGGTCGAACGCCTGCAACAGCGGATCGCCCAGGTCCTGGGCAAGGAGGCGGCGATCTACATGCCGTCCGGCACGATGACGAACCAGGTTGCGATCCGGGTCCATTGCAGTCCGGGGGACGAGTTTCTCTGCGAGGCTGGCTGCCACATCTACAACCACGAACAGGGAGCGTTCGCCCAATTGAGTGGCGTGGTCGCCCACCCCATCGAAGGGACGCGGGGCATTCTGCGTCTTTCGCAACTCAGCGACCGCATTCGACCGGCCAATGACCATATGGTGCGTACGCGTCTGGTCTGTATCGAGAACACGCACAACCGAGGTGGCGGTGCGGTGCAGCCCTTTGCAGAAGTGGTGTCGATCTGCGAATGGGCCGCGGCGAATGGAGTGCGGAGACATCTGGACGGAGCCCGGCTTTTTAACGCGGTGGTTGCGTCCGGAATTGCCCCGGACGAGTGGACGCGGCCGTTTGACACCGTCAGCGTCTGCTTCAGTAAAGGGCTCGGCGCGCCCGTGGGCTCCGCGCTCGCGGGACCGGAATCATTAATTCGCTTGGCGCGTCGCCACCGAAAAGTCTTCGGTGGAGGAATGCGGCAGAGCGGGATCATCGCCGCCGGCGCACTCTATGCCCTGGAAAACCATGTCGAACGGCTCGCGGACGATCACGCCAATGCGCAGTTGTTGGCGGATTATGTGCGCGGCACCGAAGGCCTGCGCCTCGCATACGACGAAGTCGAAACGAACATCCTGTTCTTCGACGTCGATCCGGAATTGGCCGAGGCCCCGCAGTTCGTTCAGCGACTGCGCGAGGCCGGGGTCCTCATGCTGGCGGAGAGTCCGCGACGGATTCGCGCTCTGACCCATCTGGATGTTTCTACGGAAGACGTCCATTTCGCCGGGGAGTGCCTTCAGCGTGTCGCTGCGGAATCCGCATCAGCCGTCAAGCATCTCGCCTGACTTGAAGGACCCGCCAGGAGATCGGGTTGCCTCTGCAGGGGGGCGAGGTGGCTGGAGGCTGGAGGCCGCAGGTTAGTTCAGGTCGCGGCCCTTCCGCACGGAGTTTTCCCGCGTCGGGATTGGGACAAGCGATGGTAAACTGAGGTTTAGGCACGTTGACGCAACGTGAAGCTTGTCGATGGTTTCTCCTTCGGAACGGTCGTCGTCCGGGCGGCCTAGCGGTTTGGTGCACTGCCTGCGATGACGGTGTCAATTCCCCAGTTCTGGTCGCTCGCCCAGCAGAGTCAACTGCTGACCGAGGAACAGTGTCGGACGCTTCGATCGGATTACGAATCGATGCGCGGGCCAAAGCGTCGAGGGAACAGTCGCACCGTCGCTTCTTGGCTGGTGGGGCAGCACGTGTTAACGACCTACCAAGCGAGAGTTTTGCTTTCGGGACGGCCCGGTCCCTTCCTGTTCGGCCCCTACCGGATCGATGAGCGCGTTCTCGGCGGTTGCTCTACGCTCCGTTTCCGAGCGGTGCATCGCAGCACGAATCATCGTGTGATGCTGCACATTTGGAGCGAGTCGACGGGGACAACGTGGGAACAGATTCTCGCACAACTGGACCGGCATTTGACCCTGATGCATCCGCATTTGGACCGTTGCTACGAGGTGGTCGAGTCGCTCGGTCAACGTCTCGTCATAACCGAGGATGTGGACGGACAGTCCTTGGAGACGTGTCTGCGGAGGAGTCGACGGTTTTCCGTCGAGGAAGCTTGTCGGATCGGTTACCAGGTCGTCCAAGCCCTCGTGCACCTGCATGTGGGTCAACTGCTGCACCTGGACCTTCGTCCCTCTGAGATCGTGCTGCAGCCCAGTGGCCATGTGAAACTGCTTCGACAGCCTCTCCTTCATCCACAGCCGTCCCGGGATTTCCGTGCCGACGATTCGCGCGCAGCTCAGCAGACGGCCGATTATCGCGCACCGGAGCTATGGCAATCGGGCGCAATGCCGGACGAGCGTACGGATTTGTATGCTTTTGGCTGTACCATGTACCAGCTGTTGACGGGGGAAGTGCCTTTTCCGGGAGGGGATGTTCAGAGCAAGTACCAACGGCACGTCGGCGAACCGCCACCCGGGTTGGAACACCTCGGATCCATACCGGCGGGGCTGAATGACGTCCTGTGCTTTCTGGTCGCCAAGGATCCGACCCAGCGCTACCAGAATGCGGCGGAAGTCGCTCGGCGGTTGGAGGCTTTTCTGGATCATTCCCGCCGGCCCACGCACCCGCGCACCCGGCCCACGGAAAGCTTCTACTTGGCGCAACTGCAGGACTGCGACGAACATCGCCCCAAGCATCTTCGAATGCCAGCGCCCAAACCAGTCCAGGCATCGCCGCCGGCGGATGTCGGACACGAGACGCCCGATCTCGCGCGGGATTCGGCGCCGGCCGTGTCCGGCTCGACGGTTTCCGCCGAGCCCGATCTGTCCTCCGTCGTGGTCCCCTCCATTCCCAATTTCCGGCGGCGGAGGCGACCGATGTTGCCATCGGTTCTGATCGCCGTGACCGCTGCAGTCCTGTTGCTTGCGGTGACTATTCTAATCGGCTGGCGGACGCGGTCCGACGCGCGAAACTCCGCGGTCGACGCCAAGAAACAGAATCCGCCGATTTCGGGGAAACTGGAGAGTTGGTCGGGTCCTGGCCAGACGACGCGGCAGGACGAGGCTACGGTCAACACCGCAATCGTCAAAGCGAAAATCATTGAGGACGACGGACGATCGCTTTGGCTCTCACCAACGGATGGAAAACCTTTTGCGCTGCGATATGCGCCGGCGGATGCTCGGGCCTTTCTGTTGATTCGCCCCCGCGCTCTCCTGGAGACCGCGGAGGGACCGCGAGTTCTGCAGTCACTTGGCCCCGAAGCCGTTGCGGCGGCCGAGGAACTCGAACAGGCAACGGGACTGCAACTTGCGGAACTGCAGCGGATTACGCTGGCGTTCAGTCCACAGGACACGGGGCCATGTCGGGTCACGAGCATTCTGGAATTGCCGAACCCGGAAGCGGCGCACGACCTCCGCCTGGAAGGGTCCGAAGAGGTCCCGGGTGGTAAACGCCTGCACGTCGGATCACGGCAGGTCTTTCTGCCTGAGGCGGATCCGTGCATTTTTGTGTGGGGCGAGTCGGAGGATGTGGAGACGGTGATCGCCAATCGCGGTGCTCCTCCACTGTTGCGGCGTGAAATGGAACGTTTGTTAGGGGCGAGTGATGCGGACCGGCATCTGACCTTTTTCGCAACCCCCAACTTTCTGGCCGCCGATGGTCGCGATCTGTTGTCCGGGCCTCGCTCGATGCTCCGAGACCCGATCCTGGATTGGTTGAGTGAAGACATCCAGGCCGTCAGCCTGAGCTTGCACGTCGATTCGTCGTTCTACGGCGAGTTGCGCTTCGTTTCGACCCTTGACCGCGTTCCCCTCGAGTTGGCCGCGGCATGTAAGGAACGGCTTCGACAGGTTCCTGAGCAAGTGAACGACTACCTCGGGCGGATCGCGATTGATCCGTATTGGCAACGACTGGCGGTGCGATTGCCGCTGATGGTCAATTATCTGTTCCAGCAGACGCGGATCGGTGTCAGCCAAGGTTGCGCAACCGTGAATTTTGTCCTCCCTCCTCAAGCGGCACACAACCTGATTCTTGCATCGCAATTGGCGTTGTCGGCCCACGAGCCCGGTCTGTTGCCCGCCGTTGTTCGGACAGAAGCTGCCGCCGACGATCCGTCCCGAGTGCTCGATCATCGAATGACCTTTGAAATCTCGCAGCAATCGTTGGATTTCACCCTGCGGGATTTGGCCTTAATCGTGAACGAGCGGATCCCTGACGTACCATTCGAGATTCGGCTCGAAGGTCGTGAGCTGCAGCTGGAGGGGATCACCCGGAATCAGCAGATCCGAAACCTCCACCTTTCGGAGCAGAGTGTGGGGGAGATCCTGACCGCCATCGTGGTGCGGGCGAATCCGACCCCGGCGACCTCGCCTGCCGATCCGGTCCAGAAACTGATCTGGGTTGTGGACCCGACTGTGAGTCGGCCACAGCTTCGAATCCTGGTCACCACCCGTTCCGCTGCGACACGACAGGGGCTGACGCTTCCCGTCGCCTTTTCCCGATCGGAATCGGCTGCGCGTCGAAAACTCGGGGAACAGACATTAAACTGATTCGGAAGTTAAGGTTCAGAAGAGGAACAGGAACCCGCTGTGGAACCGTTTTTGATCCGCTGCACAACATGTAAGGCCCGACTCAAGGTCCGCGAGGAAAACTCGCTGGGGCAGATCTTGCCGTGTCCCAAGTGTGGGAGCATGGTCTTCGTTGCGCCTCGGGCCGAGTCGGCGACGACCCATGAGCTTCCGGGGGCGGATGCAGCGACCAACCCGCCGGCGCGGGGAGGGGCACCGAGCCAGCCCGAGGCGGTCTTCGGCGACGCGTTTGAGCAGATCGAACAGTTACTCGAAGGCGAATCGCACGACAGTTCCGTCTCACACACTGGACGGTGGCGGGTTTCCGATTCGTCTCCCGTGTCTGACGTCAGGAGACCGACGCACGAAGACGCTCCCCCGGAGCCGTCAACGGCTGCCGAATCGGTCGCTTTCGATGCGGGAGATTCCGGGCCAGACGAGTGGATTCCAGAATCCGTCGGTTTGGTACGCCGCTACGCAGCCATTGTCGGAGGGGTATTGGTTGGTACCGTTCTGGCGGTTGGTTTCACCGTTTGGACCCTCAACCGTTCCACCTCCCCGACGACGAGCGACCAGGCCGAGGCCGAAGTCGTCGACGACGTGGGAGCCAATCCGCCGGAGCAACCAAGCGATTTGCGGGAACGGGAGCCGCTGGTGACCGACGATTCCGAGGTCCAGGCCCCAACTCCTGCTTCCGAGGTTGCGGTGGAAGAGGAGTCGCCGGCTGAGCCGCTAGCCATCGAGTCCGCGGCGGCCCCGGTAAATGCCCCCGCGGCGACATTGGAAGAGGACGCCTCGGTCGCAGACGAGCCTGATCCGGACGCCGAGACGCCACCGCGGGAGCCTGTACAGCTTGCGGAAGATGCCGATGGATCCTCGCCGACCGATCCGTCCATGCCTCCCGATCCATCGCCGCTGGTGGCTGACGATGGATTGGCCAGCTTCGCGCAGTGGTTGAGTTCTGCGTCGGCCGATTCGTCGCAGCCGGCGACAGCCAATTCCGGTTTTCTGAACGAAGCACCCGTCGAGGCGATGCCGCAGGATGTGGTCAGGCCGAGTCGCCCAGTTCCGCCGCCAGTCGACGTGGCAAAACGTCTGGGCGATGCCGTCGCGGCAATCGAATTCCGACAGGTGGCGTTCGTCGATGCATTGCGCACGGTGAGTGATCTGAGTACGATCCCGATCACGATCGATCCGCAAGCACTCGGTCGCCGAATGATTTCGCCGCGGCGTCCCGTCAACTTACTGCGAACGGAAACAACGGTTGAGGAACTGTTACGGGATCTGCTGGAGCCGCTGCGGTTGGGTTACGTGATCACTGAAGGACATCTGTTGATAACGACGAAGATCGAGAGCCAGGGGGAATTGGTCACGATTGAACATGACGTCTCTGACCTGACTGAGGGGCAATCGGAGGCCACCGCCGAGTTGGGGAAATGGCTCACGCAAATGATCGATCCCAGTACCTGGCAGGTTCACGGAGGCGACGGGACTTACCGTGTGGAACAGTCGACGCTCGTCGTCGAACAGTCGGACACGGTCCAATTCCAAGTCCTGCTGTTTTGCGAAAAGCTTCGCGTGGCCCGAGGTCTAGCGCGTCGCAGTCGAATACCGGACGCGATGCTGTCGTCTCAGCCTTTGGTTCAGCAAGTGTCAACGCTGCAACAGAAGTTGACGCTGCGGATCTGGCGCGAGGAAAACCTGAATCAGATTGCCGCTCGGATCGAACGCGAACTGCCCGTCACGGTTCTGGTCGATTGGAATGCCTTGTTGATGTCGGGGTGGTCGCCGGAGGATCGGATGCGGTTCTTCTGCCACGAGCAATCTCTGGAGGAAGCCCTTCACAGCTTGTTGGAGCCGATGGGATTGACCTTTCGATGGCTCGACCCCGCGATCCTGGAGATCACTTCGCCGGAAGCTGCGGCTGCCCAGAATGATGTCGAGTTCTATCCGTTACCTGCCGGGCTGCAATCGCCGGAGAAAGTCCAGGAGGTGAGCGGTCGAATTGCGGACCGTGTTGGTTTGGCACGGTTTCAGCCGATGGGAACCGGGGCACTTGCGTACGATCCAGCGAGTCAAACCTTGATCGTTTCACTGCCGCAATCCGTCCAGCGGGAGGTCCAGCGGGTCCTGGCAACTCCTTAGGGGACGGCTCAAGAACAACTTCGGCATTTGGGTGCCTGGGGTCGAGACGTGAGGAACGAGCGTCGAACCCCCAGACGCGTGATCTGGGGGCTCGCTGCGCTCGACCCCAGCCACTCTCTATTGGGCTGAAGAGTCGATCTGAACGAGCGATTCTTCCTGGGCCATCTGTCGAATCTCTTCCGTGATCTTCATCGAGCAGTATTTGGGGCCACACATGCTGCAGAAGTGAGCGCTCTTGAACGTATCCTGTGGAAGCGTCTCGTCGTGATAGGAGCGTGCCGTTTCCGGATCCAGTGCCAGGGCGAATTGTTTCTCCCAGTCGAATTCGAACCGGGCCTTGCTGAGCGCATCGTCGCGGCTCCGCGCGTTCTTTCGTTGACGGGCCACATCGGCGGCGTGGGCCGCGATCTTGTAGGCGATGACTCCCTGTTTGACATCTTCGCGGTCCGGTAATCCCAAGTGCTCCTTCGGCGTCACGTAACAGAGCATTGCACACCCGTTCCATCCCGCGATGGCGGCGCCAATCGCACTCGTAATGTGGTCATAGCCTGGGGCAATGTCGGTCACGAGCGGGCCGAGTACGTAGAAGGGAGCTCCCTTGCAGACTTCGATCTGTTTCTGCACGTTCATCGCAATCTGGTCCATCGGAATGTGGCCGGGGCCCTCGACCATGACCTGAGTTCCTTTGTTCCAGCTGCGTTCCACCAACTGTCCAAGAACCTCGAGTTCCGCGAATTGCGCGTCATCGCTGGCATCGGCCAAGCTGCCGGGGCGCAGTCCGTCTCCGAGACTCCAAGTCACATCATATTCGCGCATGATGTCGCATAGGTCATCAAAGTGCGTATACAACGGGTTTTGCTGCCGATGGGCCATCATCCATTTTGCGATCAATGACCCTCCTCGACTGACAATGCCCGTCACACGATTCATTGCCAGATGGAGGTGCTCCAGCAGGACCCCGCAATGGACCGTCATGTAATCCACACCTTGCTGCGCCTGGTGTTCGACCATGTCGAGGAAATGCCGGGGTCGCATCTCCTCAATGTCACCGCCGAGTTGCTCTAGCATTTGGTAAATCGGAACGGTACCGATCGGGACCGGTGACTTCGCGATGATTTCTTTTCGAATCGCATCAATGTCCTTGCCGGTTGAAAGGTCCATGACCGTGTCGGCACCAAAGTGGACGGCCGTGTGGAGCTTTTCAAGTTCTTCTTCGATGTTGCTGGTAACGGCCGAGTTGCCAATATTCGCGTTGATCTTGCATTTCGCGGCGATCCCGATCCCCATCGGTTCCAGGCGTCCCTGCAGGTGAACACGGTTTGCCGGAATCACCATTCGTCCTTCGGCAACCTCCTGTCGAACCTGCTCGGCGGTCAGTTCCTCTCTTCGACCGACAAACTCCATCTCCGGTGTGATCTCGCCAGCACGGGCTTGCAGTAATTGCGTCATGGTCAGCAGAACCTTCACAACTTCCGTCAGCAAAAGGAAATAAAACTTAACGCTCTATCGTATCACTCTGGGCTCACAGCGGCCAGGGCTACGATCCGCTTGCCGCCGGCGCCCTGACGGCCGCGATCCCGTCACAACGTCGAAGCCAGCAATCGATCCTGACGATCCTACAGGGTCTTCAGGTATTCCAGGACCGCGGCTTTCTCCTCATCTGTGAGGACTTCGGGATACGTATGACCGCCGGCACTTTTTCCGAGCCGGCGTGTGTCAAAGAATTCCCGCCGTTCAGCTTTCGACCAGGCGCCGGAGGGTGTCTCTGAGTACTCCTCGACGGAAAGACCAATCCGTTCGGAGTCGTAATCGGAGCCTCGACGACGCCACACGGTCGGACGCTCTTCGGGTCGCAAAACGTGCCAGAGCGTGGGAACGGAACCGTTGTGGAAGTAGGGAGCCGAGGCCCAGACTCCGTCGAGCGGAGGAGCCACATAACCGGGCGGATCGACGAACACTTCATCGGATGCGTCTCGACCAAACCAACTCGTCTGATAACGCTGCCGGTTCTCGGACGTGAGTGCCTCCAAACGAATCGCGTCGGTTCCAATTTCGCGAATCTCAATCCGAACCTCAGGATACGATTTTGGTTCTTCGTAATGGCCATGACAGTCTTTGCAGTGCGTTTGAAAGATCGCTTGGCCCTGCGAGGCGAGAGAGGCATCGACGGGGCCCGGGTATTTGGGCGGTCGAAGCGACAGAAGATACTGGAAGACGTCGCGAAAATCGGACTCCCATTCACGAAATCGTTGCGGACCATTCTCGGGAACGAGCATGAACTGCATCAGCGCCCGGTGGCTCCGTGGGGCAAACCCGTCGATGTACAAGTGACGCTTCCGCGAAAAATGCCACCAGGGTGGTGCGTCCATATCATGATGGACGAACTCGCTCGGTAGGCGTTGGGGCAGGAGGTTCAAATCCGCGTCTCGGAGGGCCATTAGACCCACGCCGAAGACGACCGCATTCGTCGTCCCATCGGTCGTGCCGAGCGGAATCACGAGCGAACCGAGGTCCATCCGCGAGAGAGGCTTACCAAGCCGGAGTTTCGTCTGTCGAATCTCATCCGTGAGAGTCTCTAGGGCAAGATGGGCGTTGGGCGCGCCGGGAATGACGTTCGACCCCACGCTTCCGCCGTGACACGCAAAACAGTTCATTGTCCAGTTGCCACTTTCGTCCACCACGTACTGGAGCGGCTTTCCGGAAGGGTCTCCCGGACGAGTCGTCAGTCCATAGCGTTCGAAGGCGAGCTGGCGTCGCTGGTCAGCGGTTGCTGCGGCGGCTTGCGAACGCAGCGGCTCCGGCCAGACCTCCCACACGGCGTCAAAAGTTTCCTGATCAAAATCCGCCGGCAGGTATGCCTTTTCCGTGAGAAGCCGGTAACCGCGCATCGCCGCCTGCTCGTCCCCCTCGGCGGAGACCCTTCCGAACAGCAGCAGAACCATGAACAGTCTGCCCATGGGATGAGATATCAGGAGATGAAGGGGGCAGAAAGACATGTTCACCGGGCCGACGGCTTTCGGACTGAGATTTCGCTTGATCAGGCCATCCCGAATACGACCGACCTTGCGATGAAGAGACCCGCAGGACAGACGCGGGATTAACGGACTCGATTCGGCTCGCCGGAAGCCTCGACCTACTGCGCAATTCTCAAGAGATGGTTTCTAGGGATCATATCCCAAATTGGGGCTCAACCACCGTTCGATTTCGGCGACGGATCTTCCTTTTCTCCGTGCGTAGTCCTCGACTTGATCGCGGGCAATTCGATCAACCGAGAAATAACGAGCTTCTGGGTGAGCGAAATAGAAGCCGCTCACACTCGCGGCCGGCAGCATCGCGAAACTCTCGGTCAGAGAAACACCGATTTCGGATTCGGCCTGCAGCAGCTCAAACAGAGTCTTCTTTTCGGTGTGATCCGGGCAGGCGGGATACCCTGGGGCGGGTCGAATCCCGCGATACGCTTCCGCAATCAGCTGGTCATTCGTCAACTTCTCGCTGTGTCCATATCCCCAATCGATCCTGGCCTGTCGATGGAGGCATTCCGCAAACGCCTCCGCCAATCGATCCGCGAGGGCTTTGATCAGGATCGCACGGTAATCGTCGTGTTCTGCCTCGAAGCGACGAGCAAGCTCGTCCGCGCCAATCCCGGCGGTGACGACGAAGGCTCCGAGGTAATCCTCTCGACCGGATTCACGCGGCGCAATGTAATCTGCGAGCGAGCGAAAGCAATTCTGGCCTGGACGTTCCCACTGCTGTCTAAGGAAGTGAAAACGCGTGAGAACCCTTTTGCGCTCGTCGTCGCTGAAGAGCACAAGGTCGTCCCCCTCGGCCGCAGCAGGCCAGAAGCCGTACACAGCGCGGGCGCTAAACAACTGCTCCCGGATAATCTCTTCCAGCATCTGCTCGGCATCGCTGAACAGTCGCCCTGCTTCTTCACCGTAGGTGGGGTCCTGCAGGATCGCCGGGTACTTTCCCTTGAGCTCCCAGGCGTGAAAAAACGGTGACCAATCAATGAACGATTGCAGTTGCCGCAGATCGAAGTCAATGATCGTTTTACGCCCCAGGAACGCGGGGCGGTCGATTTGGACCGCGGACCAGTCTGTCGCAAACGCGTGATCTCGGGCGACCGCGTACGGGGCCAATTTGACCTGTCGCTGGCGATACGATGCGACAAGGTCGGACTGTAAACGCCGATTCTCCTGGACGAATCCAGTGCGCTGAACGGGGCTCAATAGCCGATCTACGACTCCCACGCAGCGCGATGCGTCTGGGACGTGCACGGTCGGGTGTTGATAACTGGGTGCAATCTTAACGGCGGTGTGTTTGGCACTCGTCGTCGCTCCGCCAATCAACAAGGGGATGGTGAACCCAAGTCGCTGCATTTC
>CAZFWV010000135.1:0-12002 GCA_964522605.1 uncultured Pirellulaceae bacterium
CTGCCGATCCTCCGCGTCCGCCGTGTTGCATGACAGCCCAGGCGTTGCGACATATTGTGCTATCCGAACGCGCGGATCGCGAAAGTCACATTTTTCTCCGTCGTGCGTTCCGTCAGCAAGTCGCGATTGATCCGGTCTTCGACCGTCTGGAGTCCGCTGCTTTGCCCTCGATCGCGTGTACAAGTTTCCACGGTGAAGGTCGGTGGGCCGGTTCACCCGGGTACATTCGCCGCGCCGGTGTCAATAGAATAGCGTTCGTCGGATCACTCGAGTCGGATGGTCGACAATGTACTCGGTTCGTTGTAGGTCTGGTTGATACATCCAGGAACCGGCCAGTCCATATTCGAGACAATCACCTCGCGTCCGCGCAACAAGACTTCGCAAGGCTGGTCCATGCCTCCATCCAGCCCGTCCGTGTCTCCATTCTGCGCCAGTGTCTTGACCGTGCCGTCGGGGTAGACCATTTGCACGGCGTTGGCTTTTGAATCCGCCACGTAAATCACATCCGTCTTTGGATCCATGAACAGACCATCGGCGCTCTTCATGAAATTGGCTTGGCCAAAGATCGAATTGGACGTGACCTTTCCCTGCTTGTCGAACTCGAACCGGTGCACGGTGCCATCAGAGAAGTTGCCGATGTACAGGTTGCCTTGCTTGTCGAAACAGAGTCCGTCGGCGCCCAGTGGCAACTCTCGATTGTGAACGACGATCGTGCCCAGGAAATGGGGATCTTCGGTCTCATTTTCCGCCAATGCAATCGGGTCGTTTTCGAGTTCCTCCAACGCGAAACGAAACACACCGCTCGTCGCCGGTTCGGCCTGGGGGTCGATTTGCGTTTCACTGACGAACAAATGTCCGTCGCGGCAGATGACGGCGTTTGACACATGAAACCCGGTGATTACCGGTCGGATTTCAGTTGGCTTGCCATTTTTCATGACGATCTTCAGCACGCGGGACTGTCTGTCGCCGGTCGCCTGGTAGTCGGCCAGAAACAGATCTCCCGACGGAGACACGCAAATGCCAAGCGGGCCGACCGGCTGTTGCGTGACGGGGTGTTCCGGCAGTTCGAGAAACGTCTCCACCTGGTTGTCGCGCGTGATGCGCATGATCCGGGCGCCCTCTTCCAATTTGTTGAAGTTGGGCATGGACAGCAGGACACTTCCGTCTTGCAGCAGCGCCATGCCGTCCGGCGTATTGCATCCCGCAGGTAATCTCACCAGCAGTTCGCTGGTTCGTAGTGCCTCGCTGCCGTCGGCGGATGTGACCGTGGTGTGGTCGTTTTGAGCTCCGTTGGCGAGGGTCGATGTGGCACCGTCCCGGTTGCAGCCGATCAGCAGCAACGCGGTCAGCAGGTAAGGAGAGGATCGTCGCATTGTGTGAATTGAAATAGTCATCATGGAAATCTCCAAAGCAAAGTCTATTTGCCCAGCAGTTCACGGCGCCGAGAGCCCAAAGCGTCGGCTGAGATCATGGCGTCCACAAGGTCGGCTGCGGTCACCTCAAAAGGATGGTTGTGACATAGAGACCCTTCGCCCACACATTGCATTGCGATCTCCTGCAACCGGGGACGCGTCACACCTTCCAGGTTTAACTCGGCAAACGTCACGGGCAGTCCGGCCTGAATCTCGAAGTCAACGATGGCGTATTTCTCATCCACGTCGAATTCGTCATCGAGGCAGAGCTGAGTGATGATTCCGAAGGCGACTTTTTCACCGTGCATCAATCCCATCTGCTGACATTCAGAAACGTTCGATAGCAGGTTGCCGATCATGTGCGAGGTAGCGAGTCCGCCGCTCTCGAAGCCCAGGCCGGACAGCAGCACATTGGCTTCGATCACCTTCTCGACAGCTGGTGTCACGACGTGTCGTTCGACATCGCGCTTTGCATCCGGACCGTGTGCAAGCAAGGTCTCGTAGCAAAGGTGTGCCAGGGCCATGGCGGCCATTGTTGGCTGCCCCCCGGCGATATTATTGGAGCGAGCCTTGAAGGACGCGTCGGCCTCAATCCAGGTAGAAAGTGCATCGCCCATACCGGCCACAAAGGCGCGCACGGGACCGTTGGCGATCACCTGACTATCGACCAGGACAATATCCGGATTGAACGGCCAGCAATCGAAACCGATGAAGTCGTGTTCTTCGTTGTACCAGACAGACGCGGCGCTGGTCGGCGAATCGGTGGAAGCGACGGTGGGGCACGTAACCATGGCGATTCGGGCATCGACGGCGACTGCTTTCGCGACATCCAGGACTTTTCCACCGCCAATTCCCACCGAGATGTCCGCGCCTCGGTCCCGCGCGATTTGCGTCACCCGGGCCCGCTCGCCGGACGTGGCTTCACCGGCAAATTCGACCTCGATCAGCGGCAAGTCTGCGCGGTGCAGACTCGTGAGTACGGTTTCTGCCACGATTCCCCGGACGCAGGAATCCCAGAGAATCAAGGGCTTGCAACCGAGCAGTTTCAGGTAGTCGCCCAGTTCACTCAGTACACCTCGGCCTTGAATGTATTTTCTTGGCGCAATCAGTACGGTTTTCATGGCGTCTCGCCGTCTAAATGGTGGTTGAGATTAATGATCGGCAGGTTGCCCTCACCGCGGAGCCATCGCTGCAAGTGTTCGCACATCAACTTGGGAGAATTGCGAAAAGCATCGAGGGTGCTTCCGGCCAGGTGAGGTGTGATGGTGACGTTGTCCAATTGGAGAAGCGGATGGTGAACCGGGATCGGTTCGATGTCGAAAACGTCCAGCGCAGCACCCATGATACGGCGTTCTGACAATGCTTCGATCAATTGCTGTTCGTCGATCAGGCCGCTGCGGGCCGTGTTGACCAGAATCGCGGACGGTTTCATCCGAGCGAGTTCGTCACGGCCAATCAGGTGGTGGTTTTCGGGCGTCAGGCGCGCGTGAATCGATACGACGTCCGACTGTTGCAACAGCGTGGGCAAGTCAACCAGGTTTGCCGGCGATGGGTCCCCGCGAAAGTACGGATCATAGGCCAGGATGTGGCTGCCGAATGCCTGGAGGTAATGGGCGACCAGCTGCCCTACGGCGCCGTATCCCACCAAGCCCACGGTCTTATCACATAATTCCGGAATGGCACTACTGTTGGGAAACTCCCGCCGCCATTGTCCCTGCTTCAAGGACGCATGGGAGCGGGCGAGGTTTCGAGTTTCCGTCAGGATCATCCCCATCGTGGCCTCGGCCACGGCACGCGCGTTTCGACCCGGCGTATTCAGCACGGGGATCTGCCGCTCGGTTGCCAACGGCACGTCGACGTTTTCCGTGCCACCGCGTAAGACAGCAATCAGCTTGAGCGAAGTGGCCGACTCGATCAAACGCCGGTCCACCGGTGCGAACTGAGTCACCAGGATATCGATCTCCGCGACATCTTGCGTGAGTTTGGGGGGTAAATCGATCGCCGCCGGCCCGTACTGCTCAACCGCCAAGTTTGCCCGCTGTAACTCAATGAGTGTCTCGTGCTCCCAGCGACGCACCTGTACTTCGATTCCCGACAACTCCAGCGGCTGAAGACCTTCTTGCATGAAATGCGCGGGAATGTAACGGTCGCTGATCGCCAGCAGTTTCATGCGGCCTCTCCCGGTTGCCAGGCTCGGTTCTGGGCCATCAGCAAGCGAATCTTATCTGTCACGACGTCCGCCAACTCCTGCTTCATCGGACCGAACAGCTGTTCCGGCAGCGGATCGGACCGTTGGAGGGATGCGGCCGCCCGAGTTAATCCGCGGCCCATCGCGATGCGACAATCGGCGTAGATGTTCAGCTTGCAGATCCCGTGTCGCACCGCCGCCTGGATCTGATCGTCCGGCGTACCGGATCCACCGTGCAAGACCAAGGGCACCGCGCTTGCCGCGTTCAGTTGCTGCAGCCGGTCAATCGCCAGGTTGGGCAGCGATCGGTAGATACCGTGCGAGGTGCCAATGGATACGGCCAGCGCGTCGACTCCCGTTTCGTCGATGAAGCGAATAACCTCGTTCGGCTCGGTCAACTTCGATTCGGCGCAGGAGGTCGCGTCGAGATCCATTCCGCCAACATGCCCCAACTCGGCCTCCACGCTGACACCGTGACGGTGGGCCGCGTCGACGGTTGCCTTCGTGATTTGCACGTTATCACGGAACGACAGCTGCGAACCGTCGATCATGACCGAGGTGAAACCGTTGTCGATCGCCGCCTTGACCAGATCCAGCTCTGTGGCGTGATCCAGATGCAGCACGACGGGAATCGAGTGAGCGTCGGCTACGGCACGGATCAGCCTGGACAAATAGACCATTCCGTTTCCCGCGACGTCGGGAGGAAGACACATCAGGATGACGGGAGCCTGGTTCGCTTCCGCCGTCTCCAGGATTGTGCGGACCATGACGTCTTCCACGCAGTCAAACGCAGGTACTGCGTAGGAGTGAGTGCGAGCATGTCCCAGGATTTCGCGGAGAGTGGTCATCATGCGGGAGTGACTTTCTTCAAACGACTTGGCCCAAGAACTCGTCCCCGGACGTTTCCGCAGGCCGCTTATTCCGTTGAGTTCCCTGTTCTGCCTAGCGCATCAGCATTCCGCCGCTGACGTCGACGGTTGCCCCCGTCATGTAGCTTGCTCGACTAGACGCCAAGAACACGACGACGTTGGCGACTTCCGCCGGATCAGCGATTCGTTTGAGGGGTATGCGGTCCAGGTATTGTTGTTCGGCTGCCTCCAAAGCATCATGTGCCATGTCGGTACGCATCATGCCGGGGGCGACCGCGTTGACGGCAATCTGGCGTGACGCCACTTCACGAGCCAGTGAAACGGTCAGGCTGACCAAACCCGCCTTGGTGGCCGCGTAGTGAGTGTGTCCGGAGGTCGCACCCAAAAAGGCAGCCGCAGAACTGACATTCACGATACGCCCCGTTCGCCCCACCGCAAGCCAGCGGCGCACCGCTTCGCGGCAACAGACAAAAGCGGCTTTCAAGTTGACGGCAAACGTCCGATCCCAATCTTCTTCCGTGATCTCTTCGAAACGGGCTGTGGGCCAAATGCCAGCGTTGTTGACGAGTATGTCAGGCAGGCCCAGTTGCGTTTCGCAGCGGTCGAACATCTGCACGACCTGGCGCGAATCGGACACATCACCCGGCACAAGCACGACGTCGGTTCCGTACGTCACACGTATCTGCTCGGCCAGTTCCGCCGCCGACCGCTGTGCGCAGTGATAATTGACGGCCACCTTGGCACCTTCCGCCGCCAATCCCAGGCAGACGGCGCGCCCCAGCCCGCGGGAGCCGCCAGTCACGAGCGCCACTTTGTCGGTCAGATTCAAATCCATAATGCCACGATATCGAAATGGCCGAGCGCAAATCTGCGGCAAGAACCGTACAAGCCCACAGGTTCGTGATGCGCGTCGAATCCGCTTGGGCCACGCCTCTTGCTTCGCGGAAGACGTGCCGTACGCAACGTGTCTGTTGGCAGGACATGGTAGCACAGCGGCGTTTGGTCACCGGGCCCGGCCGATTCCTTAGCCGGCGAATATAGCCCAGCGTTGTGCTGTTTCCAAGTCGGGGCATGTTCACGCCGTTGCCCCTGAGAAGCCACACCAGGTAGAATCGCTGGCAATACATTCGTTTGCCTGCGCGGGGGAGATGTCGCGAGATGGATTTGGGGCTCAAGGGCAAAGTCGCTCTAGTGACCGGCGGTTCGCAAGGTCTTGGCCGCATCGTCTGTTTGAGCCTGGCGGCCGAAGGTGTTCACGTCGCGATCAATTACCGTCGCCACCCGGACAAAGCCGAGAGCGTGCGGGAGGAAATCCAGCGAGTTTTTGGCGTCGATGCGATCTGTGTTGGCGGCGACGTGTCGCAGGAAGATGATGTGTGCGAGATGTTCCGGCACATTGAGCGACAATTCTCACTGGTTCAGATCCTGGTCAACAACGCCGCTGTCTGCCCCACCTGCCAGGTCAAAGACATGTCTCTGTCGCAGTGGACTGAAACGATTGCGGCGAACCTGACAGGGGCATTCCTCACAAGTCGCGAAATGATTCGGCAGCTGATGGCCGCCAATCAACGTGGACGGATCGTCAACGTGTCGTCGCAGGCCGCCTTTCGTGGCTCGACCACCGGGCACGCGCCTTACGATGCCAGCAAAGGAGGCTTGGTCTCATTCACCGTCTCACTGGCCCGGGAAGTGGCTCCGCACGGAATTGCCGTGAACGCGGTCGCGCCCGGCATGATGTTCACCGAGATGACTGCCGGCACGCTGAAAGCAAACCAGGAAAGGTACCTGGCCAGAATTCCTTTGCAACGGATTGCAGACACGAAGGAAATTGCCGACGTGATCGTATTTCTGGCCTCCGATCGCGCCAGCTACATGACCGGTGCAACGGTCGACGTCAGCGGGGGAATGCTGATGCGCTGAACCGCGGCCCAGACACCGTCCACTCACCCGACTCTCGTTCCCCCTTCGGAAATATTCGATGCACTACCTGATGGGAATTGACCTGGGTTCAACCAGCCTCAAGGCCGTGGTCTATGACCTGGATGGCAACGCGGTAGCCGTCGGGAGCCGCCCGACGGAACGATTTCACCCCGATAAAGATCACCCCGAATGGACGGTCTGGCAGCCCGAACAGATCTGGGGTGGCACGGCCGAGGCGATACGGCAGGCGGTCGGTCAGCTGAGATCCGCCGACGCGATCCGCGCGGTTGCGGTAACCGGTATGGGAATGGATGGTCTGCCGGTCGACGAACACGGCGACTGGCTCTATGCGTTCATCAGCTGGCACGACCCGCGAACCGGCCCACAGCATCAATGGTGGCAGCAACACATTGGGGCGGAAAAAGTTTTTTCCATTGGGGGCAATCCACTTTGGCCGATCAACTCCGCACTGCGCATCCTGTGGATGGCTGAACACGAACCGGAGATTCTCAAACGGACCGCCAAATGGCTGTTGATCGAAGATTTTCTGAACTTCATGCTGTGCGGCCGACAGGTGACGGACTACAGCATGGCTTCCTGCACGTTGTTGTTTGATCAGCGGACGTTGACTTGGTCGGATGAATTGATCCAGGCGTCGGGCATCGATCGAAACCTATTGTGCGACATCCAGCCCAGTGGCACGCTGCTCGGCGAGGTCAGCGACGAAGCGGCCGACCGCACCGGGTTGGCGCCGGGCACGCCGGTCGTGCTGGGAGGTCACGATCACCTGTGCGGCGCGCTGCCGGTGGGTGCTTTCCGGCCGGGCCTTGTCCTGGATGTGACCGGCACGTGGGAGACCGTGATGACCAGCACATCGCAGCCCGTGCTGAAGGACCAGCTGCGCCGTGCCGGGATCACCGTTCAAGCGCACGTGGCGCGAGGGCAGCACGCCGTCTGGGGCGGAAACGTGGCGGGCGAAATGCTCGAATGGTATCGCCGCGAACTGACGGGAAGCGCTGATGCGAGCGATCCGTCAGGGGGAAGCACAGCGTGGGAGCCGCTGATGTCCGAAGCCGCCTCGTCGCCTCCTGGCGCCGGCGGAGCGATGTTCTTGCCGCACATGTCCGCCGTTGCTTGTCCCGTGGTTGATCCACAGAGTCGCGGCGCGCTGGTGGGTCTCACCGCTCAGGCGACTCGAGCGGATCTGCTGCGAGCGGTCGTGGAAGGATTGGATTACCAGTTTCGCGATATCGTGTTTGCCATGGAGACTGCACTGGGAAGTGCTCTGGAACGTTTTGTCGCCGTGGGTGGAGCAACGCGGAACACCTTCTGGATGCAGAACAAGGCCGACGTGGTCGGTCGGCCCATCGAGGTTCCTCAAATCGAAGAGGCGACTCCGCTGGGAGCCGCGATTCTGGCAGGGATCGGCGTGGGACTGTATCGTGACGAGCAAGAGGCATATCAGCGCGTCTATCGGCGAGGGAAGACATATGAACCCGATCCACAACGGTCGGCGCAATACGCCGAATTGTTTCCTGTCTATTGCGAGCTTTATCCAGCGTTAAGTCAAGTCCATCATCGGATCAGTGCTGGGAGTCCGTGATATGACCGGCAAAGAAAGAATCCTGCGAGCATTGAACAAGCAGGTTGCCGACGCGGTGCCCACTTTCGAGTGGTTTATCGATGTCTCCGTAAGCCGTGCGCTGACCGGCAGCGACGATCCGATTACGGTTGTCGAACGGCTGGATCTGGACGGCATTAACGTCCGTGCCGACTACCACCATCAGTTTCTCGATGACAAGACGCTGGTGGACGAGTGGGGCATCAAGCGGCAGTTGACCGGTGACTGCCTTCCCGCTCTGATCGGCAGTCCAATCGCGGACATCAGCCGGCACATGGACTATGAGTTTCCCGATCCGAACGCACCTCACCGCCTGGCCACGCTTGAACGCACGCTCGACCGGTTGAATGACAAAAAGGCGGTTGTGTTTAATCTGCGCGACGGCTTCTCTGACATGCGAGATCTGCTGGGATACGAACAGGCTCTGATGGCCTTGCTGCTGGAACCCCAGCGATTCAGCGAATTGCTCGAACGTTCAGTGCAGTACAACCTGAGTCTGGCGGCCATCGCCAAACAGCGTTTCGGCATCGAAATTGTGGCGACAACGGATGATGTCGCCAACGCCTCAGGGCTCTTGATGCGGCCCGAAACCTACTTTGAATTGATCAGCCCGAAGTTTCGACAGGTGATTCAAGGGTACAAGCAGTTGGGATTGCTTTGTATCAAGCACTGCGACGGCAACATCGATGCCGTGGTCGATTTTTGGATCGAATGCGGAATCGATTGCCTGGATCCCATCGATCCCGTTGCTGGCTATACATTGGGCGGGATGAAAGCAAAGTACGGAAAAGACGTCTGCTTGAAGGGAAATGTCGATTGTACCGGTGCTTTGTGCGATGGCCCTCCGCAACAGGTCGAGCAGGAAGTCAGGCAATGTTTGCGCGAAGGCGGCCCGAACGGCGGATTCATCTTGTCTTCGAGCAATACGATCCACCGAGGCGTTAAGCCAGGTAATTACCGAGCGATGCTGGAGACGCTCCGGCAATGCGGGTCCTATCCTCACCTAGGTTGATTGCGCGGGCGGGGTGGGGCATCAGATTGCGATCAACAGCATTGACTCCGATGTCCGCCAAATGTGACAATAATACTCGCTCAGGTCAAAGCCGAATTGCGCCATGCGTAACATCGGCCGCGTTGGTTCCCGCACCCACAACCCGCCATTTCTACCCTCGGCTGATCATGATGATTCTCACACGTTATCTGCTCGCCGCATGCGTTGTGTCGTCGACCGTCGTGACGGCCACGGCCGACATGACTGAAGAATGGGCTCATCAATTCAACGTCCTGCAGGACGATCTGAACAATCGACAGGAGTTCGATCGTCGGGCGCCGCAAACATTTCGATCGGAAGCGCTGATTCTGTCGTCGGACCGTGATCCGACCGACGTTGTGTTGCGTCGGACGGAAGCATTGTGGAACGACCTGAAGAGAATGTCCGGTGTTTCGCCGGAGTTGTCCGAGTTGGGGAAACAATTGGCGGAACTGCGTGCCGCCAATCTCTCGATTCCCTCGGACCAAAAACAGGGTCGGTACTCGCTGTTCGTCGATCTGTGCCACCTGCGTCGGCAGATTGCTTTCGAGAATCCACTGCTGGATTTTGACGAGATTCTGTTCTGCAAGCGTCATCGCGCGTTGTTCGACCACATGTGCGATCAGTACTACGGCATGGCTGCCACGCCGGGTGGCGGACTGTATGTTCTGTCGGACGCGTTTGGTCCTTCGCCGCAGGTGCGCGACGTCTTGGCGGACTCGAGTGTGCAGAACGGTCGGTTGGCGGGGCAAAGACTTTCTGGCGGTTCCTCGTCACCACCGGACTGGGTATTTGACGGTATGGGAAACCTGAGCGGCGCGAGTCACGAGGGCGGTTCCTTCCTGTCTCCCGACTTGTCTTATGACGGGAAGTCGATCCTGTTTGCCTTTGTGGAGTGTCGAGGTGATATGCGGCACCGACACCACAACGATCCGACACAGGGCCACTGGGATGAAGGGCGTTGTTACCACATCTTTCGAGTCAACCTGGACGGGACTGAGTTGCAGCAACTGACGGACGGGACTTGGAACGATTTCGATCCATGTTGGCTGCCCAACGGGCGAATTGCGTTCATCAGCGAGCGTCGGGGAGGGTATCTGCGTTGCGGACGAGTGTGCCCCAATTACACGCTGTTCGATATGGCAGCCGACGGCAGCGGCATTGCTTGCCTGAGTTTTCATGAGACGAACGAATGGCACCCGAGTGTCACGAACGACGGCACGATCATCTGGACACGTTGGGACTACGTGGACCGGCACGGATGTACCGCTCACATGCCCTGGGTGACCAGCCTGGACGGGCGCGATCCGCGTGCCGTACACGGGAACTTCTCGCCCAGGCCGGAGCGCCCTGACATGGAATTGGATTGCCGCGCGATTCCCGGTTCGCACAAGTTCGTAGCGGTTGCCGCGCCCCATCATGGCCAAGCCTATGGTTCGCTGGTCATCATCGACCCGAATATGCCGGACGACGACAGCATGGCACCGGTCAAACGCGTCACACCGGAAGTGGCTTTTCCCGAAAGCCAGGGTGGAGCCCAGGTCTACGGAACCCCCTGGCCACTCAGCGAGAACTACTACTTGTGCGTCTACGATGCGCGCATGCAGCCTGGCGAAGGTTCCCAGGGTGGAGCCTATTCCCCGGGCAATTACGGAATCTATCTGGTTGACGCATTCGGAAACCGCGAGCTGATCTACCGCGATCCACAGATCGCCTGTCTGAGCCCGATTCCGGTGCGGCCGCGGCCGGTTCCTCCCGTCGCGCCGGACCTTGTTCAGCGCGGTCCGGAGACAAATCCTGCCGCGCGGTCTTACGACACCCGGTCATCGACTGACCGTGACGCAACCGTGGCAGTCATGAACGTGTACGAAAGCCTGTTTCCCTGGCCGAAGGAAACACGCATCTCGCATCTGCGACTGCTCCAGGTGTTTCCCATGTCCGTACCTTCGGGCAGTCCGCCCCACGAAACCGGTTTACGAATCGCCTCGGCAGGCGATTCCGTTGTGCCGGTCCGTCACGTGCTGGGGACCGTGCCTGTGGAAGAAGACGGCAGCGCCCACTTCACGGCGCCTGCGAATATCGAGTTGTTCTTCCAGGCGCTGGATGAGCGCGGTATGGCGGTGCAGTCGATGCGATCCGCAACGCAATTGCACGCCGGAGAATACCTGGTGTGTGCGGGCTGCCACGAACCTCGCCAGCGGACGATGGTAGGCGGAGGATCCACTCCTCCACTTGCCTTTCAGCGTCCTCCTTCTCTCATCACGCCAGATGTGGACGGTTCGAATCCGTTCAGTTATCCGCGTCTCGTACAGCCTGTGCTCGATCAGCACTGTGTCGAGTGCCATCTGCAGCATGCCGATACCGCGCCGAATCTTGGCCGTGAGCCGGTCAGCCGAAAGTGGTACGCGTCGTACAACAGCCTCGTGGAGAAATTCGCTTTTCACGACTACGGAGACGGCTATCGCACTACGCCCGGGCGTTTTGGCGCCTACGCATCGCGGCTCTACCAACTGATTCAGGACGGTCACTATGACGTTCAACTTACGAGTGAGGAACTCCACCGGTTGACACTCTGGCTGGATTGCTCCTCGATGTTCTACGGCGTGTACGGACAGGAAGGGGGACAGGCACAGTTGCTGGGCGAGATCGCTTTCCCGACACTGGAATAGCGGTAACCGAACAACAGTGGCAGTGCAATAAAATGCCCTAGTCCAGTGAGTTGGACGGAGGTCAATACGGCGAAGGACCAACAGTTGATTATCAGTTACCTGGCTTCGCGAGAACGACCAGAATCGACGATCGATCACGCGGGGATGCGGAATTACTGCAGCGATCCAAGTAGGTTTTGTTGGGCCGGAGATCCTGTGATGAAGCTCGGCAATGCATCGACATTTTTGCGGTCCGTGGCAATGCGGGTTAGAAGCGAACGCGTCTTTGAATCCGCCGTCGCGTTGTCCGCCGT
>CAZFWV010000135.1:12102-16106 GCA_964522605.1 uncultured Pirellulaceae bacterium
CGAATGGCGGCCCCGGGGCCCTGTCCGGCAGTTCGTCTGATGATGCTTGTCTGTGCCGGGATCCTCCTCGACAGCAGCCGATGTGGATCGGCTCTAGCCCAGACAACGCGCGGCGAATTGCGGCCGGAGAATTTGGCTCGCACGGCAACAGCCACCGCTTCGTCGGAGTTCAGTGAGAACTACCTGGCGAAGTTTGCCATCGACGGAAAACTCCCCGCCGTTGGCGGGCACGCCGATCTGGATCAGGCATGGTGCGTCCGCGGCGACGTTGCTCACGATCGCGGACAACTGGACCTCGAATGGGAGCAGCCGGTGACGGTTGCCGAAATCGTTTACTTTGGACGAACGGCTTGGTACTTAAGCGAGTGCTGGAAGGACTACGAAGTCTATGTGGACGACGGGGAGGTGCCGGTCGCCACGGGGCAGTTTCGCATGGTGCACGGTCCGCAGCAGGTTCGCTTGCCCAAGTGCCAGGCTCGGAAGATCACGCTCAAATTCCTCAGCTCGTACGGCGGCCCGAATCCGGGTGCCCTGGAAGTGCTGGTGCTGGGCACGAACCCGACCGATCGAGAGTTGCAGCGGTTGACGAAAGCGGCTTCGCAGGCTGCGGGTCTTGGTTCGGGCATGGCGGACGTCGACCGTGTCGATTTGGAAGCACTGCAACCGCTGGTCACTCGACTCCTCGCCGCGCATGGTGATCGCTACACGAACGGACAGCATCACTTGCAGCAGGTCAGCGCGTTGCGTCAGGTTGCGCGCGAGGCTGCTGAGCAAAACGATGCCTCGACGCTCACCCGTCTAATGCAGATTGAAGATGATCTGGCTGCGCTGCAGCGCGACGTTTTGTTGTTCGACGTGGAGAAGTTGCTGGTCATCAAGCGGCATGAGATCACGGCTTCCCACGTTTACACCTATCACTACGAAGGGTTTTCGCCCGGGGGTGGCCTTTACATCGTTTTTCCGCACCAGCCGAATCGGGAACCGGTCGAGTTGGTTGCTTCGCCGACAGGGCAGATTCTCGACTGCGATCTATCGCACGACGGTCATGTCATCTTGTTCAGTTGGCGTCAAAGACAGGACGAAGGCTATCACTTGTGGACAATCAATGTGGACGGGACGGGCTTGAAACAACTGACCGACGGATCGTGGCACGACTATAACGCCTGCTGGCTGCCGGACGGAGATATTGCGTTTTTGACCACCCGCGCGGCTCAGTTTGCCTACTGTTGGGATGCGCCGGTAGGCGTCCTGCATCGCATGAAACCGAATGGCTCCGATGTCCGCAAGTTGTCCGCCAACTACCTGAACGACTTCACGCCCCAGGTGCTGGAAGATGGGCGGATTATTTATTCTCGCTGGGAGTATGTCGACCGACCGGCGATTCCGATTCAGAGTCTTTGGACGATCAATCCCGATGGGACCGGTCTGTCCGTGTATTTTGGTAATCGCGTGTTGTCTCCGGGCACGTTCATGGATGCCCGACCGATTCCCGGCACCGGCACGATCATTTGCACGATGACCGGGCACAATGGCCCGGCCCGGGGTGCCATCGGAGTGATTGACCGAACGCTCGGGGTCAATGCTCAGCAGTCGATTACCAACGTTACGCCCGACGTCCCGGTTCCAGCAGTGGACCAGGGCGACGGCAATACTGACGGCACGAAACAATACAGTTGCCCGATTCCGTTGGACGACACGCGATTTCTAGTGTCCGCACGCGGTCCCGTTCTGGTGCGCACATTAGACGGCCAGTGTCAGTCCACCGCCGTTGCCGCGCCAGATAATGGAATGCAGTACTTTTACGCCCAACCGATTCGCGCACGCCGTCGTGGCCCGGTCGTTACGACAGCGTTGGTGCAAACGACCGAGCGAATGGCGACGCTGTTCCTTCAGGACGTTTATCAGGGGCTCGAACCGTACGTGCAGCGCGGGGAGGTCAAGACGATCCGCGTCGTCCGCGACATTCACAAATCGGTCCGCATTGACCCTCAGTTGCGCGCGTTTGGTTTTCAGTTTCCCGTGATCTCGTGCGGAGCAACTTACGCAGCCAAAGATGTGCTGGGAGACATACGCGTCGAACCCGATGGCTCGGCCTTGTTCCAGGTCCCGGCGGGTGTCAACCTGTCGTTCATGGCACTCGATGATCAGGGACGCGCCGTGCAGCGCATGCGGAGTTTTACGCATTTGATGCCCGGCGAGAATCAAGGATGCATCGGCTGTCACGAACATCGCAGCCGCGTACCTGCCACGCAGTTGACCGTGGCACTCCATAAAGTGCCGCAGCAGTTGCAGCCACCGGAATGGGGTGCGGGCGGGTTCGACTACGCTCGCATCGTGCAGCCGGTACTCGATCGCTACTGTATCGAATGCCACAATCCGACGGACACACCCGGCGGCATCGATCTGACCGGCGGAAAGACAGATTTCTTCAATGTTTCCTACGATGTCCTGGCCCGTGAGAATCAGGGGCAGCGAGGCAGTCCACTGGTCAATTGGATTCCCACCTACAACGGGCAGGAATGGAATATCCTGGAAACCGAACCGAAAACCTGGGGATCGCCTCAAAGCAAGCTCGCCGAGATCGTTCTGTCCGGCCACCGGGATGACCAGGGAGCACCACGCATTCAGATGGATTCGGATGGGGTGCGCCGTATCCTGGCGTGGATCGACCTGAACGTGCCCTATTACGGGACGAGTGAAACCGCTCATCCCGACCGTGTGGGGTGCCGGCAGATGTACCCCGAACGATTGGATGAAGTCCTGGCCGACGTCGCCACCCGCCGCTGCGCCTCGTGCCACAACGGAGGTCAGATTCCGCGCCGCGTGTGGCTGCGCGTCACTGAGCCTGAATGGAATTCGTTTCTGGTCGCGCCCCTGGCTCTTGAAGCAGGCGGCAGCCAGAAATGTGGCGCTCCGGTATTTCTCACTCGCGAGGATCCCGACTACCAGGCGATCTTGGCAACGTTTACCCCCATCACTCAATTGCTGAAAAAGACTCCCCGCATGGACATGGACGGTTCCCTGTCCTCACCGACCGTCTGCCGCAGCAGTCAGTGAGTTCGCAGGCGAGTGTTCTGGTCCAGTGACGTTCACCAGCCCTCCGGCGGAGATTCAAATCCCTATTCAAGACGGGAGTCAATGGTACAACCCCCACGCTTTCTCCGGGTGCCGATTGGTGCGGCGACTTAAATCATCGATGATGGCAACGCCATCGCAGTTTTGCGATGGAGGTCTGCTATGGTGAGTGATTTCCGAGTGATTCGATGCCCGACGCTCGGCAAAGTGAAGATTGCCGACATGTTGGCCCGAGCAGGAATCCCTATCGGCAGAACAACCGTGGGGCGGATCCTGCAGGAACAGCCACTCAACGCCCCAAAGCCAACGACTTGCGGTCCAAACAAGCCATGCCGGATCGTGTCGAAATATCCTGGACACACTTCGCATGCCGACCTGACCGCGGTGCCCATCTCCGGCGGCTTCTGGACCCGCTGGCTGCCCAACGCGATCTGGCAACGATAGCCGGTTTGCTGGTGGGTGCTGAATGTGATCGATCATTTCTCTCGACGGTCGATTGAGTTCGCGGTGTTCCCGTGCAGACCCGCATCGGAGGACGTGACAACCGCCCTGGATCGCATCATGACGGCAGAGCGAATTCGCCCGAAACACTTGATTGTTGAGCAAGGCCCCGAGTTTAAGTGTGAGCACTTCGAAAACGTCTGGTGCAAGGCCGTAGGTTGAGATTGACGGTGATCCCGGCGATGCGATCCTCTTTGAGCTCGACTGTCACAATGGCCGTCGTCACCTGCCGATCCTCCGTATTCGACCGGCGGCGTGAGTGACGAGACTCTACGGCATGCAGCACCACCGGTCTGCGCAGATCGTCGAATTGGTGCATCTGCGGTGCGTCCGCCTGAAGACCGAGTCGCTATTTGCCCCGCTCAAGACGTAATAGCGGCTACGACTTCCTTTCGATTTGCGTGTACGGGCATTCACGCCGAAGGTCG
>CAZFWV010000136.1:0-16024 GCA_964522605.1 uncultured Pirellulaceae bacterium
CAGCCTGCAGTCTCCAGTCTACAGCCTCCCCGTAAACCCAGGCAATCAAGGTAAACCTTGCCGCATCTACCGCCTGTGCTCGATTTTCCGGTACTAACGGTCGATACGAAATTACGACCTGGGATTATTGGGGGGGGAGGCTGATGAAGACGTTGCGGATGCATTTGGCCATGCTGGCCGTGTTTGGCTTCGCCTGGCAGGCGGCGGTTGCCCAATCGACTCCACAAACGGGGCAAGCTCAGGGTTACTTTCAGCAGTTTGGGGACCTTGCGTCGGCACCGGCAGTGATTCCGGCGGCGATGGACTGTACGGGCCCTGAATGTCAGGCGATCGGCGGTATACCAACCCCCGGTTTGTTGTCCAGTTCGGTTGGTTGTGATGTTGGGGACCCGGGGTGTTCGACCGGCTGGGCGCCAACGGAAATGGTGGATGGCATTGCGTGCGATTCGGCCTGCTACCAGGGGTGTGAACCCTGGGCGCATTTCACATCGATCTACGGGGGATTACTCTACCTGCGTCCGCGGAATGCGGATGTTGCGTATGCGGTCCCGATCGACGGTCCGCTGGATACGGTCCCCGGCAACAACCCGATCCAGATTGGCCCCATCGGGGTGGTTGACCCGGACTACGATCTGGGATTTCAGGTGGGCGCGAATCTGGCCATCAATGCGATGTCCAGTATTCTCGTCGACCTGACGATGTTCGACAGCAAAACGTCGAGCCAGATCGAGACGGCGCCGCCGGATGTGATCCGTTCACTCGTGTCGCATCCTTCCAGCACCAGCGCGGCGACGGACTTCTTGTCCGCTCAAGCCGACCTGGAAGTCCAGCTCGACACGTTCGATCTAGGACTGCGACATCTGTTCGTGGGAGGGCAGGTTTTTGCCGTGAACTACACGGTGGCAGCCCGCTATGCCCGGTTGGAGCAGGCATTTAGCAGCCAGTTTATCAATAACGGTGAAGAACTGGTCAATACGGACATCGACTTTGATGGAATCGGGTTGCGAATCGGACTGGACGCAGAACGTCACGCGTGTGGGCGGCCATGGCGGCTTTACGGTCGCTGTGCTGCGAGTTTTCTGGCCGGGAAATTCCAGGCGAGTTACTTCCAGGGTCAGTCATTTGATCCGAACGTGGTCGATACCAGTTGGGAAGCCGGTCGGATTGTGCCCGTGTTGGATCTCGAGTTGGGTGCTGGCTGGAGCAGCCCTGCCGGGCGGTTGCAGTTGACTGCGGGGTATGTGTTCAGCGCCTGGTTGAATACCGTGACGACGCAAGAGTTCATCCATGCGGTTCAGCAGAGTGATTTCCTCGACCTGGGTGATTCACTCACCTTTGACGGGCTTGTCGCCCGCGCCGAGCTGCGGTTCTAAGATCTCAAGTTACCTGTAGCCGAATTCGTGAGAATTCGGAGGGGTCTCGTAGGGGGAAAACCACTAAGCTTTGTCTCAGAACTCTTCCGCAGCATTGGCTCTGCCAGTGCAGTTTTGAGACAAAGCCGAGCACATCCCCCGAATTCTCACGAATTCGGCTACTTGTTACTTCAATGCTGACGCTCAGCGACCAACAATGCTGACGCTCAGCGACCAAAATCCGGCTTGGTTCCTGCCGCTTCGTCCGCCCGGAGAGTCAGCTTTGCGATTTCGGGTGGGCAGTTGAACCGCAAGGGGCGGGTTCCGGCGACACCGCGGCTGACGTGCATCAGTGTGGGCTGCTCATAGAACGTGCCCGCACAGTACTTCACGCCGAACCGACTGGGGGAAAAGACCGGACCGATGAGGGGTAGCCGGATTTGACCGCCGTGGGTGTGTCCGGCGAGCATCAGGTCGAAATCAAAGCTCTGGGCCCAGGGGTACTGGTCGGGACTATGGGCGACGGCGATCCGGAAGATCCGCCCATGCTCCGGTGGCTGCGGGCATTCCTTCATGTTTGCGGCCGGTGCGAACCAGGGCAATTCATTGCCGGCCAGGAGGATCGGTTGATCGCGAACTTCGATCATCTGCCACCGTCCACCCAAATCGATCAACCCGTTCTCGACGAGTTCCGTGCGCAGACGCAGCTCATCTTGAATTCGCAAATCGTGATTACCCAGGACAAAAAACGTACCGTAGCGACTCCGCAGTTGGCTCAGTAAATGGAGCCATTCGAAACAAGATTCTTTGTCGATGATGTCGCCGGAGATGATCACGAGGTCCGCATCGAGTCGATTGGCTTCTTCAACAACGACTTCGTAAAAGTCGCGAATAATCTGGCCGGTGAAATGCAGGTCCGACAGGTGTGTAATGGTAAGTCCGTCAAGCGACGAGCTCAGCCGAGGTAGCTGTACAGTCTTTTGCTGGACGTGCAATTCGAAGATCTGATTGGTCGGGATGCGGGACGTAAGATCGGTGCGCCAGGTTCCCGCCGGCCGTCGTCCAAGACGCTCCGTCACGTCAATCCGTTGTGTATGATTCGCGATCAGACGCGATGTTGTCCCGCTGTCGGTCAAATGGCGGATCCAGACCGGCAGCACGGCAATCGCAAAGAAACCGCAAGTGGCAGCATACAGACCTGCCACTAATTGCAGCAGTGGCTGCTCGAGCAGTACCGCGGGCGGACCGAATACCAGACTAAAAAGCAGAAGGAGTGGGACGCCGAATAACGTCGAGTACCACACGACGTCAACCGCCTTGAGTAACGCGTAGGGGAGGGCAGTCGCATGCAGGCGATTGACCACGAAGATGCAGGCGGCAAAGTGCCCCAGCACCAATGCCAGAGCCAATAGATAGATCATGTCGGCGGACTAGAGCATTTCAAGGAGGCGATCGGTTCCTTTTTCTTCTCCTCGGGACGATGTAGCCTGTCCGACGGCTTTGCCAGGGCAATCGTTGCTTCAACTTTTGAAAGTAGCTGATCCAGCCGGAAAGGTTTGAAAAGAACGGCGTGGGCAGGTAGACCGGCCTGACGTGCCTTGGGGATATTGTGGTCCATGTCGTAGCCGAAACCACTCATCAGGATCAACGGGACGGGTTCCGGTTTCAATTGCTCCTTCAACTTCATCAGAAGATCGAATCCCGACATGTCCGGCAGCTTCAGGTCAGAAATGATTACGTCATAGCTCATTTCGGACCCGGCATTCCGAATCATATAGATCGCTTCGTTTCCCCGTCGCGCGGTCTCCACGGTGCACGAATAACGTTCCAGCAGATTGTGGGCTGCCAGCAGTACGGATTCGTCGTCGTCGACAACCAGGATCCGCCGCCCAATCAAAGCCGGTCGCGGTTCGATTTGAGCCGATGCGGGCACCGCCTCCGACGGCGTCATCTGCTGCCCGACTTTGTGAATCAGCTGTTTGATGTCGCGCGCGTTATCGCGAATACTCCGCAGACGCTCGGACACCGCCGGATTGTGACCGATGTACTCCTCCAGGATTTGGGCGACATCGTTCAGGATCCGATCCACCGGCAGAGCCACCTCGCGGTGGATTGCCTCCACGCTCGCCTGCGCCGTGTTCGCCTGTTGTGCTACCAGCAATTCGAGCGTATTCAGTGCATTTGCGACGTCACGCGAATAAATCTCGAGGAACTGCAGATCACTTTCCGTAAACGCGTGCGGCTCCGGACTCTCCACATTAAAGGTCCCAATGACCTTGTTGTCGTGCTGAATCAGCGGAACAGTGAGTGAACTCTTGGCTCCCAAACATCCTTCGATGTACAACGGGTCTTCCGCCGTATCTTCACACAAATAGCTCTTGCCGGTTGCCGCCACAAAGCCGGTGACGCCCTGACCTTGGGGTAAGGCGAATAATTGTCGCTTATTCGCCGCTTCATCCATTCCCACGGACAACAGCGGGACCAACTCGCCCGTATCCTGTGCCTTGAGCCGAATCTCAATGACGTCAAAGTTCAGCAGGTCCTTCGTGTCCTGCAGGATGTTCGATTTGAGCAATTCAATTCGATCCTGCACGTGCATCTGAAACACTTCTTCCGCCGTCAGATTGGTCAAATCCACGCCGGCTTTGTGGATCGCCGCCAGCTTTTGCTGTTGAAGTGTCTCGGACGTAATGTCCCGCACCGTGACAATCAGGCTGTCGGACGTTCCGTCGCCATTGAGAAACGGTACGCAGTGAACGTAGTAGTACCGATTGTCGACGCAGCGAAGCGTTGACGTACTCGCCTCTCGCGAAGCCAATGCTGTGGTGAATGGGCAGAAATCGGGGCCCAAGATCTCGGGGTTGCCAAAGACGCGATAGAAATTACAGCCTGCCAGCTCTTCCTGTTTCAGCCAGTGCTTCAGGCAATCGTTGGCCCAGATGATGGTGTTTTCCGCGTCGAGCAGCGTGACGCCGTCCGGCATCCCTTCCAGGATCCGTTCATTCTTGAGCATTCGGCCGAGCTTGAGGCCTTCGTCCAGATGACCGGAAGCCAGGTAGATCCCGGTGGACTCGCCAGGCAGATTCGAAAGCCCTTCGATCGGGCTTTCCGCTTCGACGACCTCGAAGCACTCGCGCAACCGTTCCAGCAGCTGTGCGTCCTCAGCCGACGGTTTTCCGATGAACAGTATTTTCCGCTTCGCGGACAACCTCCCTACTCCTACGATTCAGGAAAGGCGACCCCGTGCATTATAGGACTCACCCCATTGGAGGCACAAACGTGAGGCAATGATTCGCGGTTGCGGCGTGACGTTTTCCCCGAACGGAGGAATCCTCCGAGAGTCGCCGGTCTCCCATTCGTCTTGGCTTATCGGTGACGCGGCGATCAATCGGCCTGCCAGCCCCGGTATCTTAGATCGGTCGAAGATTTGCAGCAAGTTCACGACGAGCGAAGATAGGTGGTTTTGGGGGAGTGTGCTGGTGATCAGCCGCCCCCCTTCTTGAGAGTGAGCGAATAGAGCGTCAACACGCTTCCCACGCACAACAGCGACCAGGGGTGCCAATCCGCCATTTTGATCGTCCGTCTAGCGCCTGCGGACGTGCTCGGCAGGGCGAGCGGATCGTCGGGGTCGAAAGTAGCACTGCTGGCGGTTGATGCCGATGGCCGCAGGACCATGCGGTCCATCACGAGGCACTCGAGCCCAAGCAGGCAGATGAAGATGGCAATTCCCAGAAAAATAGAACGCCACATGCCGATCGTCCCCGCGGTACGTTTCCCATTTTGATCACGGATCACGACCCCGATCGATCTTCGGGGGTCGTCCCGTCGTTATCATCGTCCGGGAGAGGGGCAATTCTGACGCGCAGCCCTGCGTTGCGGTTTCGTAACAGTTATTCGATTTAGGGAGAGCGGTCGCGCGGTGATCGATCACCATTTCAGTCCAAACTGCTCGCCTCCACTTCGGCGACCGAGCCCACCTTTGAGGGGCTGTCGAGGAGCCGGCGGGGCGGGCCGCGCCTCGGTGGCTTCTTCCGGCGACTCTTCTGTCTCCGCGTCCGCCTCCGGTTCATCGCCCTGGATCGCCTTGATCGAAAGGCTCATCTTTTGGGCGGAAGGATCGATTCCCAGCACCTTGACTTTAACCGCCTGGCCCTCATTGACGACTTGACTGACGCGCTGGACACGGTGGTGCGCAAGTTCCGAAATGTGAACCAAGCCCTCCACGCCAGGAGCGACACGCACAAAGGCGCCGAATTCCATGATCTTCGAGACGATTCCGTCCAGAATGGCACCAACTGGGTATTTTTCGTCGGCACCATCCCACGGATGTTCGAGCAAATCGCGATAGGAGAGACTGATCTTCCCGGTTGCCGGGTCGACCTTTTCGACGCGGACCTTGATTCGTTGTCCTTCTTCGAGCACTTCGCTCGGGTGGGCGATGCGGTCCCAGCTGAGCTGGCTGATGTGGACCAGGCCATCGATGCCGCCCAAATCGACGAAAGCACCGAACGGTTGCAGGCGGCGCACAACACCCTCACGGACCTGCCCGGGTTCGAGTTCGCCGAGCAGTTTTTCCCGTGCCTCCTGCTTTTCGCGTTCCAGCACATCGCGATGACTCAGCACAAGATTCCGCCGCTCGGGATTCGCCTCGGTGACAACACACGGCAACGACTGACCGACGTACGGCTCCAGGTCCTCAACCCGATAGATCGAGATCTGACTGATCGGGATGAACCCCCGGATCTTGTGGACTTCACATTCCAGTCCCCCCTTGTTGTGTCCGGTGATCCGTGCGTCGACCACGACACCTTCCGTCAGATCGGACCAGTCCTGGACATCCACGGCTGCGCCGGGAATGGTCAGCTCATAGAGATTGTCGTCTGGCAGGAATCGGACGGGAACGACTTCCCACTGCGAACCCGGTGCGGGCGGTTCGGCAAAATGGCGCAGGGAGGCGACGCCTTCCGAGGCGCCGCCCAGGCTGAAAAAGACCGAATCGCGATCCGTCTTAATCGCGGTCGCCTGACAGCGCTGATCCAGGGCGATTTCATCGCTTGATCCCGCATCCGGACGCGACTCTCCCTGAAGCAGTTCCTCGATCGAGAGATCCTGCAGCGCCTCGTCAATTTCCTGCTGCAGATCCTCCGACATCCGTTGCAGCCGCGGTGGGGGGAAGGAGTTGGGGAGCGGTTCCTCTGCGGCGGGAGCTTCTTGCGGGGCAGGCACGTCGCCGGTTTCACTCGCCGGCTCCTCATGATCCTCCTCGGGCGACGGTGCCACATCGTTGCGCTGCGAACCGATCTTGATCTGTCGCGTCGAACGGGGTTCACCGGGCGGCAACGAAGAATTCGGAGATGCCGGGTCGGTCTCGTGCGTGGCAGAATCGGGTCCCTGGTCGGGTGTCGGATGGGGATCGTCGCTCATGGATTTCAACTCTCGCAAGAAAATAGGGAACAACGCGGAAGTGTACCCCCAGTCTTGGCGGACGTCTACGGTTGGCCCACGTGCTTTGTCAGGCGTGAGAGCGCAAATACGCGTTGAAAACACGCGCTCACTCGGGATCGGGTATCATTCGCGGCAGGCAGTTCGCTTTGCCGTCCGGCGGCGGATAGGCGAATGCCCGTCGGATCTGGATTGCACCGAGCACGTGGGAGGCCTCGTCATGTTCTCATTTGACCCACAAAAATATGGAGTCGTCGTGGCGGAGTTGCTCGATCGGGAGCGACTGTGTGAACTCGGGCCGGGTTGCCCCGTGGCGTCGGCTCGCACGACGCTGGAGCAGCTCACACCGCGCGAACTGTTTGGGGGTCAAGAGCCGGTCGACTCCTCGATGGCGGCCTGCTGTACGTCGGGCCTCTGGCTCTGGCACGATTATCTTGAGCAGTCGCACACGATCAGTCAGGGAATCTCCACCCCGAGTGGCAGTTATTGGCACGCAGTCATGCACCGTCGCGAACCGGATGATGGCAATGCGAAGTACTGGTTCCGACGTGTCGGACACCATCCGGTCTTTCCGCAGTTGCGGCAGGCGACAGCGCACCTCGCATCGACGGGCCCGCACGCAGCGCTGGCTGACCGTCTGCTGCAATCGCCCGACTGGGATGCCTTTTTCTTTGTCGACTTGTGTTCCAACGCCAGGCGGACGCATGGCGAACTGGAACAACTCTGCCGCGAAATCGCTCGCGTCGAATGGCAACTCTTGTTCGACTACTGTTGGACGGAAGCAAGGGGGGCGAGACGGGATCCTCTCGGATGACAACTTGATGTCACTCGATCAGTTCTGCAGTTGTTTCCACAGCTGCTGTGCCTGTTCTCGGCCACGGACAGGTTGTTGGCAAGTTCCGTGCTGGCAGACGTAGACCGTCGGCGATTCGTCCAGCAGTTGCTTTCCCGCGAAAAGCGGATCGAGGCGGGCTGAATCTTCGGCGGAGCTGGTCGCGGAGCGGCAGGCAAGTACCGAGTGCGGGAGAAAGACGCGGTTCAGATCTTCAATCGTGTTTGCGACGGCCGGTTCCGCTGGGTCACCCACGACGACGATCTCGTAAAGCGGGCCGAGCCACAGATCGAGTGCGATCAACATCTGTCCGGCCGCTGCGGGGATGCGTTGAAGAATCCCACTTGCGGCCGTCAGAATCTGTTCCGCGGCTTCCAGATAATCGGCGCGGCTGGTCAGCCTTCCCAGTCGGATCAGTGCGATCGCAGCCAAGGAATTCCCGCCGGGTACGGCGTTGTCATACAGGTCTTTCGCGCGGACGATCAGCTTCTCGTGGTCGCGGGCCGTGAAGAATAACGCGCCGCCGTCAGGATCGCGAAAATCTTCCAGCATGACGTCCAGCAGATCGCCCGCCCAATCAATCCAGGTTTCATCGAGTGTGACCTCATAGAGCGAAATCAGGGCATTCGCCAGCGTGCTGTAGTCGTCCAGGTAGGCATCCAGTTTTGCTTCGTCGTTGCGCCAACAGTGAAGCAACCGTCCGTCCGGCTTCCGCAGATGCTGCCGCAAAAAACGAGCCGCGTTCGTGGCTGCCTGATGATAGCGAGGTTCGTTCAGCGCACGGGACGCGCGCGCCAACGCATCGATCATCAGTCCATTCCAGGCGACCAGAATCTTGTCGTCTTTGCCCGGTCGGATCCGCTGCTGCCGTACCTCCAGCAGACGCATCCGATCCTCGGCCATCTGCTGTTGCAATTGTTCGGGGTCGATCTTCAGGTGATGACCGCATTGCTCCCACGTTCGGGGTAAGTGGAGGATGTTCCGTCCCTCGAAGTTGCCACCTTCGCTGACGTCGTAGACGTAACAGAACTGTCGCGCTCGTTCGGGACCCAGTACACGCTCGATCTCGGCGGGCGTCCAGACGTAGTATTTTCCTTCTTCGCCTTCGCTATCGGCATCCTCCGTACTGTGGAATCCGCCTTGGGAGTCCGTCATGTCGCGCAGTACGTAATCGAGGATTTCGCGCACGACAGCCGCATCGCGCGGATCGCCTCCCGCCAGATAGGCGTCGACATAGGTCGCGGCCAGCAGTCCGTTGTCGTACAGCATCTTCTCGAAATGCGGCACCAGCCAGCGTGCGTCGACGCTGTAACGCGCAAATCCGCCGCCGAGATGATCGTAGATGCCTCCAGCAGCCATTCGGTCCAGCGTTGTGCGGACCATCGAATGAAGGTCCTCTTGCCCGAACCTCTTCGCCAGTCGCAATAGTAACTGCAGATCCATCGCATGTGGGAACTTTGGTGCGGCTCCGAAGCCACCGTGAACCGGGTCAAAGGACTGTCGCAGACCTTCGGCGGCCGCCGAGAGGAGCGATTCATCCAAGTCCGTCGACGGCACCTGCGCCGTACTGATCGAGGCAATATGTTCCGTCAGTTTCTTCGCCTGTGCGCTGGTTTCCTCACGGCGCTGCTGCCACGCTTCGGCTACGGCATGGAGGACCTGGTCGAAACCCGGCATTCCCATTCGGGCACGGGGCGGCCAATAGGTTCCTCCGTAAAACGGTTCCAGATCGGGTGTCAGGAAGACGGACATCGGCCAGCCGCCACGACCACTGATCGCCTGGACCGCCTGCATGTAGATTTGGTCCAGATCCGGACGTTCCTCGCGGTCCACCTTGACGCACACAAAGTGCTCGTTCATCAATTTGGCAATCTGCGGGTCCTCAAAGCTTTCATGCTCCATCACGTGACACCAGTGACACGCCGAGTAGCCAATCGACAAGAAGATTGGACGGTCTTCCTGCCGCGCCCGCTGCAGGGCCTCGGACCCCCACGGATACCAGTCCACGGGATTCTCCGCATGTTGCAGCAAGTAAGGGCTGGATTCATGAGAAAGTCGATTTGGCATCAGTACCTCGTTCTAGAGTCTACGCGGACCTATCAGCCCTTGCCTTCCTTGGGTTATTGGCGCTGAAAGCGATTACATAGCGCAGTGGCCCGGCCAAAGGCCAATTTCATTGTGTCCCGGAGTATCGTCCTCGTTATCACACACAAGTCGAGCGACACCAAAGATCAAAGAGAAACCACGGACCGAACGGATGAGACGGATGTCCACCGATTGATCGGTGTCGATCCGTACTCTCCGTCACATCCGTGGTTTCCCCATTCTCTTTCGGTCCGACCTGAACGCGATTTCCTCTCGCTCGATTCGTTCGACTACTCAAACGATTGGTCTTTGCCGGGAAAGTGACCGTGGCGAACGTCTTCCAGATATTGAGTGACCGCCTGATGGACTTGCTGTTTCAAGTCGGCGTAGGGTCGCACATGCTTTGGCAACCGTCCCTGCGTAAGTCCGAGCAGATCGTGCAGGACCAGGATTTGTCCGTCGCAGTCGGGCCCCGCTCCGATCCCAATTGTGGGGATCTGTAGTGTTTGCGTGATGTGAGCTGCCAGGGAAGCTGGAATGCACTCCAGCACAATGGCAAAAGCACCGGCCTGTTCGGCCGCGACGGCGTCCGTCACTAATTGATCCGTATTTCTTTGGACTCGATAACCACCCAATTGGTGGACACTTTGCGGACGCAATCCCACGTGGGCCATGACCGGGATTCCCGCCGACACCAGACCCGAGATCACGTCCGCCTGGTCGGCGCCGCCCTCCAGCTTGACGGCTTGCGCTCGCGTTCGCTTCAAGATCCGACCGGCGCTTTCGATCGCGGCGAATACGCCCAAGTGATAACTTGGAAAAGGCATGTCGACGACGACCAGGGCCCGTTTGACCGCTCGCCCCACCATTTCGGCGTGGTAGATCATTTCGTCGAGCGTAACGGGGAGCGTGCTGTCGTGCCCTTGGACGACCATCGAAAGGCTGTCGCCAACCAGAATTCCTTCCAGACCACACTGATCGACTAACGACGCGAGGGCGAAATCGTAGGCGGTCAGCATCGTGATCTTCCGCGCTTCACCCTTCATCGCGCGAAAAGCGGGCACCGTCATACGTTCGGGCGGCACTTGGCGAGACATCGCAAACCTCACAGCCCGTGCAGAAAGTCTCGGATGTCGTCCAACATTTCGTCCACGTTATCCTGCCGAAGACCTGACCGGTACTCGACCACCGCCTTCTCGAAATCCTTTAACTTGTCGCGATCACTTTTGCGGATCTCCAGTGAGAGTTCGTGGTCTTGGATTCCCGGCAATTGTTGCAGCTCGTCAATCGATCGCACCCGAAGACGGACTTCGTCGGACAGCATTCCGTAATCACAGGCGAAGTCCGCGAGATTGTCCCAAGAAATCAGAACCGCTTGCACATCGGCGTCCAAAAAATGCTGATTCTGATTGTCCGCATCCTGAAACGCGAGACGAATTCCTTCCTGATTGACGATTGCCATGCCTTGAATCTCGATGACGATGCCAAACAGGCGGCTCAAGCGAAATTGCAGCATCATGGCAGTGGTCCTATTGAACGGTGCGTCATCCGTGGGCTGGGAGGTCGAACGGAAGTCCGGCGAAGTTTGGGAAAGCGATCGATTCTGGAGACCTTTGGCCGCGCAATCCTGAATCGGACACTTCCTTGGGGGATCCAGCACGGCGTGGTCATTATAGCGTTGTCGGTCAGGAGGTGCGTCCCCTGGACCTGTGACTTACGAACCGGGGGCTGATGATGATTCAGGGTGACCCGTACGAGTTTGGCAATCGTCGGATACCGATTCCTGACTCGCGACCGTTGATCGCTTCGCAGCGAACAGCTTCAGCCATCCGCCCTTCTGTCGCTTATTTAGCGCGCGGATTTCCTCGACCGCCTGCTGGCGACTGATTCGCTCGGACTGCAGGTCGCGATAGACCTGATCGGCTTGTTGCCGCCGACGAAGGGCATCCTGAACGTCGAGGAATTGTTCGCACGCCCGCAGGACGGAGCGCAGCCAACCGGTCTGCTGCGGTGCAGAGGAGTTATCTTGGCGGAGGAGTGACTCGTTTTCGGCGATACTTTCGTCCAGTTTCTGTTGAATCAATTCCAACTGGATCTGGATCTCGGGATTTGCTGCGGCGGGCGAAGTGCGGACCCGCTGCAAGCTCTGTTTCACCCGTTCCTGACATAATTGACCGAACTGCGGCATTTCGTTGAGCGACTGGAGTCCCCTGCGAACGGAAAGGTCATCCGATTGCTCTAAGGATTGGCACGCCTGGTGACAACTATCCCAGGCCTGGAAGCGGTAGATGAAGTCCAGCCCCGTGCCTTTGATGTTCTGGATCCCCATGACCCGATTCCGATAGCCGGGTGGAGTTTCCTGTACGATGTCGCGAATGATCTCCTCGCCCGTCGCGTCGTAATTGGAAACAATCACGAGTTTCTGCTCGAACCACGTCCGCAGTTGTTTGCGGAACTGCCGATCGAGGGACGATCGGTCTGCCGGACCTGTTTGCCGAATTGCGCTCGCCAGTGCCTCATATTCTCGCAGGCTTTGCAGCAATTTCTGCTGATGGCCCGTGATCTCCGTTGCCCGCGACGCGGGTACGTTGCATTCGGTCAAGCGGGTGCGGAGCAGCGAAGGGTTGTCCCAACTCTCCTGAATCAGCGCGTCCGCAGGACGACGCAGGTGCGACACGATGTCGGACAGCATCTTGCGGAGCGCCGTCTGAACATGGTGCGCCGTGGACGGTTGGCGGAACTTGCGGGCCGCACGCAGGAGGGCGTCCAGCGCGTGGTTCGGATCCAGGTTTCCTTGAGCGTCGACGAGTGTCCAGGTTTCTTCTTGAGCTTCCCAGGCTTCCCAGATGAACCCGAGCAGGCCTTTCAGGTTGCCGCCGATCAGGAAGTGTCGATCGGCTTCCAGATCGTTGACAAGAATCGAAGCGAAGACGCGCGAGCGGGCCACACGATCGGCGCGGTTATTTACGACCGTGGACACCCAAACACCGATCTGCTCATGCGGATCGTGCTGGTCGTATCCGGTTCGTTTCCAGTTGCCTAGTGTGCCAAACCGTTCATTGGCCGACATCCCATTGGTGAACTCGATCGTCCGGCCGCGGATGCGCGATTCGGGGAATGTCTTCAGCACACCCAGATCGGGAACCAGGCGATCGGCCATTCCTTTCAGTGCCACGTCGTAGGGGCAGCCAAGTTCTTCCGCCACTGCGGCGACCAGCGCGATGTTGTCTGGATGTTCCTGGTAGGGAAAACGAGCCAAGATGTCTTCGGGAATCAAGCCGGCCTCCAGCCACCCAATGCCGCGTAAGGTGGTGCCCACGCGCTCACAGCGGGCTTGCAGGATCGGCCGCATTTGTTCTTCCGTCGTGATCACGTGGGATTCTGGGGGAATGAAGCCTGCGATGGTGGAGGCCACATTGAATCCGGCCGGCCCTTGGAGATCCTCATGGTCGGGATAGGTATTCGTGATCGTGGCCAAGTCGTCCTGCGTCCATTGACGCTGCAACACATCGACGTAGGCGGGCGTCAGCCCCATACATTCCCACAAGAATACGGACGGCTGCAGGTTAGCAGCGAATCGCAGCAGATTCGCGTGTTCCCAGATCGTAGCCTTGTCGTAGGGGCGGAAGAGCGGGATTTCGAGCGGCTCACCGAAAGCGTGGGCTTGAATGAACATCGCCTCGCAACCGGTCGTTTTTGAGACCAAGGCATGGCCGAGTGTTCCCAGCAAGGCAGCCTTCAGACGTTCGGTGCCGGACTTGCCACGCGTTCCCCAGCCTCCCAGTGACAAGGGAATGGCACGACGCGCCCGACGCAGACGAAAATTCGCGTATCCGTGCTTCGCCAGAAAGAACACCAGAAAGGCGGCTGCGAACCACGCCAGATGCACCAAGGAATTCTCGAATGCGGATGCGAAGTAGTAGGCATAATCGCGGAGAAGACTCCCCAGCCAGGGCAACACGGGTACGCTGAAGATCGCGACCAGACAGGCAAAGAACTGCTGAACGTCCGCATCTTCCGCAACCGGCTTATCTCGTTCATTCCGGTAAGGTCGAAAGCGAACGTCGAAACCGAGTCGCCGCATGTTCTGCACATATTTTTGCGGGCTGACCGAGGGGGACTGGTCCCAGTTTCGGGGAGCCGCGTAATGTGAGAACCGCAAGTTCAGCCGAATCCACGCTGCCAGGCAGCGGACCAAGCTGCGCGGGGCGCGGACCTCGGTTACTCCCTCACTGGAATAGAATCGCGCGGTCCGAGCCCAGAAGAGACTCCGTGACAACAACGACAAAAAGTCATCTGTCAGCGGCAGAAACGATCGCCATGTGCCATCACTCGCGATGTACAACGGTTCGCCCGGTACCTTGGTCTCGCTCAGCTCTCCCAAAATCCGCGACGGCGCGCGGATCAGCGCCTTCGACACGCGACCGATCGTGTGCGGAAACGCTTGACGTTTGTCCGTCGCCGGATGCCAGAATTCGTGCCAGGCACGCCAAAAACGAAAGCCAAATGCGGGCTGCTTGACCAGTCGATAACCGAACCAACTCGCTTCGAGGTCGTAACCAAAATCATCTTGCGCCAGAACCGCCAGGGTGCGCCCAATCTGTTCTTGCTGCAGGCCCCGCAGCCAAACACGCGGCAGCCGACACCCTTCCCCCGGCGCAAGGCAGCGTGCGCGTTTCCTCAGCCGCTCATACAGGGTTCGGGTGGCTCCATTCAACTGAACCTCGATCCATTCCGCACTCTGGCAGGCCCAGCGTCGGACGGGAGTCGACGCGGCGTGTGATTGGAGCGAACGCAGACGCGTCAGGATCTGTTGTCGATAAAGCTCGCTCACCTCCGGCCCCGGTTGTTCGGCAAGCTCCCACCAGCGCTTGGCGACGCGCATTGCGGTCCGCAGGACGAAGTCGTTTCGTTCCCGTTCCAGCACCTCGGATAGCAGAGGCAGCAAGCAGGGTTGAGACATCGAGGGAGTCAGTTCCGAAAGCGCGGTGACCAGCGTTGCGGCGCGGACGGCAGGGGAGGGGTCATTCAGCGCCAATCGCCGCAGATCGGCGAAAAACGGGTCGCTGGGAGCGTGCCAAAGTGCGGCCGCGACCTGCTGTCGTACGAACGGGCTCGGGTCCTCCAATATGTGCGCTGGCCAGTCTTGCCAGTCGCGACGCTCGTTCAGAAGTTGGTGCAGCAAACGCACGGCATGACGCCGGACGAACAGATCATCTCCGTTCTTCGGATCGGTCAGCCGGGCGAGAATCGTCGGCAATCCGCGGTCTTTCCCCACGACGGTCAGCGCCGTCAACGAGGCGCACTGCAACCACACGTCGCCCGTTTCGGTGGTCGCGGTCTGTTGGAGGTGGGCGATTGTCCGCGAGGCTGGCAGACCCGATGCCGCAGGGAAGCCAACTTGTTGCAGCGGAATGGATAAGGCTTCTACCGCCGCCGTATGCACGCGCGGGTCGCCTTCGTAGGCCCACACGCAGTGAACGAGATGTTCAAGCCGGATCCGTTCCCAGAAAGCTGCCCGATGGGCCGGAGTCACCACGCTGATCACGTGTTCCATTACCCGGCCCAGCCGCTGCAGGTTGAACGTCAATCGGAATTCTGCTTCGCCTCGTCGTCGTCGATAGCGGTCTACGACGGCGGCTTCCGTCAGCCGTTGCTCCCGCTTTCGCTCACGTACTGGACGATGGCCTGTCGGAGGACCCAGATCTCGTGCATAACCGAGCACAAGCTGCTGTTGATCGGGGACGGTCACTGCCTGACTGATCGCTTGACTGAAATCCGCGTGGCGGACAACCAATCGCTGGAGCGAAACCAGCTCATCACGGGAACGCAGAATCAGAAAATCCAGCAACTCGCGCGCATCCAGGTTTTCGGGCCGCCGGCGCTCCGATGGCCACCCCGAGGTTACCGTACTCTCCCGCCCTTTTGCGTCCTGACCAGGTGGCTTCGGCAGATCGCGACGCCACGCAGTAAAATCGCGCAACAACGCTTCGATCAGCCGCGCATTCAGTTGACGTTCGAAGCGCGTCATACCGCGTGTCAGCAGCGAACGGGCGTCGTGGGGGACCGTGCGAGTCATTTTTCACTGCGGCGCCGACAACCGTGCTCCGTAAGCAAAGCGAATCCGACGAATAACGGACTCCCGTTGTTCGTGCTGGGTCATTGGCTGGGTGTGGTCACTTCGGGATGACTCAGAAATAACTTCGGCATCTCGGTCCTCTCGTTTAACCGCGTGCCCAGCGGGCCGCGGAAGATTCCCCCGTACCCGCGGGGCGATGCCCGCGCGGTTAAACGAGGAAGTTGTTTCTGAGCC
>CAZFWV010000137.1:0-15968 GCA_964522605.1 uncultured Pirellulaceae bacterium
GGCGCCTCAGGGTGTGGTGGAGGCATTCATTTGCAGCACTTTTTCGATCCGCTGCCGTGTTGCTGCGGTATCGGCGCCCCATTCTTGCGGGCGATCGACCTGGAACTTATCGCACAACGCAAAGAACCGCTCGGCCAACGGCCGCATGCGATCGGCCAGATCGGCATCGACCGGACCATCTCCGAGATACCAGATCGGCTCCAGCGCCGCGCGATAGACACAAATCGAAGCCCGCTCCACACGATCGCGAGTCGCTTCGTCTGGGGCCAGTTCGAGTGCTTGTTGAAACAGCTCCAATCCGGCCTGGGCATCCGTGTCGTCCAGACCGTAATCCGCGAGTCGACCAAAGCAATTGTGGTGGCGGCCACTCGCTTCTGCCCGATCATGAATCCGCTCGAGATAGCTGCGGATCGGACCGGCGGCTCGACCGTAGTGCAGATCGAGAAACTCATCGATGACACGCTGTTCATCGCGTGATGGATCCCAGAGCAACTGCGCGATCAGGTACGTCCGCAACTCAGAAATCTCTGCACCGTTTGCATTCCCGGCCGCCTGCATAAAGGCACCCTGGGCATGATTCGATACGAAGTAACGAATGTTGGGTCCAATGACGCGCAAGTTGGGCAATGGCAGCAGATAGTTCGAGAAATTCGTATTGTAGTTCCAGATGTAGATCTGATCGCAAATCTTGCCCCATTCATCCATATCGCGGCAGAACTCGACGTTCTTGGGACAATTCGGATCGTTGATGGGGTGCAGCAGACAACACTCGATGCTGCACAGCTGGATCTGCACGTTCGGCCGAGGCTTAATCGTCGCCGGAGGCCGGCGCGAATACCAGTAGGACAACGTGCCGATCTTCACACCGGGATACTGGGGGGCGACTTGGTCGGCAACCGCATTCACGAAGGTAAGCAGCGAACCCATCGGGGTCCCTTCCCGCTGATCAATCGCCGCGCACTCGGGACACTGACAATACTTGTCGTTATCGTTCTGACTCACCGAGATATTCCCGGCCTCCGGATGTGACTTAATTTCGGCAAGCACCGCCTCCGTGACAATCTTCAACACGTCTGGGTTCGTCAGGCAAGGCTCGTTCCCAAACGCATCGTTATCGACTTGAGCCAATCGTTTTCCATCACGCAGGCAATAGTACTCCGGATGTTCCTTTCCATATTTCGACGACGGAATCTGCCCTACAAAGCTGTGGCTGATCAGACGCTGGGGTGATCGGCCGCCGAACCGAGGATCATCGCCAACTGTGTTGACACGCAGATGAGTTGCCCATTCCGCATTGCGGTTGACCTCCCCGTAATAACTCCAGCGCATTTCCAGCGGGGGATGGTAAAACCGATCGACGGGCGCGATGACGTGCCAGGTGTCAATCTTGGGGACATGCGTATGGTCTGCGGTCAAGAATCGAATCCCCAGGTAGTCCTCCAGAAACGTGTACACTCCATAAAGAGTCCCGCGCGGACGACCACCCGCGATCGCAATCAGGTCGTTGCGGATAACAATCCTCAGGTCTTCCGGACCAAAACCGTCGACCGAAAAGCCCACTTCGCTTTGCCGAAGTTCCTCTCCCGGTCCAACAAACAGATGACGGTCTGGCCGATCGGTCGTCGAGACGATCGGCAGTTCAACGCCCGTGGCCTGAGCAACGAGTTGCCTCAGTTCCTCCGCCGCGTGTCGTTCCGCCGGAGTTGCATCCGGGTCGACTACAAGATCCCAGCCGGTCAGGTCCGCCAGGTTGACACCGCGCGGCGCGGCACCGGAACTTGGAAGAGGACAAACCACGATCAAGAACCCAAGCCCAAGGCACAATCGAAACCAAAGCATTCGCGATTTCATGATCAGGCTCCCTCGCGGCAGGTGGGTTGGAAACAGGCGGGTGGGCAAGGCACAAGCGAACCAAGGCGCCGTCATCTCGTGAAAAATCGGAGCGATCTTCGATCCGTCCATTCGATACGGGCGGAAATGGCAGCGACCTTTAGCGGTCTGTCATTGTAGCCGATCGCAGATCGCGCGGGGGAGTCTATGGGCCGCCCGCGACATGTTCCGCTCACTACTGGTAGCGAGACGACTTCGGCCTGGCCAGGCCAACAGGGGCCCCTGTGGAGAGCATTTTGCGGACGAGCGGTTCAGGCGGCAAATACCGGTCCGGGTCGAGGTCAGCCGCCTGCTGTTGGTGATCTCGCGCCTGCTTCAATTCACCGATGAACTCGTAGTGCTTCGCGAGTCGATCGTGAATGTGCGCCGCGTGCATTGGAAGGCGTTCGAGTGCCTCCTGGAGATAGCCTTCCGCCTGCTCAAAGTCAGCTTTCTCCCCAGCGAATACGGCCAACATATCATACGCACGTAGCTGAATGCTCTCCAACGAGGCACGCTGCTGATCGTCGGAGGAAGGTGCTGCCTGCGCCAACTGAAGCGCCTTCTCCGCCCATGATCGACTTGACTCCGGTCGCTTCTGTCGCAAATGGATCTCCGCGATTTTAAGCGCCGCGATGGGCGAACGCTCAGCCAACGAACGCAGGACCTGCTCCGCGTTTTCATCTTCACCCAATGACTCGTAGGTCTCGGCCAGTTCCATTTGCGTAGTGTCGTTTGCCGGCCCCGACTTCAATTGCTCAACACGCCCTCGCAGATACTCGACTGCTCGATTCAAATCCAGACGCGCGCGTCGCGGGTCAACCGGAATTGTGCGTTGGTAACCGCTGTCGACCACCGTCCTCTCGCCAAACGCGTGTGGGCTGCCGATGTCGCAGAGACGCTGAACCAGCCGCTGCGCTTCCCGGACGTGTTGTTGTTCCCAATACTCCCGGGCATACCCCGTCTGTTGTTCCAGAAAGACCGCCAGGAAACTGACGGGCACGCCAACGGCTGTTACGAACCCCAAGCTCAACAGGCCGAGTGTCGAAAACTGCGGTGAGTTTGACGAAGACGTGGCCGCAGGTGACTGAGCCAAGAGGCACCACGGCAACTGCAACGCGACGCACCAAAGGACCCTCGTCGCCATCCGGGCCGCGTACCCTGCCTCGACGGTCTCGACAAATGCTTCCACAACCCGACCGATGAGGACCGTGGCACCGGCGACCAGCAGACCCACCATGATCCACAGCCAACGACGGTTCGGTTGGATCCAACGGGGACGCCAGCGGCCAAGCAAGCGGGCAAGCCCAAACGAGAGAATCAAAGCCGAGAACACATGGATCAAAACCATTCGGTGCCATCCGAATGGACTTGTCGCCAATTGTTCCGCCCGACGCGCTGATCCTGATGCAAGAAGCAATGCGATGGCGGGCACCACTACGGCGAGCACGATGCCCAATTCGACAACCCCGAATCGAATCGATCGTGCCACTCGCGGTTTCAACATTGCGCAGATGAGGGGAAAACAGGAAAGTCTCGACCGATGGTAATCACTTCGCCGCGGCGGGCTTCGTCTGCGCCCGAGATTGGCTGATCCCCAGAATCTCGGCCGTCTCCCGATCCGTGTACCGCCACATCATCCCATCGTAGGCACAATGGAGAATCGAAGCCCACGTATTCACGGCATAGGTCATGACCACGAAGAACGCATTGCCCAAACTATAAAGCAACCCCGTGCCGATCACGTACCACGCAAAGACCACAGTCCAGTTCCGCGCCATCTTCTGGAAGAGTCCCACCGACCCTCCATCACGCCGACGCGAAGCGTAATAGCTGACCATCGCCAGATACTCTACCGAATGATAGACGGTCACGGCACCAAGCAAAACAGCACACAGAACGTCCTGGTGCCAATGAGCGGTCCAGAGGACGGACGACCACATACTGAAGAAGCTGACCATGTAGAGGAACTTGGGCAGCCGCTCGCGAGACAAATACCGCAACTCCACGGCCAGCATCGACAACGGCATCGCCATCATCGCGACATCCAAACTCTTCAGCAGATCCAGCGAAGGCAACCGGAAAATGGGTTCGAGGAAAGCGACAAGCCGTACATTGGCATAGACCACGAAGATCAGCGGGAACCAGCGCTCCATCCATTCGATTCCCGCTCCGGAGTGCCCCGAATACATCTTCAAGACAAGCCGATGTTGGCCTGCAAAATGCCAACCCAACAGGAGCGTATAAAAGAGAAAAAGGCTGCGAAAATCACCCGTTGCCCACCAGACTCCGGCAATTAGCGCCGCGGCGACAACGGCGATGGCCAGAAACAGCCAAGTCTGTCCATATCGCCGATCTCGATCCGAAACGGCCACGACCAACGTCAGCCAACGGTGCGGAGTCGCCAGGAAATAGGCCATCCAGAAATGGATATACGGCTCGCCGTCGGGGCTCGCATAAATGGGCAAGAAGGCGAGGACCCAGTAGATGTTGCTGAAAAACAGAATATCGAACAGCGGCGAGACAATCCAGCCGCGCTGTCCCGTCGCCACATCGCGCGGCACAGCATCGTCGGAAGGAAAGACATCGGAAACTCGTAGATCAACACTCATCGCAGCTAGCGGACCCGGAAGACCCTCGTTAGAATCATCGGAATTCTGTCCCGGGACTGGAGGCGGCTCTCAAGCCCCCCTTCCGCAGGATGCTGCTGATTTTCGAGCAGCGATCGCGGACGGCCGATGGCAGTCTGCCGGGCTGGTTTGATCGTAGTGAGACATCTCCTTTAATATACCCGTGTGGGGCCCTACCAGACAGGGTCAAATCCTCCTTCCGGGTCGGCTCCATTCGAAATCGACGCGTTCTCAGCTCAGCGAAAGCGCGTCGACGATTGGGTTGGCGTTGCGGATTTTCGCGAAAATCGCTACCAATTGCCGCCTGTTTTTATCGGTCCTTCCGCGAGATCTTCTGGCTGCTGGCTTACCATGTCCAACGCATGTGAATTTCAACCGTTGACGAAAGACCGTCGCACGGAAACCTCCGCTCGGACCCCCTCGGTGAGCAGGCGGTACTTTTCGTGGTTCGAGGACGAAGAGTGGGCCAACGGATTGTCGCATGCGATCGGCAGTCTGCTGAGCGTCGCTGCCAGTTGGTGGTTGCTGAAACGGATCATTCCCGAGGCGACTCCGGCACAGATCGTAGCCAGCGTGGTCTACTGCTTTTCCCTGGTTGGAGTTTACACCGCGTCGACTCTTTCCCACTGGACCCATTCCCCCGTCTGGCGTCAGCGATTCCGCCAATGGGACCAAGGTCTGATCTACCTGCTAATTGTCGGAACCTACACACCATTCGCCGTCACCTGTCTGGACGGCTGGTGGCATCTGGTCACAGTTTTGATGTGGACGATCGCCCTGTTGGGGTTCATTTCCAAGGTTGTCCTTTCTCACCGCGTGGATTCTGTCTCGCTCTGGATTTACCTCTTTCTGGGCTGGCTTCCGGTCCTGATCGTCCCGCGGTTCTTGACCCATGGCCCTCCAGAGACTTTAGTCTTGATGGTCGCGGGAGGCTTGGCCTACAGCGTCGGCTCTGCCCTGCTCGCGAATGACCATCGAATGCGATTCCTGCATGTCGGTTGGCACTTGTTCGTGATTCTCGGCAGTGTCTTGCATTATTGGGCGGTCTGGAGTTACCTCGTCGCTCGTAGTTGACAGATCGCGAAGAACGTCTTCAAGTTGCGCGTGTCGACGTTGCGTAGCCGAACCGACGTTGCGTAGCCGAACTCGTAAGAATTCGGGTTCTACACGGGTCGCTCCCCCGGCGAAGCACGTCTTTCAAAGTTGCACGTAGCCGAATTCGTGAGAATTCGGGGGCTGTGTGAATGGGTTGCCCCTCCGAATTCTCACGAATTCGGCTACGTGCCGTCGAAATGTGCAACTTCAAAAAGCGCGTCCGAGGATCCACGAAGTGGGCAACGCCCAAATTCAAGAATAGGAAGGAAGGCTCTCCGTGCCACGGTCCACGAAGCGCAGACGCCGCCTGGTGCCTTGTCACAGTAAGAAACGGGGATTGGCTTGGGAGGGCAAAGCACCTGCTGAGCTGCTCGAATCATTGACGCCCACGGCACATCCGGCTCGGCGGGAGTATGGCCCTCCCATTGCGTCCATCCCAACGTCAAGTGGTGACACAGCACCAGGGAAAACCGCGCGGGCCTACTCGCGAGGGCTTCGATGGCGTGGATTCCCGTTTTGGTTCGCGTTGCTTGTCGTCGCAGGAAGTGGCACCGTCGATCTGGCAGCCGGCTCCGAATCCCAGGATGTCGCAGGCCCCGGCGCAGAAGGACTGCTCATGTCACCCGAACCAGGGTGGCCGCAGTGGCGTGGGCCCTGGCGCGACGGACGGACACTCGAGACGGGACTCCTTCCGGCATGGCCTTCTGCGGGCCCAGCGTTGCGATGGAAGGCAGAGGGATTGGGCACCGGCTGGTCCTCGCCGATTGTCGTTGGCGAGCGGCTCTACATCACGGGGGACGTGGGTGAGGACCTCGTGATCTGGGCCTTTGACCGCGATGGACAGCGGGTTTGGAAAACAACCAATGGCGGAGCGTGGACTGGCTCCTACCCCGGGGCGCGCGCCAGTTGTGTTTATTCGGCCGGTCGATTGTATCACCTGAATGCCCACGGGCGTCTGGTCGCACTGCGCGCGTCAACGGGCGAAGAGCTTTGGACGCGAAACATACTGCAGGACTTCGAGGCGGAGAACATCACTTGGGGCCTCAGCGAATGCCTGCTGGTCGACGGCTCCCACTTGATCGTAACGCCGGGGGGTAAGAAAGGCCTCATGGCAGCTCTGGACTGTGCCGATGGGCGGACCATCTGGACCACCGAGGATCTGCCCGAGGAACAGGCGACCTATTCCTCGCCGATCCTGTTTCAGCAAGCGGGTCGGCGTTTGATTGCCAACTGTTCATCCAATCACGGATTCGTGGTCGACGCAACGCGGGGTAACCTGCTCTGCAAAGTTCCGCTCAAGAATGAATTCGGTGTCAATGCGAGCACACCAGTTTACGGACAGTCCCGACTGTACTTCGTCACACCCTATGGAGAAAAGGGTCGAAACTACCGACTGTCCGTCACGCAGGACGGCGTGGAGCCACAACTCGCCTGGCAATCCTCGTTGGATACGGTGACCGGCGTGGGCGTGCTCGTTCAGGGCACACTCTACTCAGCCGGCTACCGAGAATCCAAGTGGTGGTTCAGCATGGACTGGGCGACGGGGGCCATCCGCGACGAAGTCAAGGAGTTGACTACGGGAGCCGCGATCTGGGCCGAGGATCGGCTGTACTGTCTGGATGAGCAAGGGCGAGTGGGACTAATTCGCACCGATCGTCCAGAAATGGAACTCGTCGGTAGTTTTCCGCTCATCAACGATCGGGTACGCGATGCCTGGGCTCACCCCGTTCTGCAGGATGGTCGACTGTACCTGCGCTATCACGACACGTTGTATTGCTATGACGTGTCACGAACTGCCTCGGGCGACTGATCCGCGTTCTCTGCACTGCCAGCGGGAAGTTTCTTGCCGGGCGGCGCAAATTCCGCCAAGGGGAGGGGTGGCTGGCGGCTGAACGTAGTGAAGCCCCAGCTTTCCCGCAGCCGGGGCATCGCTTCGCTCTGCCTCCAGCCACCCCATCCCCGTTGGGTTGCGGCCCTGCCGCACTGCGGGGAATCTTGCACGATCAGGACGGCGAGTAGGCCGTGGCTTCGGCTTGCTTCGTAGAACGGGGCGAAGGAACACGACTGAAGATTGCCGAGTGATGATGTCTGATTGCTGACGAAAAGACTATGACAAACGCTTCTGAATACGGAAAAAACAATTCTGTCGATCTGCCGTCGTCCGCATGGGCTGCTACTTGGCAAATCAACAATCGTCATTCGTCACTCGTCAATCAATTCGGGTCGCGCGGCCGTCGGCCGTGAGATAACACGCACAAACGGATCGCCTCTGCTCCTAGTCGCCAGGCTCCAAGAGGCCAAGTCGCCAAGGGATCTGGCCGTATGGCAGATTGGCTCGCGCCGTATTGGAGACTCCCTGGAACAGAAAACGGAGCGGCGACGGCTCAATTTCCAGCCGTTGGTCGATCCCCGCGCGCAGTAGCTCGCCATGACTAATGGAGTCGGTCCAGCGTTCTGCCACCGGCCGCGTATTGGCCTGACTGGCGAACGCTTGGTCACGCGTCGCAGCAAGCGGGTGCCAGGGCCCTTCCAGCCGATCCGCCCGATAGGCCTTGTAGTACCGCCAGCCGTGACCATTCTGCGCTTCCACCAGCGTCAAGTACTGGTCAGTACCTCGAATCTTGTAGGTATGGCTCGCCTCGAAAATATCGCCCTCAATCGCCAGTGCTGGTTGAGACCATCCCGTCGGAAAATCCTTCAACGACGTCTCTTCACGCCACATCCGTCCATCCAGTGTCGTGAAAAACAGATGGGCCTTTTCGTCGTCACAAATCACCCAGAAATCGAGGCCGCTTTTCCCATCCGCCATTCGATGGTTCAATGGCTTCAGCCGACTCCACGCCCCCGGATCCAATAAGTTAGTACTCGTCGCATAGGCAGCGCCGTACTCGGGTTGCCAACTTGGATCGCTCGCTTGGCAAATCAGATACCACTTTTGATGCGGACGAAAGAAAAACACCTGTGGGGCACAATAAAACCCCTCATGAATCGAGAGCATTTCGCGACGCGCATCGCCGACAGAATCCCAGTTCGGAAATGTGATGTATTCGATACGGTGAGAGCGTGGTTCACCGCGGACCGTACAGAATAGGTGCCACGCACCTTCAAAATAGACGACCGTCGGGTCCTTCACACTGTAACACGTCTCACCCGCCCGCAGCACCGGTCCGACGAGCGGTGGGCTAATCCGCCATGCATCGGGAGCGATCCATCGGCCAGCGTCATTCTGTAGCCAGGCTGGCGCGACGGAATCCTGCCCATATGCTCGCCCCGAAAATGCAACGAGCGGTAGAAACGCGATGGCGACAACGACCGGAGTCCAACGGTTGTTCATCGGGTGGACCTGAATGAATCGCAGATTGGTTCCCTACCTCGAGTCCATCTCGCAGCGCGGGCTACCCTAGTCCCAAGACCGCGTCCTCACGCGTTCGGTAGTTGGGAAAACGCTGCGCAACATTCATCACCTGAAGTACTTCGTAATTATTGCGCGGCAATCCACAGAGGCGGAGTTTTCCACCGTGCTGGCAAAGCCTTTTGTGCAACAGGACGATTTGTCCCACAAGGTGACTGGTCAGTGCGACGTTCGACCCGAATTCCAGCACGAGTTGATACACCGAATGATTCTCAGCAATCTGCCAAGCGTGCTCCGCCAGCGGCGGGGTCAGATCAAATGCGGTTCCCGTATGGCAAAGGTCCAAAAAAACCCATTCTGGCGACGCATGGACGTCTAGAATCCAACCGGTTGCAAATTCCGCCATCCCCGTTTCTCCTGATTTTGTTGCGACCAAAGTAATCAAACCGAGCCAATTCCGCGAGGTTCTGATGCCTCAAGCATCTCGCATTGAGAACCATTTCCCACTCGACCTGTGATCCACCTTTCGGCACGCCGACGCGGCTGGGAACACCTATTCTGCCTCGACAGGTTTCACTTGCGTAGCCTTCGTCGGCTTCAACTTCTCGCACGGCAAGCCGGCCACTTCCTGGCCGCGTGCCCGCAGAGACTGAGCGATGTTCAGTCGAAAATCTTCCGGTACGGTTTCCAGGCCGCTCCGCAGCGCTGCCAAGGACGCGTCACCCGGAATTCGTTCGAGCGACATCCGGGCATCTTCCCGCAATTCCGGATGCTCGAGCAACTGGGCAACAGAAGCAACGCAATCGTCACCACCAATCTCAGACAACATCCAGAGTAGTTCCCGTCGTACGACGGTGGAAGGATCTTCCTTCAGCAGTGTCGTCAACTGCTCCGCCAACGCGATTCGTTCGGCGTCGGCACCGGGTCGCCCCGCATGACGAACCTGCTGCCAGAGCTGACGCTTGGCGCTGCGTGCTTGCTCGAAAGCTTGCTCGTCCTTCATTTGCGCGACTAATTCTGCGAGTTCAGTAGGCATAATCGGGTCCTCATCGCCTGGTAAGTAGCTGTTGAATCAAGGCGGTTTTACAACCATTGTTCGGAATCACAGATGATACGGATGCCGCTGCGGCCGTCCCATCATTCGCCGTGCCTGCTCGTCACCGACGATCTCCTGTTTTGCCTGATCCCAGGTTAATTTGCGTCCCAGCACGAGTGCAAGGTTTCCCAAGATCGTCAGATTGGCGACCCCCACGGCCGCTTCGATATTCATGATCGTCTTCTTGCCCGTCCGAATTCCTTCGAACCAGTCTTCTTTGTGTCCGGGACTGCGATAAACATCGCGTGCGTCTGCTGGCGGTTGCCATTGGCGGACTTTTCGTTCCACCCAGGTTCCCCCGTCTCCTCCCCAGTGGTGGAACGAACCTTGCGTACCGGTATAGAGCGCACCGTAGCCCGGTCGACTAATTTCGGCTTCGCCTCGGGCGGGATCGCGGTCCTCAGCCGGGATCGGTTGGCCGGGTTGATTCCAGGTCAAGATCCAGTCGGGATTTCGGAACGTATAAGTCACATTCATCGTGATGGCGGAATCCCAAAGTCCTTTGTCGGGAACGGTACCGGTTGCCTCCACGGTCACGGGGCCGGTTCCGTCGGCTCCCATCCACCACATGGCACAGCTCATGACGTGTGCGCCACGATCGCGGATTTGTCCCCCTCCGGATTCCATCAACCAGCGGAACGTACCGTGACAATACCGCGCGTTGTAGGGACGCCAGCGAAGCGGCCCCAGCCAAAGGTCCCAATCCAACTCGGCGGGCGGATCGCTATCGGGAATCGGATTGTCATCGGCCGGACTGGGATAGTGCCAACAGTCGACGCGTTGAACTTGGCCGATGTTTCCATTCACCAGGTAGCGATGAGCCAAGTAGGCCTCCGGCTCACTTCTTCCCTGGGACCCCACCTGAACGGCGATCCGGTTCTTCTGAGCGGCGGCAATCATGGCTTGTCCCTCTTCAATCGTGCAGCAAGCCGGTTTCTCGACGTAGACATGTTTGCCCGTCTCGGCCGCATGCACCATTTGGACCGCGTGCCAATGATCTGGCGTCGCAATGACGACGGCGTCGATGTCGTTCCGTTCGAGAATGTATCGATAGTCGCGATAGACATCGGCCTTCGGTCCCGCTCGTCGACCAGCGGCGGCGAGGCGGTTTTCGTCGACATCACAGACCGCGGCGACAGCAACTTCACCAGACGACTGCCGGTTAAGCATGTCACTCAGGTGGTACCCACCCATGCCTCCGACACCGATATGGCCCATGACCAGACGATCGTTGGCACCCGGCCGCCCCTCCGCCGCGAGAACCCCCGATGGAATCACTTCGGGTACAACAAAAACGGTACTGGCGGCAGCCGCCGTTTTCAGAAAAGTCCGTCGCGGCAATTTTGTTTTTCGATTCTGCATCGTTGACTTTCTCCTCCACATCAAAGCGTTGGCTGGAAATCGAGCAGGGGGACATCGGACACGGATTAATCTTGGGACGAGAGTCGCACCAAAGAGACGCCGTGAGGCGGCACTTCGGCCTGATAACGCTGCAACTGGGGATCTAAATCCCGTTGATGCCAAAGGTCTCGCACACGCTGGGCGTTCGAAAGCCCGAGCTGCGAGAATTCCACCGTCAATGTACGCGATTGTTCACTCAGGTTGAACAATCCGACCGCCCAGGACCCATCGTGCATCCGCTTTGCCAGCACAAGACTCTGATCGTCCTGCGTAACAGGGCGCGCCTGCTGGCCCAGCGGATCCTGATCGACCGCAATCACTTCGGCATTGCATAACACATTGAGTGTGAACGGATCGAGCTTCGTCATGTCGCCCGAAAAAATGAGCGGTGCCGCCATCAGGCACCACATCGACATGTAGCTGTATTGCTCATCGGCCGTCAGCGAAGTCGGGCGCCCCACAGCCTGTCGGTGCGCGTCGCCAACCCAGCCGATTAGAAGGTAGTCCGGATCGTTCCATTGGCCGGGTCGAGCGTACTCATAGTGTTGGGCATTGCTCAGCCCGATCGCATAGAAGCCGGGCAATCGCTGACCACGTTCCAGACCGAGGTCACCGGTCGTTCGCCAGCAGTTGCCTCCCACTTCGCCTCCCCACTTCCAGACGTCACCCATGCCGTATTGACAGAGATTGAACACGATATCGCGGTCGAGATTCTGCAGAATCTGCCCCATCTGCCGATAAGGTTTCTGCAGTCGCGCCAATCCTTCTCCACTGGCGACTTGTCCGTACGAGCACCAGTCGTATTTGAGAAAATCGAAACCCCAAGCAGCGAACTGTTTCGCATCGATTTCTTCATGCTCGTAACTGCCTGCGTACTTCTGACAGGTGAACGGACCGGGGGACGTGTACAAGCCCGCCTTGAGTCCTTTCTCGTGGATGTAGTCGGCGAGGGCCCGCATATCGCCGAACGCTGCGTTGGAGCGCATCGCCCCCTGGGCGTCACGCGGCTCCCCACCGCGTTGTGGATCTTGCGACCCGGGTTCAATCATCCAACAGTCATCGACGTTCACATAGGAGTAGCCAAAATCGGCCATCCCCGATTCGATCATCGCATCCGCTGCTGCGCGCAGATCGGATGCGGTCACCCGGTAGTAATGGATGTACCAACTGTTCCAACCCATGGGTGGTGTCAGCGCGAGCGTGTCCCCCACGACGATTTTCAGACTACGTTGCGATGCTCCCTGTTCATTGCGCGCATGAAGCGTGATCTGATATTCACCACGATCCTGCGGGGCGGTCCCGCGAATGATTCCCGCATCGGAGTCGACATGCAGACTCGGCGGCAGATCTTCCACCGCGAATTGGATCGGCCGGCTTCCCGTGCAAGGAATTCGGTACAGGAACGGGCGATTCGGTCGACAACCGTAAACGAGCGGACCGTTGATCTGGGGAGCGTTACCGGGCGGCGGGGTCCGGAGGGGCAAGGCCTCCGATGCCTCGGCCGCCTGCAAATCGTGCGCGACGAATGAAGCGGTAATCACGACAATGAACAGGATGGCCACGGAACGGAACGAAGAAAGAGCGGACTGCATGGTCACATCCTTTCCAACGCAAGGCGGCAGGGCCGCAACAAATGGGATGTTAACCCACCTGGGTAGGAGTCGCTCCCGTGGGTCGCTCGATTTCTTGCCGAGGCAATCATCTTCACTTGGCTGGCGATTCGGGGAAAGTTTTCAGGCGGCGGGCATCCGAGGCGGGAGGGTCGCCTCCATGGTAACGAAATCGGCGCGGTTCGGGGTAAGTCGATTTCAATTTTCACAGGTTTGCACAGCGGCAGGGCCGCCATCGGTGAGTGCTCCCTCACTCGTACCCGGGTCGCTGTCGGCGGTCGCTCGATTTCCTGCCGAGAGAACGATGTTTTCACCGTTCGCAGTACCGGGAGCTTGGCGGCTCGGCGCTGCCCGGGTGTTTTCGGGTTGCCTGGGCGCCGAAGAACGCAGAATCCCGTGGCGATCCGTCGCAGCCCGCATTACAATCGACGAGGAATGTTCCCGGCTGCACGGCCGATGCCCCGCAGGAGGCTGCGACCCGTCGGAGGTCTCAGTTCTTGAGGCGTTCTGGCTCGCAGACCGCGCGTCCTCGTTTGCGCCTCCCACTCTCTGAGACTGTACAGCTTCCATGGACAGCGGGTTGGTCTTCAACATTCAGCGGTACTCGCTTCACGATGGCCCCGGGATTCGCTCCACGGTCTTTTTCAAAGGCTGTCCCCTGAACTGCTGGTGGTGCCACAACCCAGAAAGTCAGGACCGACAGCCGGAAGTTCGTGTGGTGGAATCGCGCTGCCTTCGCTGTGGGGAGTGCTTCGACGCCTGTCCCCAACAAGGTGCAGGCCCCATGATCGCGGAAGCGGCGCACTGCACGCGCTGCGGCGCCTGCGTGGCTGCGTGCCCCAGCGGTGCGCGAGAAATGATGGGCCGGCGGATGACCGTGGAAGAAGTCGTCCAGGAAGTTCTGCGAGATCGATTGTTCTATGACGATTCGGGCGGTGGCGTCACGATTTCCGGCGGCGAACCACTACTGCAACCGGTCTTCCTGCGAGCTCTCGTCAGATCACTCCGCGAGCATTCTGTCCATGTGGCGGTGGACACCTGCGGGTACGCCTCGCAAGCGGCCCTGTTGTCCATCGCTCCGGATGTTAACCTGTTCTTGTACGACCTCAAGGCAATCGACGATCCATTGCACATGCGACATACGGGAGTTTCGAATCGAGTGATCCTCGACAACCTGCAGCGACTGGCCCAAGTTCATGATCAGATCTGGATTCGCGTCCCTCTGATCCCCGGATTTAATTCCGATGAGCTCCCGCAGATTGCTCAATTTGTGTCCTCGATTTCGAGCATCCGGCAGGTCCACATCCTGCCCTACCACGAGTTGGGACTGCACAAACGAACGCGCGGACCGGAACCGCCGCAAGACACCATCGAATCCCCGTCTGAACAACAACTTCAGGCCGCGGCCGACACCTTTCGCGCTTGTGGTCTGAATGCTTTGATAGGTGGTTAATCCATGACCGAACGAACGCAGCGCCTACGCAGCGCAAGTCTGGCAGCAGTCCCAGAGATTTCCGCGGAACGAGCCCGGTTGCTGACGGAGTTCTACCAGGCCAACGATGGCAAGTTCTCGATCCCTGTGACGCGCGCCCGCTCTTTCCTGCACCTGTGCGAGCACAAGACGATTTACTTCGGCGAGGAAGAATTGATCGTCGGCGAACGCGGACCTTCCCCCAAGGCGGTGCCGACCTACCCGGAATTGACCTGTCACAGCCTGGAAGATTTGGACATTCTCGATGCGCGCCCGAAAACCAACTATCGCGTCTCGGCGGACTGCCGATCAACCTACGCCGAGCAGGTGATCCCGTACTGGTCCGGGCGATCCATGCGCGACAAGATCTTCGCGGTCCTGCCGACTGAATGGCACGTTGCCTATGAGGCGGGTGTGTTCACGGAGTTCATGGAGCAACGAGCACCGGGCCACACGGTCTTGGACGACAAGATCTACCGCCGCGGGCTGCTGGATTTCAAGGCAGAAATCGCCCACGCACGATCCCTGGCCGATCCGCTGACGGATCCCGAAGTGTATCGAAAGCGGGAGCAGTGGCAGGCAATGGAGATCGCCTGCGACGCGGTCATCCGATTTGCTCAGCGACATGCGGAACAGGCGCTTCAACTGGCCGAAACTCAGCAGAATCCACAACGACGTGCCGAATTGCAGAAGATCGCGGACGTTTGTACGCATGTACCGGCGCATGCACCACGAGATTTTCATGAGGCGCTGCAGGCCTACTGGTTCTGCCACCTCGCCGTGATTACCGAATTGAATGGATGGGACGCATTTAGCCCTGGGCATTTAGATCAGCACTTGTGGCCCTATTACCAGCGCGGGATCGCCGACGGAACGCTCACGCGAGACGCAGCCAAGGAACTGCTCGAAGCGTTCTTCGTCAAGTTCAACAACCATACGGCACCTCCGAAGGTCGGCGTGACAGCCGAGGAGAGCGGCACCTACACCGATTTTGCCAACATCAACCTGGGAGGACTGCTTTCCGACGGTGCCGACGGCTCCAACGAAGTCACCCACCTGCTACTGGAAATCATCGACGAAATGCACCTGCTGCAGCCAAGCAGTAATCTGCAGCTTTCCCGAAAAACACCGGATGCGATCCTGAAGCACGCGCTACGCGTGATCGCCAAGGGTTACGGCTTTCCCTCGATCTTCAACGCGGATGCGGTGGTGGAAGAGCAGATTCGTCAGGGCAAGACGCTGGAGGACGCCCGCGCCGGCGGTTGCAGTGGATGTGTCGAGACCGGCGCATTTGGCAAGGAAGCGTACATTCTGACCGGCTATTTCAATCTTCCCAAGGTGCTCGAACTGGCACTCCACGATGGTCTCGACCCCCGCACGGGACGCCAAGTTGGACCGCACACGGGAAATCCTGCCGATTGGCAATCGTTCGATCAGCTTTTCA
>CAZFWV010000138.1:0-15892 GCA_964522605.1 uncultured Pirellulaceae bacterium
CTGTTTATGATCGATCTTCGCAGTGCGACCCTGCATAAGGCTCAACTGCGCGAGGCGAACTTGACAGTGGCTGACTTGCGCGGGGCCAGCCTGAGTCAGACCGACTTCTGTGGGGCTGACGTGCGCGGAACGTCGTTGACCGCGGAGTCGCTCGCTGGACATGCATTGTTCGATGAGGCGACTAAATTTGGAGATTGGACCGTAGATTCCTCCCACATGTCCAAGCCTTGGGGCACCAAGTTCTTTCTCAATCCTGGGTCGGCCACCGCAGAAGAAATCGCTGGGTTGTTTCGTCGGACATCGGCCATTCATCAAAGTGTCGGTGGTCGTGGTCTCCACTTTGGAACCAGATTCGACGTCCTTGTGTTTGCTGTCCCAGTCTGCGAACCGGATCGCACGTCTCGTTGGGTTGACGTCGCAGCTCATTGGGCGACTGAAAAGGCGTGTCGGCTGGTGTTTGGGGAGGTGGTTAGTGCGCGCAGAAGACGCACCGACGGGGAGAGGCAAGCCCTTGAAAAGAAGACTTTTCGGGACAAAGTGAATCGGGTCGTCGGGAAGCTGAAAGCCAACGGCGACACGCGTATACGCCAAGCTCTAACCATCTTATCAAACAGGTCGCCAATTGCATCGCAGATGTGTGAAACGCACTCTCAGGTCCAAACCGCCGAAATATACAAGTGGGCGATGATGCCCTGGGCGCGAGACTTTCAGGAATTACCCGACTATGATTTTTTCGAGGCAGTCAACCATGATTTCCTCGAGGATCATCCGGAAGTCGCGGACCGAGTGCGACGGCTGGAATGTTACTACGCCGACCTAGCCCATCGGCGACAGTTGAAACTGATCAGAATCGCTTGAGCGAGATGATCAGCGAATTTCAAAGTTTACGAGCGATCCGCTTGCCCCCTAGAAATGAATCGGCTATGGCAACGCCCGCGTCCGCGAGTATTCCGATCGAACGCGTTGTCAGGCCGGAGTCTCGCCAACACCAAGCCGGCGCAGGATCTCAGAGCGCGTACTGCAGGCATCGCAGAGCCTGCGGAACTCATCCCGATTGAGAAGCCGGTCGACGTACAGCTCGGCAGTAACCGGATACGGCAATTCCGCGGACAGATCGTCCCAGCGAACGTTCACACATTCGTTCGGTGGCCGATCGTTCAGATCCAGAATCGTCGCCTTTGGTGCTCGAGCGAATTCGACCCAAATCGGTCGGCGCGACCAGCCGAGAAACGCCCAGATCTTCACCTTGCCCGTTTCCCTATCCGTGAACACGGGAACCATGGTTCGCATGTCCTTACTGAGATCGGAATCCGAATTCAGCTGGCGAACCCAGCTGGTAAACCGGTCTGCTGCTTTGATCGCAGAAACCTCGGAACCGACAACCGGGTCAGGAGCCAAGCCGAGCTCCTTGCTGACAACGACGTGGGCCCCGAGAAACAGCGCCTCCATGTCGTCGAGTTCCTCTGCAAGGCACGTTGGGACGGATCCGGTTTCCGTGAGTCGGTGGAGTCGTTCCAACTGACCGGGACCGAAAGCGTCCTCGAGTACACCGCGAAGGAAACGGTATCCCAGCGCGCGGCGAAGATAAAACGTAACCAGCGGCTCGGCCGAGAGCGCCGGGGAAATGTCGAGCTGGATTCCTACTTCAACTTCAGGTGGAAACATGCCCCCTATGGGGATCTCGAGCTGCTTGATGTGCGTCTCGCGGCTCAGGGTCAGCAAACCTTTGAACAGCTCATGCAGATGTTTCACGTAATCTCCGTCCAACGAAAGCCGCTCCGCCTCGGGCATCCGTTCCGGGACGACGAGCGGCTCCAGGGCCCAGGTTTGGTAGTCATACCATCCGGACTCGGTGCGCGGTGCAAGGTCCAACTTGCGGGAGCGGATCCGGCGGATCATCGCGTCGATCAGGACGAGATCATTGGGTAGTCGCCTTTCCGCAGAGATTCTTTTGACCAGCTCCGTCTCATGAGCGACCGACGGCGGGAAGAACCGTGTTTCTTCGTCCACGGCATCGGCGTCAATCGGTTCCTCTTTATTGAGAAGCGTCCGCAGGTCCGGCGTGGCCAATGGGTTCGTCAGTCGCGAGATAAGGCGAAGATGGGTCTCGTAGATGGCCCGCGCCGATGGATCAGCCCGTAATGCCCTTGCTAAGACTTTGATGCTCGCTGGATCGAGCTCTCCTTGGAGCATTCGGTCCTGCTGAAAGATGCTCTCGAGCTGCCGCGACCAGGTGTAGAAACCGATCGGCTTGGACCTTAATTCGTTTTGGAGAAAAGCCTTGACGAACCGTTGAGCGCGAGTCTCGACGGCAAGGGGAACACCATCGATCGCAACCTGTCCCAAACGCGCAGCCCCCAGAATCAGTTCCTGGGCCGTCGCTGCGACCGATGGATCGGCTCCGGCGAGCGCACCGCCAAGCGATGCGAGGAGGCTTGCCTTTCCGGCATGCCTGCCGGCACCCTGTTGTGCGGCGACCTCGATTGCTGCGTACAGCCCATCGTCGAAGATCTTGGCTTTCTGAGCCAAGACGGACGCCGACACGATCCCCGTCGAGCCGACCGTGCCGAGAGTTGCGATCAGCGGTGTTTCAGGCGAGTCGAGCTCGATGACGGAACGAATTCCCAAGACCTGGGTGGATAGATCCAGTTCGACCTTGAAACCATCCACAACCACGGTGCGTCTTCCCGGGACTCCAAATTCAGGGACGGCTGCACAGCCCGCCCCCATGGCAGCCCGCGATGCAGCCCCCGGGGAGTCTGGCACCACGCGGAACACGGATCTGATGAAGTCGCGAAGACGACGCATAAAGCACCAATATTATGGATGAATCCAACTTCAACATCTGTTGTTCCGCAAGTTCGACATCCGCGACTTCTGCCAGAGCGTGTCATTCAAAGGATGCAACTTCGAGGTCTGGTCGGCATCGCCAGACTGTCCCGTTGGGGCCTCCGCGTCTTGAGGCCGCTCAACACTTGTGACGCTGGTCCCCGCGATAAGAAGGCAAGGCGAAAAGGCCATCGCGATAATTGCTCCCTTAAGCCACATGGTATCTTCCTCGACGAAGTGAAAACAAGACGATTCACCTGTTTTCGCCCCGAGGCTCTCGATGCGGCGCCCCGTTGATTAGTCAGTTCTTCGTGCGTTCAAGAATCGTGCATGTAGATGGAATCGGGTGGGCCGTAACGCTCATCACGACGGTCCATCTGAGTGCGCGATGCGGCTTTCAGCGGCACCTTTCTGGAATCCTGTTTGCTCGGCCGAGAGGTCAAGGTCGTCGAAGTTGCCGTGGTTGAGATCGCACAGTGGCCCCGCCCTCCAGCCGTCGACATCCGGACGGGCATCAAGCCACTCGGTAATACGTGCAAACTTCGCTTCCGGATCATCTGACATTCTTCCCAGTTGGACAATCACATGGACTCCATCATCAGAAAGCGACCCGCCGCATTCGCACCCGTTTGCCTCGATAGCTTCCAGAATGAAGGCGTCGTGAAAGGCGCCCGCGTCTGACGTCGTGTTGCGAGTCGCGACGAGTCGCCGCCCCCACTGTGCGAACTCACCTCGATGCGTCTTTTTGCGTAATCTCTTTTTCATGTTGTCCACCGACACCGACGATCAGTTCATTGAACATTCCCTTGTGTCAAGTTGGGAACGTATCGGCACAATACGAGTTTACACGATCGAGACTAAAGGCATGTTCAGCCGGCTCCCCGGAAGTACATCATCGATCGTTCTTCGGCATACTCGAAGGGCTACGTTCGTGCATCGGTCAATCAGACTTGGTTGCGAACGATGCGCTATGGCAGACGATCCATAATCGCTTGGTACTGTTGAATGTCCTCCGGAATCTCCACAAAACTCGCAAGGTGATTGATGGCATTCAGCCGACACTTCAGGAAACGCAATGGCCTAAGGACGTCGACCACAATCGTCCGCCAATCCTCTCTGTCGAGGCGATCGAGAAGAGCTTGAATGCCGACATAGTCGGTTGGCAAATGCTTCCGAAACCAGGAGAACACGACGGCAGGGTCGCGAACGGGATCTCCGCTGATCGGCCCGTGACGATCCATCATGGCAATACGACAGTGCATGCTGGACGAGGCGAAGATGTGAGAGTCGAAGTCAGTATCCGCCTCCATGGCAAGTCGGTCGTAAACGCATGTGCAAATCATCGCCCAAGCAAGCGAGTCATCATCTGCGGGAGATACTTGTGCCTCCAATCCGGTGCCCTCAGCCAGCAGATACCAATTGAATTCGTCACGGCGTGATATCCGGGCTTCGTCGATTGAACGAAACCACGCCAGAGCTTCGGTTCCGGAGAGTGCCAGAATTTGGTTAGCGTCGGTGGTCAACTCACGATCATTCCTTAGAGCGAATTTCAAAACCGTCATTCGGGAGGGCGAGGCTCCTGCCGAGCCAAAGACGCGGCAAACCCAGGCTCGGCGGGAGCCTCGCCCTCCCAGTTTTAAAACCGTCTCTAGTATTGTCCCAGGACTTGCACGACGGTTTTGTGCGGTCGCCAGCAGGATTGCTCAAAGTCGATTTCGAACGATGCAATTCTGCGACGTGCTTGAGCACCAATCCGCTGCCGAGACTACACGATGATTTTGCGGCCGACACTGGCTGATAGGGAATCGATTGATGACACGTGTCAAAATGAGTATCCCTATCTCCGATGCCCTACTTCCCAGCCCCATAGTATTGATGGAACGATCCGAGCGTGCTTTTCCGAACCGTCGGCATCTGCACTACGGTTATTGAAAACTTGGGTTCAGCGTAGCGTTTCATCACTTGGATCACCGCATTGAGGATCACTGGCAATTCTTCGATCCTCCCTTTGTCTCGACAGGGATAGTAACGCAATGTCACCGTCATCAGGTGACCCGTATGGATGATTTCAAGCTGAAGACGCGTCATCAGCCAAGTCTTCGGGTCCGCTTGTCCTTGAATGACGGAAAGTTGACCAACGCCGGGTTCTTCCAAGACGTCCTCAAAGAACGCCTCATCGTCATTGAAGGCAAGCAAAGGTTGGCACACCGAGACGGTTCGAAAGCATACCAGGCCTGCACCGGGTTCGTGGACCGCAATCAGGACATAGCAGGTTTCTTCATAGTGATACATGTGGTAAGCAAGAACACAGGCGCAGATCGCAACAGCCACAAACACTGACCGTAGTCGGAACCGAAATGCGTGCTTGACGATTCTGAACGGACTTGTTGTCCACGAGAATCTCTCCATCGCTCCACACCTCGCAGAGAGTTCACCTGATATCCCGAGCGCGTGCTAAATGACGACGGACGAGCGGAGAACATGCAGCCGTCAGCAACAGCAAACCCACTCCCGGCTCCGGCACCGTCACCGCCCGTGGCCCCACCTCGTACCCGCCATCCTGCAAAGCGATTACAAAGTCCCCCGTGTCGAACACACCGTCGCCGTTCCAATCGCCTTCGGCCCAGGTGGCGTACTGCTGCGTTTCGTACTTGCCTACTCCCAGAACGTGGACTAAGTCGCTGGTGTTGAACTGTGTCCTTCCGGCAAGGCTGCAACTGGTCGGTTCATCAGCTTCACTAATCCGACTGGGTCAGAAACATGGACTTGAGCGTCTTCACCGCGGCCGGCGGTAGCCGACAAGACCAAGGAGACCGACGACGGCCAGGATGAGTGCCGAAGGTTCGGGGATGATCGCGATCCAGGCTCCTTGTGTGATCGCCCCGTCATACCCAACGATGACCGTACCGTCAGCGGAGATCCCCTCCGCGTACGAAAAGCCGCTCCACCCGGTCAGATCAAGACCAAAATCGTTGATCAAGACCTGCTCCAGATCTCTGATGCCGTTCTCAGCATCCCAGATGAAGGCCGCAGGGAAACCGTTCGAACAGCCTTGCCCTATGACAATGTTTCCGTCGGCCGAAACGTCCGTCGCCCAACCTTTGTATTTGTATTCCCCCACAACACCATCCACTAGCAGGTTGAATTTGCATTCTCCCAGATCGCCCAGCCCAACCATCCCAGTTTCGGCAGTCCAGCGGAAGGGCTCCGCGCCAAAGCCACGGTCAACACTTCCTACAATGACGCTGCCGTCAGCGGACATCGCGTTCGCCTCGCTCGAGCGGTCCCCTCCCGGAAGTAGGCTGCCCAATCCGACCATGCCGGTCTCCGCCATCCAGCGGAATGCGTTCCCGTCGCCGTCCTGGCCAGCGACAATGGTGCCGTCGGCGGATATGGCGTTCGCGCGGCCACTGCCCAATCCAACCATGCCCGTCTCAGCCGTCCAGCGAAACGTCTCCCAACCCGCAGCGGTGTATTCACTTCCCACAATGACGTTGCCGTCATCCGATACGGCAGCCGCCGCGCTGCCGGTTCGCGTCTCTCCCGGGAGGTTGCCCAATCCGATCATGCCGGTTTCCTCCGTCCAACGGAATGCTTCCGACACGCGTCCGAAGGCATTTTCACTACTGCCACTCGAACCCACGACGACACTGCCGTCGGCCGACACCGCAGAAGCCTCGCTTGAGCCATCGCCTCCCGGCAGGCTGCCCAACCGAACCATGCCCGTTTCAGCCGTCCAACGAAATGCTTGATGATCAGTAGAACTAAAACTGCCGACGGTCACTGAGCCATCGTCAGATACAGCGGTCAGATGACCATATGAGTCACCAATCCACGTGAACGTGGCGGCCCGCGCATCATGAGCCGATACGAAAGCAAGTCCTAGAACAGCCAGTGAATGCAAAGTTCGCTTTGCCATGCGATGTCTCCTCGAAGTGACGAGTTCATGTACACATATCAGCCTGACACGACGGTCTTCGCATCCTACTCAGATTGTCACCGAGAGCGGACCATGCAAGATCACGACTCGTGGAATCCCGATCCTTCATCGACGTGCAACACACGGTGCAGAATGGAGCGGTGGCGATGCCGGAACTTGTGGGACGCAAGTCGAGTCCCAGGAAGTCCTGTCGGACGATTCCCGGACACTTGTCTATCCCTTGCCGGAGACTTGCCAGTGGCTTGACCGACGGAATGCCACCGTCGGTGGTTAGTTGCAGCGACTCGCGAAACGTACGAGTCCGTGGCGCAGTGCCAGACCGAAGTCGTCGCCCGCCGAGTGCAACTCCGATCAAGCCTGCCATCAACAGCAGAACCGAGTTGGGCTCTGGCACGACAACGGCAATCGGTCTCGGCCCCTGCTCATAACCACCATCCTGCAATGCGATCACGAGGTCGCCCGTGTCGAAAATGCCATCGCCGTTCCAGTCGCCCTCGGACCACTTGGACTCTACGGAAGTCTCGTATTTACCAAACCGGAAGACCTGTACGATGTCGCTGCTGTTAAACTCGCCATTCAGGTCAGCGTCGCCGTACCAAGTGTGCTTGAGATCTTTGATCCAAATGCGACGATCCTCCTCCTCGACCCAACTATTGCTGTCGAGATCAAACATGTGGTCGAGCCACGACAGCCATGACACGAAACGTCGCATTTTCTTTGTTGTCAACAAGTCAATATCGGTGGCATCTAAGACGCCGTTGGAGTTGAAATCACCCCGCGCAGAAGCACTCAAAGTGAGCCCTGCTGCCTCGGGGTCAAATCCGCCCGGGAATATGGTCCACTGGTTGTAGGTCGTGGTGGCACCAGACTTTGCAGTCTCCAGGTCCGCGACACCATGAAGATCCGTGTTCTTCAGATTGGCTCCGGTCAAATCCGTATTCGTTAGTGTAGAAAGACGCAAGGTCGCGTTTGTAAGGTTGGCCCCCGCCAAGTTGGCGTCGGTCATAATTGAAGACGTCAAATCCGCGCAGGTCAGATTCTGCTCGCTCAAGTCCCAGCCGGTGAGATCGTTGTCTCCAAGGTCGATCCCCTGTAACTTCTTCGCTGAATAGCTGGCGGTCACATAGAGCTGCTCCCTGGTAAAACCGCGCGACGTGGTCTCACCAAAGTTGGCTCCTGTCACTATCGACCCAGTCAGGTCAGCGGCGGTCAGTATGGATCGGCTCAGATAGGCATTCGTAAGGTCTTGCTCACTGAAGTCCCAGCCGGTGAGATCGTTTCGCCCGAGCCAGATCCCCTTAAGGGACCTTCGCTGGTAGCTGGCGGTCGAGTAGAGCTGCGTATCGGAAAAACCGCGCGATGTAGTATTGTGAAGTTGTGTTCCTGCAATGATCGCTCCCGTCAAGTCGGCGTTGGTTAACGTTGAGTCGTAAAGGTCGGCGCCAGTGAGATTTGATCCCTTGAGGTCAGCACCTGTCAGTGTCGAGTAGAACAGTGCGACGCCCGTGAGATTGGCTCCGCTCAGGTCAGCATTGGTTAGCGTGGTTCGAGACACGTTAGCATGGGTGAGATTGGCTCCCGCCAGGTTGGCATCACTCAATGTCGAGGAATAGAGGCCAGCAAGGGCTAGATTGGCCGCGCTGAAATCAACTCCATCAAGCCAACTCTCGTGGAAGTCGGCCTCCGTGAGATCCAGGCCCCCTGAAAAGTCGGCATATCGTAGGTTGTGAGTCTCGGTGTTCCAACCGTCCAAACGCACGCCGGGTCCCGGCGTAATTCCTTCCGTCCCTGGAATCAGCTGGCCGTTGTCCCAACGGTAGATGTCGGCACGGACGCCTCGTAAAGACGTCAGAATCAGAAACAAAAACAGCGCAGCGTTGCGCAGGTAACGCGCGGAAGACGGAGACAAGGGAAAGCCTCCAAGGCGGTGGGGTACTGCACTCTCTTCGGCTATTATCGTTCGGCGCCGCGGGGCGCCAATGGTCTGCACGGGGACTCCGGAAACACCATCTTGGAACTGGCATTTCTGAAGGAGTACGGTCTTACGTCTCGCTTCCTTGGCGCACGCGAGTGAAGAACGCTTGCCCTTCTTTGCCGGGGTCACTGCCCGATGCATCGAAGCGAAACGGATGAAGGAGCAAAACAAACCCCTAGCTCCCGAGGTGAAGCTCATTAACTGCAAACTCAATCGGTGGCTCGTTGATCTCGCGGCCGTAGCACACTCCATCGACCAGGACGACGCGGCAGGCCGTATTGGCCAGTGCATACCATTCGGGCCGATGCGTCTCGCCGGCAAGTCGCTGCACGTGGCTGCGGGACAGATATTCCACGACGCATTCGGCAAGCAATGCTCGATTAATCGTGTGAGGGTCGTTGGTGACAAACTCGCGATCGATGATTGCGCCGAGGATCTCTTTGATTACCACGATTTCCCTCCTTTCTGACAAGGAAAGAAATCGAGCTTCGAAGCATGGATCGAGCGGAGCCACTGCAAAAGCTCCGCCAAGGTCGATCCTTGGACCTGATCGATACTGCGGTGGGCCTGCAGGAAGGTTTCCTGCACCGCATCGGAGGCCGCGATCTTGCTCCGCAACTCCGGACCGATCTGAATACGGGACAGCAACGTCAGGTAATTCCCGTACCGATCCAGCAGCCGACCTAGCGCCGCCAGGTCGCCCTCTCGCGACTGCCGAATCAATCGACCGGTATTCCGCTCTGGCACATCCATCACGTAACAAATCTCCTGATGGGATAGACACGTACGGAATTTGGAATTGAACAGAAAAACGAGAGTTTTCACAAAATCTTCGGCCAGCCTCGGCCGGCCATGGCCCAATGGGGGGTACCCGATCCGCCGTTGAACAGGCGGGAAGGGTCAGAGGCGAATCCGGTTCAGGTGGAGGCTAGCCGGCATGAGATCGAGGACCGGGCGAAGAGCGAATCAGTCTTCGAGCAGACGAACCGGAGATGCATCAAGTCGTCGATCTGCGCAGACTGGTGGTGCAACATGCCCCAGAGTCTCGTCGGTGACGCTGCCGGACGAATACGGATGATCGGCAGGTGGCGACGACCATTGTGACAGTCAAGCTCGAAGAGGATCGCGCCGCCGGGTTCACCGTCAATCCCGACCTGCGGCTTGGCACATGGCGATCCGCGTGGCCATCTTCGTCGCGGCTCCGAAGCGAGGCAGGATGTCCTTCGCTCTGCACCAGACGTTCTCGAAGTGCTCACACTTGAACTCGGGGCCTTAATCGACGATCAGGTGCTTGGGCTTCACCTGTTCCGTAGACAGGATGCGATCCAATCGCTTTATAAACCAGGCTGCTATCCCAAGTGCGCCACAGGTCACCTCACCGATCTTCTCGGGATCGTACTGGTGTGCGCAGGAAGAAGCCTCTCCGTTGCGTCATCCTTTCGTGTTCCTTGCTCCGGACAGGGCTTTTTCCTATCATGGCGCTGCCGTTGGTGACTACAGCGCGGGCTGAAGTGCGCTGATTGCCGTGCTGTTCGTCGTGCGAAGTGCGGAGGTCTCTCGCATGCCAGGTGTTGTTTACGCCATCGCTACGATGGACAGCAAGGGTGACGAAGTTGCGTTCGTCGCGGAACAACTTCAGCGTCTCGGCCTCTCGGTCGTTACCGTGAACGTAGGAACCTTTGGCCCGGCGACGATCAATCCGGACATCGATCGGGACAGAGTGCTGCAGTTTTCTTCGATCCAGTCCGCGTCGGTACTGAAGGGCATGGACCGTGGGCAGGCGATCGATGTGATGAGCCAGGCGCTGGCTGGCTTCCTGAAACACGAGTTTGCTGAGGGCAAGGTATCGGGAGTGATCGGACTGGGGGGCAGTGGCGGCACAGCACTGATCTCACCGGCGTTACGTGCCCTGCCAATCGGCTTGCCCAAACTGCTTGTGTCGACGGTCGCCAGTGGCAATACGTCACCTTACGTCGATTGCAGTGACATCACACTTGTCTATTCTGTGGTGGACGTAGCAGGTTTGAATTCGGTTTCCGTGAAGATCTTGGGCAACGCCGCCCACGCGATGGCTGGCATGGTCTCTCATCCGGTCCGTTCTGGTGAGACACGACCGGCCATTGGCATGACGATGTTTGGCGTCACGACGCCGTGCGTGACGGCCGTGCGGCAGGCATTGGAGGCAAAAGACTATGATTGTCTCGTGTTCCATGCAACAGGAACGGGCGGCCGAGCCATGGAACAGCTCGTGGAGTCGGGACTGATTCGAGGAGTGCTCGATATCACAACGACGGAGGTAGCGGACGAAGTCGTGGGAGGTGTTTTTGCCGCTGGGCCGAAACGGTTCGACAGACTGCTCGCGCGCCGCGTGCCTCTGGTGCTCAGTGTCGGCGCGTTGGACATGGTGAATTTCGGCGAGAGAAACACCATTCCTGATCAATTCCAACAGCGCAACCTACATGTCCACAACGCTCAAGTAACCCTCATGCGCACCAACATCCAGGAGAATCGTCGGATCGCGCGGTGGATTGCCGACAAATTGAATCGCTCTGTGTCGCCACTGACTCTGCTCCTCCCCGAATTGGGAGTCTCAATGCTCGATGCACCAGGGCAACCGTTTAATGACCCGGATGCCGATGCCGCTCTGTTTGCTGAACTGGAAGCGTGCATCGTGCCGTCCGATACGCGCCGAGTGATCCGTTTGCCGTACCATATCAACGACCCGGAATTCGCGCAGGCACTTGTGACCGAATTCGAACAGGCGATGAGTTTGTCCCGCGGCACATAGTCGATACTCCACGTTGCACCTTGAAAGGAGCGTTCATTGTGGCTGAATCGCGAGAGTCCATTCTCCAACGTCTTCGTGGCAAAATCGCCCGCCGGCAACCGATCATCGGCGGTGGTGCCGGAGCGGGCATCAGTGCCAAATGCGAGGAGGCGGGAGGGATCGACCTGATCGTGATCTACAATTCGGGCCGGTATCGCATGGCGGGTCGGGGCTCGCTGTCCGGTCTGCTGCCGTTTGGAAACGCCAACGAGATCGTGAAGGACATGGCGCGCGAGGTGCTCACGGCGGTAAAACACACGCCGGTCATCGCTGGCGTGTGCGGCGTCGACCCCTTCCTGTTGCGAAACCACTTCCTGAGTGAACTGATGGAACTGGGGTTCTCGGGGATACAGAATTTCCCGACGGTCGGCCTGATCGATGGGACGTTCCGCGCGAATCTCGAAGAGACGGGCATGGGATTTGACCTGGAGGTGGATTGCATCGCCGCTGCTCATCGCCTCGGAATGCTGACTACCCCCTACGTGTTTGACGAAGCGCAGGCCACTGCCATGGCCGAGGCCGGTGCCGACATCCTGGTCGCTCACATGGGGCTCACGACCGGCGGGTCGATCGGTGCGGAAACTGCCGGCTCACTGGAAGATTGCGCGCGACGAGTGACGGCGATTGCCGATGCCGGCCGTCGCGCGCGTCAAGACATCATCATCCTGTGTCACGGCGGCCCCATCGCGATGCCGGCCGATGCGCAGTTCATGTTGGACCATTGCGATATTCACGGATTCTTCGGCGCGAGCTCCATGGAGCGGCTGCCAACGGAAACGGCAATTCAGATGCAGGTCGCTCAGTATGTGGAACTCACCGTACCAGATCGTCGCATGCATTCATGAATAGGGACTTCCCGTGGAAGTTCGGATGAAGGGAGGACGCATGCGGTATTGCCAGCCATTGGTCTTTCATGGAACGCTGATCGGCAGCTTGCTGATCGGTTTTCCGGCGGTGCTTCCCAGTTTCGCGCAGGACTTTTTACCTCCGGAGCAGGCATGGCAAGGCGAAAGCGATGTGATTTGGTCACTTAACGAGGCCGGTTGCCAGAAAAGAGTCTCCAGGTGGGTGCGCGCTTCTACCAGTTCGCGCTGCGCGGCTCCGTAATCTCGCGTTTCGATCAGTGCGCGGCCCACGGCCACCTGCTGCTGGATCGCCATTTGACGCTCTGCGTGGCTGCGGCCGAGACCCACCAGCACACAGGCGACAATCGCCAGGATTGCCAGCCCGGCCCGCACGAATGCGCGGTGGCGCCGCACCCATTTCTTCGTCCGCTCGATCAGGGACGGTCGACGTGCGTGGATGGGCACATCGCTCAGGAAACGCTGAAGGTCCTCTGCCAGATCTTCTGCCGTGGCGTACCGCGCATGGGGCTCTTTCGCGATCGCCTTGAGCACGACGGAAGCGATAAGAAACGAGTGAGCACCACAGAGAGCACCGCGGGTGGGCCACTACTTTTCCGCAGAGGATCCATCGCGCTACTTCCATTGTCGGCAAGCGGCAACTCAACGTGTTGCATCGTCGACACAGGTACGAACATCGATCTGCACCTGCGTATATCCAAGCTGGATCCGATAAGAGCCCTCGGCGAATCGGTCTCCCGCGGGTCGGATTTCCAGCGTATCCGCATCGCGTGCCCACGATACCGTATAGTCTTCGCCCTCCACCAACAGCTCACCGTTTCGCGAGATCTGAAGATTCCACGGCGTCTCCCACGGGTCACTCGAGGGTGTGATCGGCTTCAAGACGGCAAGCGCGATGCACGGCAATGCTTCGGCGACGGCGATCTGATCGATGTGGGGATTGAGATCAGGAAGTTCGTTGTCGGCGGGTGTAACGACTCGGTCGAGTTGAATCGCAGTCGCATCCAGTCCGCACAGACGCACCACGTCCCGAAATAGGCTGCGGCAGTACAATCGCGCGTCCACTAATTGATCGCCAGGCCATCGCGGTGACGCGGTCTGCAGCCTCCGATGAGCATCGCGTAGATGATTTATCGCCGGCCGATGGTCCCCCAATTGCCACTGTGCCAGCGCCTTGCCCAGCGGACAGAACGTGAGATCCCAATTCGGCTCGTCTTCCGTTGTCTCCTTCAAGTCGGCATTCGCAAAGCACTCCAAAGCTTCCTGCCAGCGCGATTGGCGGCACAATGACCAGCCTGCCAGCACCGAATCGGACGCGATCTGCTCATAGTCGGCCGGTTCGAGACCGCTGTCGACAATGTGCTGTTTGAGTTCCTCCAGACTGAGATGCTGATCGCGCAACTCGGCAAAGGGACAGAGAATGACGGAAGCCGCATAGGTGTAGCGCGTGTTGGATTCCAGCTCTTGATCCATCAGCTCCCTTCCGATCCGCAGGCATTCTTCATAAGCCGCCCGGGCTTTTTCCGGTTCTCCAATTTCCTCCAGCAACATCGCGTGCGTCAGCAGCCGGCTCTGAAGCATGCCGGGCCATTTGTTCATCACACGATGGTAGTGTACGGACTTCTGCCAATATTCTTCCGCCTGCCTCCATAGAGCTCGATCCACGAGGGAGGTTGCGTACCTTCTGGCCCGGAGGATCAGGAACCGACCACCTGGCTCGTCTTCGGGAAAAAAACGTTCAAAGAGCGATTCCTGAAGCCGAATCGATTCTTGGATCATCGGATCGGCTTCCGCGTATCGACCGCAGTCCGACACAAACATGCCATAAGAATACAGGATGTTCGCCAAGGCGCGCTCGGGACGGGGATTTTCCGGAAATCGCGCAGCGACTCCCCGTCTCAACGCCAAAGCGCGTTTGTAAAGGGATTCTCTCTCTTCCTCACTTCCCTCCGCGTCGGCCTGCCCTAAGAAGTTGGCAAGCCTCATCGCGGTTTTCGAAAGGGCTTGTGGGTACAGATCGTTATCCGGATCCTCTGCATACAACTCCAACTGAATCGCGTAAGCCCGTTGAAGCAGCGGCAGACATTCGCGACACTTCTTGACATACTCCGGCGCAGGCTGCAAAAACACGCGCGCATCGAACTCGGCTCGCAGAGCCTCCGCCAGCTCGTGGCGATACAGCTTTGATTTCGGCTCCTCGGCAACAAGTGATTCCGCCAGTTGCACCGCTTCCGCGATCACATCGGCGTTCTGCGAGGGTGCGGGAAGGTCGTCCTTTCTGAAGACGGCGGGGACGATCCCTAATTGTCGGCAACACCGCACGAGCATCATACGATAATCTCGATTCTCCGGATCTTCCGCGACAAGAGCCCGCAGCAAACGGACGGCCTTGCCAAACAGTTCCAGCGCCTTTTCCGTCTCTCCCACGCGACCGAATAGTACACCTGTCTGAAAATACGTCTCCGCCGTCGCATAGCGAATCTCGGGTCGAGTGGAGATGTCTGTGGGAAACTGCTCGTAGAATTGCACGGCGCTATTCAACAGCGTCTTTTGCAGTTCCGTCGTTTGGGGCGTATCCGTCAGCTCGTCTGCCACTTCTTTCAACAGAGTATCGATCGCACTGCGCGTCAGCTCGACTTGCCGTTCCGCGACGGTATGTTCCCGTTCGATGGTGGTCCTCGCCCGCAACAGGACGATGGAAACAGATATCGCCAGAACAGCGGTGGCACACAACAGCAGGGAGAGCAGTGCAACCCAGGCCACGTGACGCTGCATCCATTTCTTGGACCGGGTCAGCAACGTGGGCCGACGGGCAAGAATCGGCTGGCAGGTCAGGAATCGCTGGAGATCGTCGCCCAGCTGTTGCGCACTCGCGTAGCGATCCCTCGGGTCCTTCCGTAGAGCTTTCAAGACGATCGTTTCCAGATCAACCGGAATGCCCTTCTGGATTTGGCGAGGCGGCCGAGGTTCAAGCGATTGGATTCGCTGTTGGATCACTTGACGATTCGGACCATCGACAACCGGCCGCAGCGTGAGCAGTTCGTACAGGGTTGCCCCCAACGAATAGATGTCCGATCGCGCGCCGACGAGTTGGCGGTCGCCGCTCACCTGCTCGGGACTCATGTAGCGCAGCGTCCCCAACAGATCGCCCGTCATCGTGGCCGTGGCTTCGCTTTCCAGTCGCGCCAAACCGAAATCCGTCAGCCAGATGTTTTGTTCCGCATCGAGCAGCAAATTGGCAGGCTTAATATCTCGATGCACGATCCCGTGGGAGTGGGCATATTCCAACGCTTCGGCCGCTTGTCGCCCGATGCGGGCAATCTGGGCGTAGTATTCCGAGTCCTGATGATGGGCTTTGGTGGAGACGAGGGCCTGAATGACACGATTGGTGTCTCCCGGGGGCTCGGAGCGGATCTCGCCGTCCGTCGGGCTTGGTTTCGAATCCAGCGCGTCCTGTT
>CAZFWV010000139.1:0-15887 GCA_964522605.1 uncultured Pirellulaceae bacterium
CTCCCCGGCCGCTGCGCGTCCGACCCTCCCGCGCGCGGGAGGGTGAAGTAACTCCGTTCCAACCGGCAACTTAAAAGCCACCCACTCGAAAACAACAGGTTGTGAAATGCTCTCTCGTCCCGCGGGGTTCGATCACCCCAATTATGAATCGCCGTCACGCACGTTCTTCGCGATGGCGTCGGCGAGCGCACGATTGAGCTCGGCACGGCGGATCGGTTTGGCCACATAGCCGTCCATTCCCGCCTCCAGACAGAGTTCTCGATCCCCCTGCATCGCCCGCGCGGTCAAGGCAAGGATCGGAATGTGCAGTCCCGTCTGCTGTTCGTCCTGGCGAATCAACCGCGTTGCTTCCAGGCCGTCCATGACGGGCATCTGAACATCCATCAGGACCAAATCGAACTGACGGTCACGTAACGCCTGGATTGCCTCGCGGCCATCATTGGCAACCGCCACTTCGTGTCCGCCTTTCTTAAGCAATCCCATTGCCAGCTTCTGATTGGTGACACTGTCCTCGACCAACAAAATCTTCAAGGGCGGCACCGCGCACGGTTCGACCGCCGACGGTGTGACCGCCGATCGATCGCGTTCCGGCGTCGGCGTGGGCGGTCGGCTTTCGACGCGACGAATGAACTCGGTCGTTGCCTTGCCGATCCCGAGTGGCAATCGCAGCTCGAAACGACTACCTTCCCCCTCCCGGCTTTCCACATCCAACTGTCCGCCCATCAGGTCCACCAGCCGGGAACAGATCGTCAAGCCGAGTCCGGTACCACCGTAACGGCGCGTATCCGATGTATCCGCTTGATTGAACGCATCAAAGATTGACTGCAACTTGTCGGGAGCAATTCCAATCCCGGTATCCGTGACGGTGACGGTCAAGATGACGGACGTCGCCGTCGCCTCGTCTTGATCCACCTTCACATCCACACCCCCCTGCTCCGTGAACTTGATGGCATTACTGACGAGGTTGGTCACGACCTGGCGGAAACGACGTGCGTCGCCGACAAGAACCGGGGGAACCGCGTCGTCGATGTGAAGGCTCAATTCCAGATTCCGATTTCGCGCGCGAAGGCTGAGCGTCTGCTGAACATCGTGCAGAAGATCTCGCACGTTGAAGGCGGACGTTTCCAAATTGATCATGCCGGTCTCGATGCGCGAGAAGTCCAGAATCTCATTGACAATCCGCGTCAAGGATTCCGCCGATCGATGCACGAGACTCAGATACTCCTGCTGCGACGATTCGAGTGGTGAGTCCAGGACGAGTTCGGTCATTCCCAGAATCGCATTGAGCGGCGTACGAATCTCGTGACTCATGTTTGCCAGAAAATCGCTCTTTGCCCGATTCGCTGCCTCCGCAGCATCTTTGGCCAGTGCGAGTTCCCGATTCGTCTGCTCCAACGACTCAGCATACCGTTTCAGGTCGGCAGTCATCTGGTTGAAGCTCTTTTCGAGATCGCCCAGTTCATCGTTTCCCTGAACCAGGATCGAGCTGTCCAGGTTTCCCTGGGCAACCGCTTCTGTTCCTTCTGCAAGACAGCGAATTCGCTGTGACAGAGAGAGGGCAATTGCGCCACTGAGCGCCAACGCAGCTAACGTTGCGCCAACCGACATGAGCAGCAGATTGCGCGACAGGTTGCGAACGGGCAACAGGGCTTGCGTCGCGTCTCGGTCGACAAGCACCGTCCACCGGGGTCGAGGAAAGTCACCCGCGTTCAGGGATTTGGCGTAGGCCGACAGATGGTCATTTCCCAGCAGATCCATCCGCCAATGCAATTGGACGTTCTCTTCGCTATCGGGCACGCCTTCAAAATACGAGGAACCATTGCGCAGTGGCTCTTCATCTTCACTTTCATCTGACTGATGCACAATGCGGCGATCACCGGAAAACAACACGACGGTCTGTCCCGCGCGCTGTTCGCTGCCGTCGGCCCGTGTGTCCAGTAGTCGAACGATCTCCTCGATATTCAGTACGGCTTTCAGGACCCCGAGCATTTCCTGATGAGGACCCTCAATCCGCAGACAGATCGGAACGGAGTATAGATTCGAACTGGGGTCGAGTTGAACTTCGCCGATCAGGGTTCCCTGTTCGCGGGTCTGGATCCACCAATCTTCGTCCCCTTGGTAGAAGTCTTCGGTGCGGCGCGTTTGCGCCACATTCGCGCCATGGGCATTCGTCACAAAGACTTCGCCATAGACCGGAAACCCACTCGTCTCTTCCAGCTTATCCACCCACAACCGCAAGTCCTCACCCAACTCGTTCGTCATCAATTCGCGCATACGGGGCGACAAATCATCGGCAGGAACCTGCTGCCACTGCTCTTCCTGCTCCTGCAGATACGCCTCGGTGTCCGCAATCGCTTCGAATTGCTGATTCGCATTCCGCAAGGTCGTCTGCACCAACTGGCTGCGTGCGTAGGCCCGCCAATTCGCCAAACGAGTCTGCAACAGCCGGTCGATTTCGTCCATCAGCGCGCGAGCTTCGGCGGCCGATCGCTGTTCAATCACCTGTCGCAGATTCGTCTCACTCGTCCGAGTGGCATACGTACCCACAGCCCAAATCAAGATGGCTGGTAACGCGACAACGATCAGTAACTTCCACAGCAACCGCATAAGGCACGTGTCAGGCCGATTTGAAGCCTGGCTTCTACATCACGACGGCAAACCCAAGCCGTTGCCGCCGATCACTGCAACAAGCGAGGTCAACGGAGCTTCGGATTCTGGCATCAGACGTCTTTGCCCCGAACCACCCCACGGCATCGAAATGCAATTCCAATCTCCCGCATGCGGGCGCGCACCACGACGGTTCGCATTATAACGGGCCTCAGGACCGATTCCTACGTTGCGCCCGATGGGGAACGATTTTTCTGCCGGTGAAGTCGATTCGGATGGCCACGCCGCGAGTTCAACCTCGTGGCCCTGCCAAAGCACGTCCGAATGGTTCGCGGAGCATCGCGTTTCCGCGCTACAGTTCGTCACCAATGCAGCTGCGCGGCGCAACCGTTGGACATCTCGCGCTGGGATGGGCGATACCGAACGGTACAATCGGCAGAGTGAGCAACCACGGCCGTGGGCGGTCGCTTCGACTTGCCCGCAGTGCGGCAGTGCCCCATCCCGCAATAATCGGTAGACTGTAGCCTTCTGAAGTTGCACTGTTTGCCAATTCGGGACGATCACGAAAACCCGAAGCGCCAGCGAAGGGGTCAGGGCAACACCGCAATTCACGGAAGATCTGCCCCCAAGCGTCCCCGCAGCAGAATGATCGGCGGTGTAAAATGCGTCGCCGCCGCAAGGCGAACCCCTTCGCTGGCGTTTCGGGTCTTACGTGCTTAGTTTCTCCTCGTTGCGCCCGGAGCCCGCGGAGCGTCCAAATGCACTCAACCTGGATGCGATTTCAGTGTTCGGCCTCCTGAATCTTGACAAACCGAGTGGCAAAACGTCGCGAGACGTCGTCAATTACGTGCAGCGGCTCGTGCGTCCTATCAAAACGGGACACGCGGGAACGTTGGATCCACTGGCCGATGGCGTGCTGCTGGTCCCGCTCGGCGCCGCGACGCGTCTGACCGAATACCTGCATCGCTTGCCGAAACAGTACCGGGCCACGTTTCTGTTGGGACGCACGAGTGACACGGAGGACATCCAGGGCAATCTCACATTGCTGCCGAACCCGGTTTCACCGTCCGCGGATGATCTCGACCGTGTCATTCCACAATTTCTGGGTGACATCCTGCAGCGACCGCCGGTGTACTCGGCGCTCAAAGTCGCCGGTCGACGCGCGTATCAACTGGCGCGTGCCGGCCAGGCGGTTGAGCTCACCCCGAGGCTCGTGCGGATTCACGCATTGCAGGTGGAGGAATATGACTACCCGCAGCTTCGCGTGCGAGTCACCTGTGGGAGCGGCACGTACATTCGCTCACTCGGACGTGATCTCGCAGAAGCGGTAGGAACCGGCGCCGTCCTGTCCGCCCTGACGCGGACCGCTGTCGGGCCTTTTTCGATCGAACAGTCGGTCTCGCTCGAGGAACTTGACCGCGATTCCATGGCAGATCACCTGTTATCGCCGCTGCTCGCGCTGCCCGATGTGCCTCATGTCGTGTTGACCGCCGCGCAGCAGCAACGAGTGGCGAACGGACAGAGTATCGAGCTGGACTCGCTCGATGCGTCAGAAATAGCCGCGACCGACGAACAGGGACGTCTGTTGGCGATTCTGGTCCGCCGCGGCCAACCCGGAATGTATGGCCCTCGTCGGAATTTCTGTCATGCCTGAGGAGTTGGACAACGAGTCGCCGGGTCGACGTGTTGTCATTGTTATCCAGACGCCGTTTCAACACGCATTCTCGTCACTAGTGGCTGGTCGCAGAGAGAATGGCCGCGGAGAGACGCGGAAAAACGCCGAGCGGCAGGGCTGAGGCTGGAGCCTGCAGAAGTAACCACGGATTTGACGGAGGGTACGGATCGACACGGACGGATCGGTAGACATCCGTCTCGTCCGTTCGATCCGTGGTTTCTCATGGATCTCGGGTTCCGCTCGACTTGTGCACCGCGTTGGGTTGCGGCCCTGCCGCACTGACAATCACGGATGGAGACGTCCCGATCCGACTTGGCCGTTCGCGTCTCGGTTAGCGTTACCGACTGGGTAAACTCGCGCGACCCGGGATGGCTCGATTAATGCCGACTGCCGACCGCTGCCGAAGTGGCTTGAGTCGACATTTCATGGAGGAGCGGTACGCAAGGACGCGTCGAGTGGCTTGCCGGCGACGGCTGGCGGGATTTCCCCCATCTGGGATGACGCGTTCATGGCAGAAAATCGAGATCGACGGCGGGATCTCACCGCCCTCGCACTGTTGGCGCTCACTGCGCTCCTGGGGCTCTCCCTCATCAGCTACCATCGGAACGATCCGATTGGTGATCCGGTTTTTCCGCTCAATCGTTTTTACCAGCCCGACACGTTGGCCTTTCCTCCCTCGAACACGATTCAGAACCTGTGTGGACACACGGGGGCGGTCGTCGCCGATCTGCTGCTCACCGCCCTGGGATGGGGAGCCTACTACTTGGTCGGATCCTTGGCCGTCGTTGCCATGGTCTTGCTGGTTCGAGGGACGATTGCTTCCCCCTTTCTCCGGCTGGTTGGCTGGTGCCTCACCCTGATTGGTCTGACGGCGCTAACCACGATGCTCGCTCCCGAGCGTTGGTCCGGTCCGATGATCGGTCCGGGGGGATACCTGGGCGCGCTCAGTTACGGCCTTCTGCAACAGCATTTTGCCGCCGTCGGTGGGTTTCTGCTCGCGTTCAGCGCGGTCGTTTTTGGGTTGATCCTCTGCACCGATTACATCCTGTTTCAGTTGGCCGTGTTCTTAATCTGGGCGATCGTGCAGAGGATTCCCATGCGGTACATGGTGCCTCGCGCCTCGGCCGGGTCTGCGTCCAAGACTCCTCCGATGTCCATTCGCATCGGCAAGCGACAGGTTAGCTGTTCGGTGGATGAGTCGGCTGAAGACCAGGACGGCCCCGAGGATCTCGGCGACTACTTGGATGAGGAAGAAGAGGAAGACGAGGACGAGGAATGGGAGGAAGACGACGAATGGGATGAGGAAGAAGAAGCGGAGGAAGAAGCAGATGACGAGGCAGGCGTGGGAGCAAAGAGCGGTGAAGGAAGCAATGGACGCTCTGCGAAAGGACTGCGCGGCTTGATGAGCCGAACTCCGCCGGCGCTGCGGCTGCGAAAGCCTCCCGAAACGGCCGAACGACAAGAAGTCATCGCCCAACTCGAGGAGGCCAGCCGTCACGAAGAACGACGCGATTACGACCTGCCCTCCATCGACCTGCTGCAACCAGGAGATGATTTCTGCTACGACGAGCAGGAAAAGGAAGTCCGCCGCAAAGCGAAGATTCTGGAGAAGACGTTCCGCGACTTTGGCTTCCAGGTCAAGGTGGTGGAAGTTGAAACCGGTCCGGTCATCGCGCAATACGAAATTGAGCTGGAAGCCGGCCTGCGGCTTTCGAAGATCACGAGCCTGGCAGACGACTTGGCGATTGCCTTGCGCGTCCCCAGCGTGCGAATCGTCGCCCCAATACCGGGCAAGAACACGGTGGGCATTGAAGTCCCGAACGAACAGCGACAGGTTGTTCGCCTGCGCGAGGTGATGGACGAAACGAACGGTCGCATCAAGAAAATGCGCATTCCGCTCTTCCTGGGAAAGGACGTCTCGGGAAGTCCGCTGACCGTCGACCTTTCCACCCTACCCCACTTGCTGATCGCCGGACGGACCGGGACGGGCAAGAGCGTCTGCTTGAACGCGATCATCTCGTCGATCCTGATGACTCGACGGCCCGACGAAGTGCGTTTGCTGATGATCGATCCGAAAATGGTCGAACTCAGTTGCTACAAAACGCTTCCCCATTTGATGCATCCGGTCGTCACCGACATGCGGAAAGCCGAGGCGATTCTCGCCTGGGCCGTCGACAAGATGGAGGAACGATACGGACTGCTGGCCCGCGCCGGGGTGCGCCATGTGAGCGTCTACAATCAGTTGAGCGAGGAGGAGTTGATCGAACGATTGCAGCCCGAAAGCGAAGAGGAACAAGCATCCATTCCGCGCCATCTGCCCTATATTGTCATCGTCGCAGACGAATTGGCGGATCTGATGATGACTTCGGGCAAAGAAGTTGAACAGCACATCATCCGTCTCGCGCAGAAAAGTCGCGCCGTGGGAATCCACCTGATTCTGGCTACGCAAAAACCAACCGTCGACGTGATCACCGGCCTGATCAAGTCGAACTTGCCCGCCCGAATCGCGTTTCAAGTGGCGAGTCGAACGGACAGCCGCGTCGTCCTGGACGAAATGGGAGCCGAACGACTACTCGGCAACGGTGACATGCTCTTTCTCTGGCCGGGTACGAGCACTCTGCTGCGCGGTCAGGGAACTTACCTGAGCGACGAAGAAATCAACAAGGTCGTGGAATGCGTCAGCACAGGGGAGCAGGATTTTGTCACTGAGTTGGTCCAATTGAAGGTCGACGCCCCGGGTGAAGCCGGAAATGCGCAGATCTCTCAGCGAGATGAACTGTACGAGAGCGCCGTGGAGATCGTCATCCGCGAAGGTCGGGGCAGCGTTTCGCTGCTGCAACGTTGCCTGGGCATCGGTTACGGTCGGGCAGCCCGCCTGATCGACTATATGGCGGAAGACGGGGTCGTCGGACCGTACAACGGCTCCCAGGCACGGGAAGTCGTAATGACCCTCGCCCAGTGGCAGCAGTTGCTCGCCGGCAATGCAGAACCGAGCCCCGCTTCGGCGGCTCCCAAGCCGACCACCGCACCCGCTCACCGCGTCATCGGCCTCCACGATCAAACGCCGCGCAAACCACCGCGCGCTGCGGAAGAACAGAGCCTGCCGTGGGAGACCGAAGACGAGGAACCGGACGAAGAAGAATACGACGACGAGTACGACGACGAATCCGACGAGGAGTACGACGAGGAGTACGAGGACGACGAGTTGGGTGAGGAAGAGGAGGAACCGACGGACGACGAAGAGGACGGGGAAGAAGACGAGTACGAGTACGAGTACGATGAAGAGGACGAGGACGACGGGGAAGAAGAAGAAGAAGAAGATGTCGATCCGGACGACGAGGAAGACCAGTACGAAGACGAAGAGGTAGACGAGTACGAAGGGCCGGATTACGAACCGGAGCAATACGAATACGACGCGCAGGCTGCCGACGGGGACGCGGACGACTCACTCGGCGAGGAACCCGGCGAATACGACACAGAGGAGCCGTTCGACCCAGAAAAGCACGGGGCAGGACGGCGGTAGTCCGCAAAGCGTTCTCTCCGCGCACCGCCACCTCGCGGCGAATCGGCCTCACCCCCCGTAGGCCGATTTGTCGCAAGTCGGCTCTTGTGCCGCCCTCAACAATCGGAGCTCCTTGTTCGTCACTGGCCGGCTCCTTCCACCGCCTGTCCGTCCCACAGGGACCTGCACTCCCACGATTCTCCCGTTGACTTTTCCGACCGTAGCGCAGGTCGGTAGAAGCGGACATGTACCCCTCAGAGCACGCCCTGCGGCGGCGCAATTGACAGGATCCCCCGTTGCGCCTATCTTGACGATTTACACGAGAACCCCTCCCAACCGTCCGAGTCATGCTTAACAAGGCCCGCGTGAGCACCGTATCCCTGCCGGACCGCGATTGGAGCGGGATCGGACGTCGGATTACGTCGATTACCGGCCACGCGATCGAGGCCTGAGGGGACTGACCGGAGACATGTTGGAACAAACAGCCCTGAGGCCTTTCGGTCACAGGGCTTTTTTCATTTCAGGGCCTGCGTTGGCTCCAATCGCCCGGAGATCCCGAGCATGCGTCGAATCCAGATTTACGACACGACTCTGCGAGATGGTACGCAGGGTGAGGGAGTCAGCTTTTCGCTGCAGGACAAGCTCCAGATAGCCCGCCGGCTGGATGAGCTGGGCTTTGATTATGTCGAAGGGGGCTATCCGCTGTCGAACGACAAGGATGTCGAGTTTTTTGCCCAGTTACGGATGCAGCCACTAACGCGGGCGCGAGCGACCGCCTTCGGAATGACTCGTCGTCGAGGCCAATCTGCGGCCGATGATCCGGGAATGCAGGCGTTGCTCAAATCCGGTACGCCGGCGGTCACGATCGTCGGCAAGACATCGGAATTCCACGTGACCACGGTCCTGCAAGTTTCGCCCGAAGAAAACCTGGCCATGATCGGCGATACGATCCAGCATCTGCGTGATGCGGGACGGGAGGTCGTATACGACGCGGAGCACTTCTTCGATGGGTGGAAGTTAAGTCCGACCTATGCGGCGCGGACAATTCAGACCGCCGCCGAAGCGGGTGCATCCATCATTGTGCTCTGCGACACGAATGGCGGCAGCATGCCCGACGAGGTTGCCGAGTTGACGCGACGGGCCATTGATCAGGTTTCGGTCCCGATTGGGATTCATTGCCACAATGACTGCGATGTGGCCGTCGCGAATTCTCTTGCAGCAGTTGAAGCCGGAGCGATCCAGGTTCAGGGCACGATCAATGGCTTCGGTGAGCGATGCGGAAACGCGGACTTGATTTCGGTGATCGCGAACCTCGCGCTGAAAAAGCAAGGCTATGAGGTCCTCTCGCCGGAGGCGATTGAGCATCTGACGGAACTGTCGCGTTATGTGTATGAAACGGCGAACATGCTCTATCGCAACGGTCAGGCGTTCGTTGGCCCCAGCGCATTCGCGCACAAAGGCGGGATGCACGTGCACGCGGTGAATCGCGCGGCAGCCAGCTACGAACACGTACCGCCGGAAAGCGTCGGCAATGAGCGTCGCATTCTGGTCAGTGAACTGTCGGGACGATCGAACATCATCACCAAGATGACGAAACATGACCTGCAGCACGACAAGGCGTTGATGGACCGCGTGCTGGCGCGCGTCGTCACGCTCGAAAACCAGGGCTATCAGTTTGAAGCCGCAGAGGCCTCATTCGATCTGCTCGTGAAACGATGCGCCGGACAGTTCACTCCGCATTTCCACCGCATCAAATACCACGTTGCGGTCGCGGCCGATACGGCGGGCGAACTGATTACGGAAGCGACGGTCAAGTTGGAGGTGGCGGGGGAAGTGCGCCACGAGGTCGGCGAAGGCGACGGTCCAGTCAACGCGCTCGACGCGGCCTTGCGAAAAGCACTCAATGGCACCTATCCCAATTTGCGACAGATGCATCTGGTCGATTACAAGGTACGCGTGGTGAACTCGGAAGCCGGTACCGCCGCACGAATCCGCGTGATTATCGAAAGCAAAGACGATCACGATGTCTGGGGTACGGTGGGCGTGAGTGAGAACATCATCGAAGCCAGTTGGATGGCGCTCGTGGATGCCGTGGAATACAAACTGTTCAAGGACGAAACACGGTCGGAACAAGGCACCGCTCCGGCTGAAATCACGTCCTCCTGACGACTGCTAGGAGCCAGGGAAGTTGGAGCTATGAACGCCAAGTTTTCGCCCGAAAGCCTACCTACTCGTTTCGACCATCGGGAAGCGCAGCAGCGCATCTATCAAGGCTGGGAGCAGCGCGGATATTTCCACAGCGAACCGGATCCACAACGCACTCCCTACACCATCGTCATCCCACCGCCCAATGTGACCGGCGCCTTGCACCTGGGGCATGCGCTGAACAATAGCCTGCAAGACATCTTGATCCGCTTCAAAAGAATGCAGGGCTACAACACGCTCTGGATGCCCGGGACCGATCACGCGGGAATCGCCACTCAGGCGGTTGTGGAACGACGGTTGATGGAGGAAGAAGGCAAGTCCCGTCACGATCTGGGACGAGAGGAACTGGTCCGACGCATCTGGGCCTGGAAGGACGCCTACGAGACACGCATTCTAAATCAGCTGAAACAGATCGGCTGCAGCTGCGATTGGCAGCGAACACGATTTACTTTGGACGATGTGTGTGCGCGAGCCGTGCGACAGACCTTCTTCGATCTCTTCCGAACGCAGCGGATCTATCGCGGAAAACGTCTGGTCAATTGGGACACGTTTCTGCAAACCGCGGTCAGTGATGATGAAGTGTTTCACGAGCCGGTCGCCGGTCACTTCTGGCATTTCCGCTACCCGGTCATTGATCCGCGCCCGGGTGAGCCCACCCATGTCACGATCGCCACGACACGACCGGAAACGATGCTCGGCGACACGGCCGTGGCCGTGCACCCCGATCCAGCCGGCGCGCTGCGCGAGCTGGAAACGCAATTGCGCGAAAAACTGGCAGCGGCGCCGATGCGCGAACGCGAAGAGCTCCAGCATGAACTGGAGCATGTCGCGCGTCGCCGAACCGAGAAACTCGCTGAATTGGAACAATTGCGAGAGATGGCGCGCGACGGACGGAAGCTGATGTTGCCGTTGCTGGAACGAGAAATTCCGCTGATCGCCGACTCGTGGGCGAAACCCGAACTGGGCAGCGGCTGCGTCAAGATCACGCCGGCCCACGATGCGAACGACTATGAGGTCGGTCTCCGCGCGCAGCTTCCGATGGTCAATCTCCTGAACCCGGACGGCACGCTCAACGCAAATGCGGGTCCGTATGCCGGCTTGACGATTCTGAAGGCCCGGGAGCAGGTCGTGCACGATCTCGAACGGCAGGATCTGCTGGTTGACGTCGAGGATCGCGAAATCGATCTGGCGCATTCCGATCGCAGCAAGACTCCCATCGAACCGTATTTGGCCGATCAGTGGTTCGTGCGGATGGAGGAGCTGGCCCAATCCGCTATGGATGCCGTGACGGACGGGCGCGTGAAGATTTTTCCAGCGCGCTACGCGAAAGGGTACCTCGACTGGCTGGCGGAAAAACGGGATTGGCCGGTCAGCCGGCAACTTTGGTGGGGACACCGGATCCCCGTCTGGTCGTATTCCGCATCGGAGGAAGCGCCGTTCTGGAAAAAGACCGCGCTGCCCTTCTTGCCCCAGGTGCAATTGGACCAGGAGCAGCAGTCCATTCCGCCGTCCTGGTCGGACCAAGTCGCCGCGTTCGTTGCTCCCGGCCCGGCCGATGGGCAAGTCACGCTGTTCGTCTGTGTCGCGCCGGAACACGAAGAACTGGAACAGCAACTCGAACAGGCCGGGCTGCACCAAGAAGATGATGTGCTCGATACCTGGTTCAGTTCCGCACTTTGGCCGCACTCGACGCTCGGCTGGCCCGCCGATTCGCCCGAACTCCGCTACTACTACCCCACAAATACGCTGATCACCAGCCGCGACATCATCACACTGTGGGTGGCGCGCATGGTCTTGGCGGGGTTGAACAACATGGGCGAAGTCCCCTTCCGGGAAGTGTTCATCCATCCCAAGATCCTCGACGGCTACGGCGAAGGCATGTCGAAGTCCAAGGGCAACGGCGTCGATCCACTGGATGTGATCGAAAAATTCGGCGCCGATGCGCTTCGATTCGGCATTGCGTATCTCACAACCGAAACCCAGGATGTGCGGATGCCGGTGCAGTTCGAGTGTCCTCACTGCGAGTCGCTGATCGAACAGACGCGACAGAATCGCGAACGACCGCGGATCTCGTGTCCAAAATGCAAGCAGGATTTTTCCACGCAATGGGCCTCCAAGGAAGACGATCGGCAATTGCCGCGTGGCGCGGTCGTCAGCGAACGCTTTGAATTGGCGCGCAACTTCTGTAACAAGCTGTGGAATGTATCCCGTCTGATTCTGATCCATTTGGATGGGTACACTCCGGCAGCGGTTTCCGAGAAGGAATTGGCCTTCGAAGACCAATGGATCCTCAGCCGTTTAGCCACGGTCACGCAACAGGTCACGGAGGCGTTGGATGCGTACCACTATGCGGACGCGGCGCGGTCCCTGTATGACTTCGCGTGGGACGAATTCTGCAGTCGTTACGCGGAGATGGCCAAGCCACGACTGGAAGACCCCCAGACCCGCCCGGTCGCCCAGCGAACAATTGCGCACGTCTTGGATACTCTATTGCGTTTGTTGCATCCGCTCGTGCCGTTCCTCACCGAGGAGGTCTGGCAATTACTGGGACGGGCTGCCCCGATTCGCGGACTGCCGCAGCCCTCGCCTGCCGCCGAAAGTGTCGTGATCGCACCGTGGCCCGTGCCCGTGAAGGAACACCAGGATGCCCGTCTGGAAGGTCAGTTCGCCAAGTTTCTTGCTGCACTGGATGCCCTTCGTGAGATCCGCAGCCGTCAGGGCATCGCACCACGGCAATCGGTGAGATTCTGTGTGCGGTGTGACTCGGACACGACGGAGCTGCTTCGCCCGATGGAACTCTATTTCCAACGGATGGCCAATGCATCGAGCACGGGTTGGACCGCCGAGACGCCCCTGCCCCCCACGCATGCGAAGGTCAGCCTGCGGGAGATGGAAGTCTTTGTCGATCTGGAAGGGCTGATCGACTTGGAAGCGGAAATCGCGCGGAATACGAAGCAGGAAGAAAAACTCCTGGGGTTAATCGCGGGCAAAGAAAAGAAGTTGGCCAACGACAGCTTCGTGCAGCGGGCGCCGGAGGATGTGGTCCGGCGTGAAAAGGAAAGCTTGGCGGAATTACAGGCACAACTCCAGTCCGTCCGCGAAGCGCTCGAGCGGCTCCAGTCATCCGCGAGTTCTTCGGGCGATTGACCTTCGACAGACCGACCAACAGCCGCTCCGGGGGGTCGACCGGCCTCCGGGCGGCCGTCTCCCCGTTTCGCGGCGCCGCGCAGGTGATTACACTGAATCGAAGGCGGTTCGGACCCGTCTGTCCGATGATCGATCTCTTCTTGCCCCCTTCGGGAACGTCGGATTCGAAAAAGGGACTCACGCAGCAACTTGTCGATGTGAGCAGATGTGACCATGCCCGTGCAGATGCAGCTATCGCGGATCATTATTAGTGAGATCAATGAGCAACAAGTCATTTATCTGCGGGAGGTCGACGGCGACCGACAGTTTCCGATTCTGATTGGGATCTTTGAAGCAACCAGCATTGACCGCCGTGTGAAAGACTACGTTTCGACACGTCCGCTGACACATGACTTACTGGTGAAGATCGTGGAGCAACTGGGCGGTGAACTGGACAGCGTCGTCATCACCGAGCTGCGCGAGCACACGTACTACGCGAAGCTCCGGATTCGGCAGAACGGCGAGCTACACGACATCGATTCGCGTCCATCCGACGCCATCGCGGTCGCGGTAACCTGCGATCCGCCACTGCCAATCTTCGTCAACGAGGAAGTGCTCGAAGAGGCGATGGAATAGCACGATTCTGGATTCCCCGCCTATGACCGGCCCATTGACTGCCCGGAAACTGCTCGGCCTGCTCGTGCCGTGCATCTTCGCCTTCGGCTGCCAACGAGATTCGCAGCAGACTTCTCAGCCGGGACCGGAACAACCCGAGGCCGCTGCCACCGCACCGTTACGGCTGATCGTCGTCGACGATGCGATCCTCGCTGCGGCAATTCAGCGCGAATGGCAAGCGCATGGACGTGAGTCGTTGGACGTCGAGGTTGTCGATCCAACGGCCGACCTCAACACGCTGAGTCAGTCCGCGGACATCCTCGTCTTTCCACCGTGTCAACTGGGAGATTTGGTGGAAGCGAACGTGATTCGGCCACTGCCCAAAGAACTTGCTCCCGGAACGAATCGGTCGGGAACTGAGGCGGACGAATATCGATGGAACGACGTTTTTCCCACCTCTCGTCGGGAGGAATTACGGTGGGGCGAGTTGGTCTATGGCGTTCCCTTCGGTTCCCCCCAACTCGTGCTGCAGATTCGACGGGACCTATTTCCTGACGAAACTTTTCAAGCACCAACGACCTGGCAGGAATACACGAGCCTGGTGACCCAATTCAAGGCACGGATCACCGAGGATGCTGCATCTGCCGCTTCATTGGAGGCCGTCGCCGCCGAACCACTCGGACCGGGCTGGGCCGCGCGGATGCTGCTGGTACGGGCCGCTGCCTACGCACGACACCGCAGTCAGTACTCGACGCTTTTTCAGTTTGCGACCATGGAGCCGCTGATCAATCAGCCTCCTTTCGTGCGTGCCCTGCAGGATTTGCTCGACGTGGCCGATACATTTCCGTCGGATATCCTCGAACAGACTCCCCGTGACGTGTCCCACCGCCTGCGCACGGGCAAGGTTGCTGTCGCCATCAGCTGGCCGAGTGCTACACGGGATGCGGACGAAGATGGATTGGGCCCGGAGTCCATTCGACTGGCCGAATTGCCTGGGTCGACCGAGGTCTATCACTTGGCATCCGGTCAGTGGCAGCCGCGGAATCCGGATGAGTCACCCCACGTCCCCACGCTTGCCGTGGATGGACGGATGGGAGCCGTGACAACCGCCTGCCGGCAGGTCATCCGCGCTACCCAGTTGTTGCTCTGGTTGACGGCTCCCGAACAGAGTGTGCCTGTCGCATCGGGCAGTCCTCACACGACGCTCTTTCGCCGGTCTCATCTGGCCCAACCTGAACTCTGGTTCGAACCTGGATGGGCCGGTCTCGCGAACGCGTACGCCGAGATTCTGGAGACGACGCAACAACGATCGACTTGGCTGATGACGCCGCGCATTCCCGCGCAGTCGAATTATCTGGAAACACTCGATCGTGCGGTACGGCGCGCGATCCAGGAACGTACTGACCCTCAGCAGGCGCTGAATGAAGTCGCCAGCGCCTGGTCGGAAATCACACGTCAGCACGATCCGAAGCAGCAAAGACAAGCGTACTTGAACAGCCTTGGACTATGAACCGGCGAGGAATCTGACTCCAATGAGCACGAGTGATCCCCAGAGTCCGACCGTTTTGACGACAACCGCCTCGGATATTGAAGCCGCCGCCATCGTGACGGCACTTTCAGCCCATGGCATTGAGGCCCGTACGACAGGTGGCTACACGGCCGGGTTTCGAGCGGAAGCACCAGGTCGGATCCAGGTCGTTGTGCGTGCGGCCGATTTGGCAGAGGCACAGGTAATTCTGGCGGAGATCCAGAAGCCTACAGAATCAGAGGATTCGTCTGACGAACAATGACCGCTCCCGGGCAGAGAGGTCGTGTCGTTTCTAAGTTGCCGATTCAGCGGAACTTAGACTACACCCTCCCGCGTGGAGGTCGTGCAGCTTTAATGTGGTGGTTTTTCCGGAGTCCCCGAACAGGATTCGTGGCGATTCGTTTAACCCGCAGCCGTCAGGCGAGGTCTTTCCGTGGATGCCCCTGCAATGGCCCATAAACTCAGGAGATGTGCGGTTCCACACCGGGCGAGACCCCGGTTCAACGAACCTCGCCTGGCGGCTGCGGGTTAAACGAGTGTTTCCCCCTCAACATTCGGAACTCCTTGTTCGTCACTCTGCACTGCTAACAGGTAGTTTCTTGTCGGGCGGCGCAAATTGCGCCAAGGGG
>CAZFWV010000140.1:0-15873 GCA_964522605.1 uncultured Pirellulaceae bacterium
AGCTTCGTTCTCGAGTGCGGCAGACCGAAACCCGCATTCCCTGGGCGACGTTCGGACAGATTCTCGTCAACGGGCGGCCGTGACCGGGACCTCGATACCGACGCTTTCCAATTGCTGGTTGGCAACCTCCGCCGTGACCGGAAAGTAACCATCCTTCACGACGTTTTCCTGTCCCTGCTTGCTGAATACGAAGCGAATGAACTCGCGCCGCAGAGGATCCAGTTTGCTTCCCGGCTGGTAATTCACGCTCAAGAACAAGGGTCGAGCCAGTGGGTAGGTGCCGTTGTAGGCATTCTCCGGTAGCGCCTCGACGAACTCCGCACCCGCTTCCTCCGCTAACGGCACGGCTCGGACGTCAGCCGTCTTGTAACCAATCCCGCTATAGCCGATTCCGGATCGGTCGGTGGCAACCCCTTGGACGACGGTGGCGCTGCCGGGCTGTTCCTTGACCGAACTCTTGTAGTCTCCGCCATCGAGGACCACTTCTTTGAAGTAGCCGTATGTTCCAGAAGCTGAATTACGACCATAAAGACTGATCGGGGAGTTGGCCCAGGAGCCGCCGAGTCCCAACTGGCCCCAGGTCCGCACATCGGCCGAAAGCCCGCGCTTCCGCGTGCTGGAGAACACAGCATCGGCCTGCGCGAGCGTTAGTCCCTTCAGTGGATTGTCCTTGTTGACATAGACGGCCAGCATGTCGATGCTGGTCGCCAATTGCACCGGCTTGTAACCGAACTTTTGCTGGAACTTATCAATCTCGGTCGGCTTCATCGCTCGACTCATCGGACCAAAGATCGCCGTTCCCTCAATCAGCGCAATCGGCGCGGTCGAGGAGCCTTTGCCCTCGATCTCGATCTTCACATTGGGGTAGAACTCTCGAAACGCTTCGGTCCAAAGCGTCATCATGTTGTTCATCGTGTCGGACCCGACGCTCTGGATCGTTCCGGAAACGCCGGAAACAGGCTTGTAATCGGGCAAATTCGGGTCGACCTGGACTTGAGCCCCGACGTTCGCCGTCACGATTACGGCATACGTAAGTGCCAGGAAATGGGAAGAAAGTCGCATCTATCGGTCTCCAGGGAAGTGAGCTTTGCGGCAGGTCCGCGCGGTAGGTGAACTACGGAATTCATCCATCGCCTTCATCGACTTCTAGTAGAGGTTTTGCGTGTGAAGATCAGATGAATACCGCTTGAAACCTTGATGAAATCTGACCAAATGGATCGGACTGCTCTAGGTTGTTGTGCGGGCGGATCTTAGGATGGATTTCGCGCCGGAAACGCCGGCCCGATCCGTCGCGATCGCGATTGTTCTAATGAAGACGGGAAGCGAAGCCGTGTCGAAACATTTGGAACGCGATCTGGAGTCGCTCGAGGAGCAGTTGCTGAGCATGTCGGCCTCCGTCGAAGCGATGATTGATAAGGCGTGGCGATCCTTGTCCGACCGACAGGGCAGCTTGTCGAGTGAAGTCATTGCGGCCGACGAATCCATTGATCAACAGGAGGTCCGGATTGAGGAGGAGTGTCTGAAGATTCTGGCACTTCATCAGCCAGTTGCGATCGATCTGCGACGGACGGCCACCATTCTGAAAGTGAACAACGATTTGGAACGGATTGCCGATCTGGCCGTGAACGTGGCGGAACGTGGACAACAGTTGCGCTCCGCCGGCGAATTTACGGCGCCTCCGTTGCTGAAGCAGTTGGCTCAGGAATCGCGTCGGATGGTGAACGACGCACTCAATGCACTCGTCCGTCTCGATCCAGATGCGGCCCTCAAGGTCTGTGCGGCCGATGATGCTGTGGATCGGACTCACGCCGAGATCGTCGAAGACCTGTATCGCGCGATGTGCAAAACGCCGGACCACATCGGCGCTGCGATGCATTACCTCTCCGTCGCTCGACAACTCGAGCGAATCGCTGATCACGCAACGAACATTGCAGAAGATGTCATTTACCTGGTTCGCGGTGACATCGCTCGACACCGTGGAAAGCAACTCCAGAAGCAGATGGCAGGGACCGAATGAGGTTCTGTGGCGATGGAAAAGATCTTGTCGAACCGGTCCAAGAAGACTTCGAAGAATCCATTGAGTCATGGCGAAGAAACGCATTCTGGTCGTGGAAGATGACCGTTCGCTGGTCGATGTTCTGATTTACAACCTGCAGCAAGCGGGATACGAGACGTCGGTCGCGCGGGATGGGCGCGCCGCTCTGCATCAGGCGCACGTTGCATCGCATGATCTGATCCTGCTCGATGTGATGTTGCCGGAGTTAGATGGAATCGAAGTCTGTCGTCGGCTTCGCTCCAGTTCGGGGACCTCCGATGTCTTGATTCTGATGCTTACCGCCAAGTCGGAAGAGATCGATCAGCTTGTCGGCTTCAGTGTGGGGGCCGACGACTACGTGACAAAGCCCTTCAGCGTGAACGTGCTGCTGCAGCGGATCAAAGCCTTGCTTCGTCGGCAGGAAGTGCAGGCCGACGATCGCGATGTGATCGTGACTCAGGGGATCGTCGTCGATCGCCAGAGCCATCAGGCGACCGCTGGGGACAAGAAACTGCCGCTGACGAAGAGTGAATTCGGTCTGCTCGAAACCTTAGTTCGCAACCAGGGACGGGCTTTCAGCCGTTCTGAATTAATTGATGCGGCTCTTGGTGATGATGCGATCGTGCTGGAACGCACAATCGATGTGCACATTCGCGCCTTGCGAAAAAAGCTGGGGCCGTTCGCCGGCCTGATTGAGACGGTTCGCGGGGTGGGTTATCGCTTCCATGATCCGCGGACCAATGTGCCAAAATGATCCAAATGATCGTGTGTTAAGGTTCCGTGAAATTTGCCGCTTGACGGAGGGGCTTGTGTCGTTGTGTGAAATGACGAGTATGAACGAGGGCGGTAATGCTCACGTCACGGGATGCCGAATAGGACTCTTAGAAGATCCGGTCCGAGAGCCTCGGTGAAGTGGCGGTGAGACGATGGGCCTGCCACATGCCACGCGGTGGTTTGCGGACCCGGCCCGTGGTCCTGGACCGATGGAGAGTCGTTAGTTTATGAAAACGATGCAACGTTTCGATGTCCCCTCTAAGAGCGATCGGCCGAAGAGTTGGCTGAAAGCCGAGGAGTACCTGGCGCTGGCGGTTTCGAACCGCAAGTTGATGCGCTGTGATGAGCCCGAGAATGGGATCCGCGGCCTGCTGGATCTGACGACGGGTGAGCGATTCTGTATTCGGGAGGAGCAGGCGCTGCTGAGCGACCTGGGGTTCCATCGCCCGCGGGGTGCCGTCTTGGGCCAGCAGTCCCTGGACATCTGAATCCGACGGCCGGTTCCAAGTGATCCGGAGGTTCGGCACGCGGTGCGCGATCGATTCGTCCCTCACGAAGCGGTGGGGCACACGATTCACGGCGGGTCCGCGTAGCTCGTTTAACGGCAAGCCGAAGGCGTCGGTTTTTGTCTCGGACCGGCCGACGCCTTCGGCTTGCCGTTAAACGAGAAGCAGACCGGACGGGACGGATGCCGTCGACTGCCTTGCCTCCAGGCATTTCATCTCCGGCTTATTTCCCACGCCCCGAGTCGGGCCAGGCTCGCCGCACCGGTCGAATTCGAGACTTTGAAGACGCACAGTCCCGCCGCGGACGGTAGTGGCGCGTCCTCCGGGCCAAGAAACTGGCACCGGCACGACTTCTGGCGGGAGGTTGCCGACGCCGTTCAAGATTGTGAACCTGCGAGGTTTCGATTGACAATTCGGCGCCCCATGAATTAGCCTAGAATCATTCACTGGACCCGCTCTTCTCCCGGGCCGGAGCCGGACTGCTGTCCGTCCGTCGATTGATTCGCGCGTCTGCCGGCCGTCGTGCTCCCCCCGCATCCAGGCGGGTTGTTCGTGTAACAGAAGGTCGAGGCCATGCCCGCATTTACCACGATCCTGATCCGGCAACGGGTGATCAGTAAGGAACAATTGACCCACGCGGAAGAGGTCGCCCGGGATCAGGCGATCGGTGTGGGCGATGCGCTCGTTAGCCTGGGGTATGCGACGGGCGAACAGGTAATGCGCGCGGTGGCGGAGGAGCATAATCTGGAATTCATCGACCTGTCGGAGACTCCGATCTCACCGACCGTCGTTGAATTGGTTCCGGAATCCGTCGCCCGGGAAAACACGATCCTGCCGCTCGATGAACTGGATGACGACGTGCTGCGCGTCATTGTGAGCGATCCGCTCGACCTGGAGACGTTTGACAAGCTGCGGTTTATCCTCAATCGCCAGATCGAAATCGCCCTGGCGCCGCGGGAGAGCATTCTGGAGGCCATCAACCGGTACTACGGCCAGATCGAGGGCGAAAGCGCTGACTCGATGCTGCAGGAATTCACCGATACGGCCATCGATTTCACGGAGACCGAGGCGGAAGACACGATCGGACCGGGCGAAGTCGTCGACGAGAACAGCGCGCCGGTCGTCAAACTGGTCCAACTGATGATCGCGGAGGCCGTTCAGTTGCGGGCCTCGGATATCCATATTGAGCCATTCGAGGATCGGGTTCGCATTCGCTATCGAATCGACGGTGTGCTGGTCGAACGCGACAGCCCCCCTCGTCGATTGCTGGGGGCGATTCTCAGCCGCATCAAGATCCTCGCGAAACTCGATATCGCCGAACGACGGCGAACCCAGGATGGTCGGATCAAATTGACGACGGGGGACAAGGAGCTCGATCTGCGCGTCAGCGTGATCCCGACCAGCCACGGCCAGTCCGTCGTCATGCGTTTGCTCGACAAGGACAATATCAAGGTCGGCGTCCGTCAACTCGGGTTGGCCGAAGCCACCTATGATCAGTTTCGGGCTCTGATCCGCCGGCCCAACGGGATCATCCTCGTCACCGGGCCCACCGGATCGGGAAAGACGACCACGCTGTACGCGGCGCTGAACGAGTTGAATCGGCCGGATCGGAAAATCATCACCGCGGAAGATCCCGTCGAGTATTACCTTCCGGGCATCAATCAGGTTGAGGTGCGACACAGCATCGGCCTCGATTTCGCCCGCATCATTCGCTCCATGTTGCGGCAGGCCCCAAACATCATCCTGGTCGGCGAGATGCGCGATTTAGAGACTGCATCGATGGGAATCCAGGCTTCTCTTACTGGACACCTGGTTTTTAGTACGCTACACACGAACGATGCGCCTAGTGCACTTGTCCGAATGGTGGACATCGGCGTCCCCAGCTATCTGGTGGCCAGTAGTGTCGTGGCGGTCTTGGCACAGCGTCTGTTGCGGGTCGTCTGCACGAAGTGCAAAAAGCCTCACACTCCACTTGAGGGGGAGTTGGAAGCGGCCGGGATTACCCCCGCGATGGTGGCCGAGGCCTCGTTCATGAAGGGAGCGGGTTGCAGCGCGTGCAATGGGACCGGATATCGAGGCCGGATCGGGATTTACGAGCTGATGTTGATGAGTTCGCGGATTCGTGAACTGCTTTTTAAGAATGCCTCGATGAGCGAACTGCGGCAGGCGGCGATCGACGGGGGAATGCGGACGCTCTATCGGGATGGGATCGCGAAGGTGATGAAGGGCGTGACGACGCTGGACGAGGTCTTCCGCGTTGCGAAGCGGACGGAATCGGACCAAATGGACGCCGCCTAAAAGGGGTCCGGTCGATCGATGGGGAGCACACGGACTGGCAAAGTGGCTCGTTGCCTTGTTCCCAAATACCGAACAGAGAATAATCCAACGCCAGTCGGGCAGCGCCATGGCGGGGGGCGAGTGGCGGACTCATCTAGATTCATTATGATCATCTCGCAAGTTCGGGATTTCCCATCTCGAGAACCCGCGCGAATGGCCCGAATCTCTCGATCCTCCCGCAGGCCGCTGCAGGGGCCGAGCCTGAATCACGCTACGTCGGCTTCGGGCGAAGGACCGTGTGGCGGAGAGTTCGAGCTTCTTCCGCGGGCACAAACCATGCGCGATCGGTCGTCGCTGGGGGACGTCGCAGGTGGGACGCGTCGGTGCCCGGTATGGCTGCGGCCGCGCCGCAGCGTGTTTTAAGGAGTTGATAACCCGGTATGGCTACGATTCTGATCGACAAGCTGTTAGCCGCCTGTGTGAAGCAGGGCGCCAGCGACATTCACATCGCCGTCGGGCAGCCGCCCGTGTTTCGCTTGCACGGTCGCTTGCGTCGCCTGGAGACGAAGGTTCTGGAGCCGGAGGATACCCAGGCGCTAATGAAGAGTATCACGCCCGACCGTTGCCAGCAGGAGCTGCAGGAACGGGGAGGGAGCGACTTTGGTTTTGCCTACGGCGATCAGGCCCGATTTCGTGTCTCGATTTTCAAACAGCGCGGCAACGTGGGCATGGTCTTGCGGCAGATTCCCAATGACATGCTGACGTTCGAGCAATTGGGATTGCCGAAAGTCGTGGCGGAATTGTGCATGCGTCCTCGCGGATTGTTCCTGGTGACCGGTCCGACCGGTTCTGGCAAGAGTACGACGCTGGCCAGCATGGTCAACTACATCAACGAAAATGTGGATCACCACATCATCACGATCGAAGATCCAATCGAGTTCTACCACTATCACAAGAAGTCGACCGTGAATCAGCGGGAGGTGGGGAATGACGTCCCGAGTTTTGCGGAGGCGATTCGGCGGGCCTTGCGGCAGGACCCGGACGTGATTCTGGTCGGCGAAATGCGCGACTTGGAAACGATCGAAACGGCGATCACCGCAGCTGAAACGGGCCACGTCGTGTTTGCGACGCTGCACACCAGTAGTGCACAGAGCACGATCAACCGAATCATTGACGTGTTTCCCACAAACCAGCAGGACCAGATTCGGACGCAGCTGTCGACCTCGATTATTGCCGTGTTGGCGCAGACGCTGTTGCCCAAGATCGGCGGCGGACGCGTTGCCGGTTACGAGCTGTTGGTCGTGACGCCCGGCATCGCGAACCTGATCCGCGAAAACAAGACGTACCGCATCACATCGTCCATTCAGACGGGAGCGAAGCATGGGATGGTGTTGATGGATGACTTCCTGTTCAAGTTGTGGCGGGAAGAGAAAGTCACGGCGGAAGAAGCTTTGGTCAAAGCGCAATCGCCGGACGAACTGGCCAAGCGGATTGCGAATGCGCAGCGAGGCGTATTCGACGACGAATCGGATGTGGAGGACACCGCGCGGGTCGGTTAGGGGTGACGCCCCGTGAGGAAATGGTGGGTTGGATCTTGGTTGTTGTTTTCCTTGTGACGCACTTGTAGTGGACTATGGCCATTCGACGCATCGGACAGATCCTGGTGGATCTGGGATTTATCAACGACGAACAGCTCGAGATGTTGCTCGAGGAGCAGCGGCGCCATCCGGGCGAACTGCTGGGCAAAATTGCTGAAGAGATGGGGTTGGCGACCGACGATCAGGTGGCCCTGGCCCTCGGCGAGCAGATGGCGCTGCAGGTCATCAAGCTGGCCGACATCCAGCCGAGTACCGAAGTATTGGACTTGATTACCGAGCCAATGGCGCAGTTGTATCGCGTCGTTCCGGTGCAGCTGGAGGGAAACACGCTCACTCTGGCAACTTGCGATCCGCACAACCTGGCGATTCAGGACGAATTGCGCACCTTCCTGGGCTACGACATCCGACTGGTCGTCGCAACGGAGCGCGAAATCAATCTCGCACTGGAACGCTTCTATGCGGGTGCCACCGAGACGTTCGAGAGCTTGGTAGGCGAGCTGGAGACCGACAGCGAACTGGAGGCGGCGGCGGAATCGCTGGCCGGAGGTGGACCGATCGACATCACGGGCGCCGAGGCCCTGGCCGATAGCGCTCCGGTGCGGAAACTCCTGAACATGGTGCTGCTGCTGGCGATTAAGGATCACGCCAGTGACATCCATCTGGAACCGTTCGAGGACGAGTTTCGAATCCGCATCAAGGCGGATGGCGTGCTCTACGAAATGGTGCCGCCGCCCCGACACTTGGCCTTTGCGATTACCACGCGAATCAAGGTCATGGCGAATCTCGATATCGCCGAGCGGCGTCTGCCACAGGACGGTCGAATCGAACTGACGGTCGGGGGCCATCCGGTCGATCTGCGTGTCAGCGTGCTGCCGACGATGTTCGGAGAAAGCGTCGTCATGCGAGTCCTCGACCGTTCGGTCGTGTCGCTCGACTTGAACAAAGTGGGTATGAACGATTGGACTCTGACCAACTTCCGGCAGGTGATGCACAAACCGAACGGCATCATTCTGGTGACCGGCCCAACTGGCTCGGGCAAGACGACCACGCTGTATTCCGCGCTCAGCGAACTGAACGTGATCACTGACAAGCTGATTACGACCGAAGATCCGGTCGAATATGAAATCGACGGAATCGTGCAGATTCCGATCGATTCGGATATTGGCAACACGTTCGCTCAATGTTTGCGGTCCATTCTGCGGCAGGATCCGGACAAGATTCTGGTCGGCGAGATCCGCGATTTGGAAACGGCGGAAATTGCCGTCCAGGCGTCACTGACCGGGCACACGGTCTTCAGCACGCTCCATACGAACGATGCGCCCAGCACGATCACGCGCTTGCGCGACATGGGCATTCCACCGTTCTTGATCACGGCCACGGTCGAAGCGATCCTGGCGCAGCGGTTGGTCCGCCGAGTCTGTGGTGCGTGCCGCGAGCCGGTGGAGTTGTCCGATGATCATTTGGTTCAGCTGGACATGACGCGAAAAGACATCGAAGACAAACAGTTCTTCCGCGGTCGCGGCTGCGAGAAGTGCAACAATACGGGATACAAGGGCCGCGTGGGGCTGTTTGAACTGATGATCATGAACGATCAACTGCGGGAGATGATCCTGCATGGGTCTTCGACCGACGAACTGCGGGAAGCCGCCCGCGGCTTCGGCATGGTCAGCTTGCGGGAAGCTGGTTTGATGTTTGCCTGCGACGGGACGACGACGGTGGATGAAGTCATTCGCGAGACGATCTTGGAGGCGGCGTAAGCCGTAGTTGACTTCTAGCTTTTGGCTTTTGGTTGCAGACTGATTCGGCACTGAGACTGACGAGGACTGAACGATGCCGACTTATCAATTCGAGGCGATGGACGCCAAGGGGCAGGAAATCCGCGACATTGTCGAGGCGGAGAACGAGGACGAAGCGCAGACGTATATCCGCGACATGGGTTACTTCGTCACGAAGATCCATGTCAAGAAAGGCCGCAAGGCCGCGGATCGAAAGGGCAAGGACGGCAAGAAACGCAGCTTCGCGATCGGCTCGGTCAAGAGCAAGGATTTGTGCACCTTCACCCGGCAGCTGTCGATTCTGCAGGATGCCGGTCTGCCCATTCTTCGCAGCCTGCGAATCCTCGAAGAACAGGCCAAGCCGGGCCGCCTGAAGAACTCGTTGATGGACGTCTGCGAGGAGATCGAGGGCGGGTCCACGCTTTCCGAGGCGATGGCCAAATCGCCCAAGGCGTTCGACCGCCTGTATGTCAACATGATCAAGGCGGGCGAAGCGGGTGGTGCCTTGGAAATCATTCTGCAGCGGCTGGCCGACTTCAAAGAACGGGCCGAGGCCTTGAAGCGGAAGGTCAAGGGCGCGATGGTCTATCCGGCCGTGGTCGTGTTTGTCGCCGTCGGGATTCTGGCCTTCATCATGATCAAGATCGTGCCGACGTTTGAGACGATCTTCGCGGATTTCGAGACCGAATTGCCGCCGGCCACGCAACTGCTGATCACGATCTCGCACAACGTGGCGAACTACTGGTTCCTAATTCCCGGAATCCCGATTGCCCTGATCATGATCGTGAAGATCATTCGCAAGTTCAAAGCAGGACGGATGGGGTGGGACCTGTTTGCGCTGAACTGGCCCGTGTTTGGTCGCCTGATTGAAAAGAACTCGATGGCGCGTTCTACGCGGACGTTGGGTACGCTCGTGGCCAGCGGTGTGCCGATTCTGGAAGGTCTGCAGATCACGCGGGAAACGTGCGGCAACGCGATGTTCGAGCGGTTGTATACCAAAGTTTCCGAATCGATCCGCGAAGGCGAGACGATTGCCAAACCGATGAAGGATTATTCGCGACCCGGTTTCAACGCGGCGGCGCTCGCACTGTGGGTCGCGGTTGCCGTCCTGCCGGTCACGCCGCTCTTCTTCTTCCAGAACATGCTCTACATCGCCGCTCCGATGACCGGAGCGGCTGCGATGCTCGGTGGCTTGTACTACGCCACCCGGATGAATCGCCGCGTGGCGGACGACCTGGTGGTCAACATGATCGACGTCGGTGAAGAGACGGGTGAACTGGATACGATGCTTTACAAGGTGGCGGACACGTTTGACGAAGAGGTCCGCGTCTTGACGGATAGCTTGATGAGTTTGTTGGAGCCGTTGCTGATTGTGTTCCTCGGCGGTGCCGTCGGCTTCATTGTGATTTCGTTGTTCCTGCCACTCGTGAGCTTGATCACGAACCTGTCGCAGTAGCACGGGACGCAGGGGGACAGAGAAGGAGAGTCCAAGATGTATCGGATTGAATCGGCCGGCAACGCCGGTCGTCGGCGCGGAGCGTTTACGCTGGTCGAACTGCTGGTCGTGATCGCGATCATCGGGGTCCTGATCGCCCTGTTGATTCCCGTGATCGGCGTCGCCCGCGCCAGCGTGCAGGAGGCCACACTCACCACCGAAGTCGCTTCGCTCTCCCAATCGCTCGAGGCGTTTCGCACGCAATACCAGGTGGATTATCCGCCGGACTTCAGTCTGATGACTCCCCTGAATGCTCCGCAGAACGACGCGACGGAGATCTTGAATACCCTGAACCGCATGTTCCGATACCGAGTGGCGCAAGAAGATTTGCCGCTCAATCCAAATACAAAACAACTTGACGCCGAGTGGTTGCTGAATCTTGATCCATCGGAAGCGTTGTTTTTCTGGTTGCGTGGATTCTCGGACAATTCCAAGTATCCGCTCTATGGGCGATCGGGTGCCGAGCGGATTGCGTGGGCGAAAACCGTTAGTCCCGAGGCGATTCTGCTCGAATTCCAGAACATACCGACAACGCCGCTCTTCGAATTCGACAAACTTCGATTACGGGATGACGACAAGGACGGCTTCCCGGAGTTCTATCCCCGCTTTGGTCGGCAGATGCCGTATGTGTACTACGTGCACACGCGGTACAGAGATGCCATTCGGCAAGGGAGTGATCTGGCAGTACGCATGGGGCCGGATTCGAGTGTCATGCTGCGTGACGATATCGGATTGGGCAACCCTCAGTTCTATCCTCCGCGTCCGTATTTCAGCGCCCTGGAAACACAGACGAGCCTAACCACGAATGGTGGTTGGGCCTTCGCCGCGCCGGATAAGTATCAAATCATCTGTGCCGGACTGGATGGCACGTTCGGGTCGTCCATTGCGTGGTATACGGTCAACCAGAACCAGCCGGATATGTTTGGTTTCTTTTTTCCGACGGGACCGTACCTCGATCCGAACCCGCAGCTGCGGACGAAGGCGCACCTCGACAACATCACGAACTTTGCCGAAGGCACACTCGAGGATAAGGTGCCATGATTTGCGGTCTTCCTGTTACAACGCGATCACGCACGCAACGCTCGCCGGCGTTTACGCTGGTTGAGTTGCTCGTTGTGATTTCGATCATCGCGTTGCTGGCGGGAATCATCTTGACCGCGATGGCCGGCGTCCAGGAAACCGCTCGCGTCGATCGCACGCGGGCGCAAATTGCGCAGATCAACGCCTTGCTGATGGAGAAGTGGGAGGAGTACAAGACGCGGCGGGTGTCGGAGTTTCCATTGCAGGATCCCGCACTGAAGTTGGTCGTCGATGAAATGAAGGATTCGCGAGGGCAGCCGCGAGTGCAACAGCAGACTGCTTTTCTGCGGCTTCTCGCGATTCGGGAATTGATGCGAATGGAACTTCCCGATCGACATAGCGACGTTATGGAGTTCCGATACGGAGTTGATCCGCAAGAAAACGTCCTTCCGAACCAAGGTACGGCACTGTGGCGTGCCTATCGAACTGCGGTTTATCGGTTCAACGTTCCTGCAAATCTGCGTCCGATCAACCACAAGGATTTCTATACGAACCAACAAGCCGAATGCTTGTACCTGATTCTTTCGCAGATGCGTGACGGCGATGTTTCGGCGCTGAGTTTCTTTCGAGATACGGAGATTCAGGATACGGATGGGGATGGTTTGCTGGAAATCGTCGATGCTTGGGGTACTCCGATTCGCTGGCTGCGGTGGGCACCGGGGTACCAGTCGAGCCTGCAGCCCGGTCTCGCCGAGCCCGGTTTGACCGAGATTATCCCGGATCAATTCGATCCGACGCTTTCCGATCCGCGACATCGGATTCGAAACAGCGTGCCGCCCTTCGAGCTGTACCCGCTGATCGTCTCTGCGGGTCCAGATAAGAGTTTTGACTTGGTGTTCGACTTCAGCGACGTTTTGCGATACTCAACGCTGAGGCCGATTCCGAACGATCCGTACAGTGTACGAATTGTGGGCGGCAAGGAGGTGCGGATCGGTCAGATCGATCTGGAAGTTGACGGTGACCCATCACGGGACGAATCTGGCGACAACATTGATAATCATTCGTTGGTGGCTCGGTAAATGCAACGTAAAGTCAGCCTCGATCGAACCGGTGTCACGCTCACCGAACTGCTGGTGGTGGTCAGCATCATCGTGCTGGTGACAAGTGCGCTGTTGCCGATGCTGCAGCCCGTTTTGAAAGGACAGAAGACGCGGGAAGCCGCCCGACAGCTCAATGCGTTCTTTGCGGGGGCGCAGGCGCGAGCGGTCGAACGAGGGAAACCGGTTGGTGTCTGGATTGAGCGTGCGGGGCATCCGGAGGAACTCGTTTCGTTGCCCTCACGACTTCACACCGCCCATCGACTGTATCTCGCCGAGGAACCGCCTTCCTATGCGGGTGACGTCGTGAATGTCCAGGTTGCGATCAATTTTGACGCTCCCAGCCCTCCGCCACCGGATCCGAATGAGCGGCCTCCCTTATTGTTAATGCACGCGAGTTTCGTCCCGTTTGGCTACGGTTCGGCGGCTGCGATGTTAGTCCATCGAGGAGACCTCATCCGTTTCAATAATCGTGGTCCGTCGTTCGTCGTTTACCGCGTCGTCAAGCCGGACGGAACGTTAATTCAGAATCCGACGGATGAAGCCGGTGCCGTTTGGGTCGATGCGTCGCCCTACTTGAATCGTTTCCGGGGGGCTCCCGCGGGCCGATTGCAGGAAGCGATGACCTGGTTGCGTGAGAAGTACGATAAGAAGAGTTTCCCTTTCGAGGTCGTCCGCGCTCCGAAGAAGTCGGTTGCTGCCCCGCTCGAACTGCCCAACAACGTGGGCATTGACCTCATGATGTCGGGCTATTCTCTGGGGCTTTCGCCGAACGACTTGACGGTTGCCGATTCTCAAATCCAACAGCACTTGTTGAGCAAAGCGTTATCCGTACGGCTTTTTAGCGATGTGTTTGGGGCAGTGGATACTCTGGGACTGCAGAGAGACGTTGACCCGGAGTTCGATATTCTGATCATGTTCAGCCCTCGGGGTGGTGTGGATCGGATCTGCTGGGTTGATGCACACGGTGGACTGGGTGCCATGATTGAGGGCTCTGACCTTTCGCCGCTCGGGACAATCGGCTTACTGATCGCGCGTGACGATCGAATTGGCCAAGATCAAGATGCAAACAACGCCGAAGACACGTTAGAGGATAAGAACAACTTATGGCTCTCGATCGATGTGCAGTCGGGGCGAGTCGTAAGTGCTCCAAACGCTGGTGCGGTTGGCTGGCTGTCAGGACTGATTCCTTCATCGAGCGATCCGGAAACGGCACGCGCTGCGCGGATCTTTCGGATTTGGAACTCACGTGAACTGACCGTCGACGGGCTGAATATGGGAGGACGGTGATCCGATGTCAGCTTCGTTCCGTGCACATTCCGTCCGTGCCCGACGCGCGGGAATCAGCCTGTTGGAGATCATGATCTCGATTGGGGTCGTGGGGATTGGACTGATCGGCGTCGCTGCCATGATCCCTCTGGCTCATCACAAGGCGGCACAGGGCGTGCAGGAAGATCGTAAGGCACTGTATGGAAAGCGGGCCTTTCGCGAGTTCCGTGTGCGCGGCATGGATCGCTGGGAGAATCTGTATAGCCCAATGGATGACCCCTTGAAGGAGGACATCGGCATTTGGAGAAGTCGGCCGATCTGCCTGGATCCGCTGATGGTGGCCCGAGGACAAACCACTTTTCCATCTGGAGGCACCGGAGTCTTCGCGACACTCCGTGTGAGCTTGATCAACAAGGATTTGGAGGAGTGGAGACTGTTGATGGGTTTGAGCGATCCGACTCGAGCGGTCATGGGATGGACGGAGGCCGAAGCGAGAGAAGTTCTTCGTCTGCGAGATGACCTCCATGCGGCTCGTCCGGATGACTCGAGCCTGCCCGTTGGTTTGCAGTATGTGGACCTCAGTGAAGATGCATCGCCGAGCGTATATCAGATGGAATCGACTGGAGATTACAGTTGGATGGCGACGCTGGTTCCTGAGCAGCGGCTCGGTGGCGACATGTACACGGTTTCGATTGTCGTGTTCTTCCGGCGGAGATTGGATTTAGCTTCGCCGGAGGAGATTACCGCCCAGGTGGCAGTGGCAAATCTGTCCGGTCCGATCAAGAATGTCGGGCTCACTCCGGCGTCACCTCAACTGACAGATTTTGGCTGGAATAAGTTGACGGCAGACAATTGGATCCTCCTCGCCGCGGTTGATCCGACTGCGCCTAAGTTTGCGAATATTGTTGATATGAAATGGTATCGCGTCCTGATGGCGAGCGAGCAAAATGGGACGTTGGATGTGACGTTAGATGGTCCCGACTGGAATGTCAGTCAGGCGGCTGGCGTGGGCCTGTATGCAATATCTCTGCAGGGGGTCGTCGCCGTTTACGAGAAGACCGTTCGGATGCATGACTCGTCGCTTTACGCGAAGTAGTTGTTGCGTGTGCTGTTGCCGCCAGAAATACAAAGTCGCGTAATGAGGATCGTCGGTTGATCCGAAACGAAGGTGATGGGCTCGAATTCGTCTTCCTAGAAAACACTTCTGGAGACGGCGGAAGAGTTGCCGCACGAAGAGAGAAGCCGGTAGCCCTGGGGCAAGAGCTGCCGATCGAAAAGAACGGGTAACAGAGCAATGGCACGTCGCAAGTCCAGTCGTCGCGGCATTCTGCTGCTGATTGTCCTCAGTCTGCTGGTGCTGTTTGTCCTGATCGGTGTGACTTTTATCGTCGTTGCGTCGAATTACAAGACACACGCCAAGGCGATTTCACGCCATGAGCAGCACGGTGATGATCCGAGTAAGGAACTGAATTCCGCCCTCTATTCGTTGCTTCGTGGTACACCTTCCCCCGATCTGTCCGAACTGGGTTACCCTACCGATTTGACGTATCGGCACAGTCTGTTGGGAGATCTTTACGGTCGTCCAGGATTCACCGCGACGGCAGCCAACGTCTCCTTTGAACCGCAGAATGGACCGGGGAATTTGGGGCTGTTGCGGATCGATTTTGATGCGACAACGACAGCCGGGCGGTGGTTCGATTCGGAAGGCTATTACAGCGGCAGTGTACTGACCATGATCGACGGGCCGGCTCACGGTCAAAGCACACGCGTGGTCGGCTACCGAAGACGAGATGCCGATCCCGCTGTCGAAAACGTTTACTCTCTGCTTATTGAATCGTTTAAGCAGCCGTTCTCGCCGAAGGATCTTGCGCAGCTTCAGAATAAAAAGTTCTTGGTCAATGATCCGCCGTTCAACGGCACGGGCGATGGGTATTACACATATGCTTCCGACGATACGACCGATGGCCGGAAGGGAACCCCGGGTGCGCTGGATGCCAAGGTTCCCTATCCATTAGATGATTTGAGCT
>CAZFWV010000141.1:0-3354 GCA_964522605.1 uncultured Pirellulaceae bacterium
CCGGGGTGCTTCCGCACCCAAGCAAAGGTCGCTCCCGTTGGTCGCTCGATCTCTTGCCGAGAGAACAATATGTTCACCGTTAGCGGTACAAATGCCTCCTTTTATCTACGACACGGACCGTGTCAATAAGGTTCGGCGGCAATAGCAGGATCCACTTGCGCGAGCCGACGCACCGCGGTCGCCACATTTTCACCCCTGTCGTGTTCATTGGCCATTGTGGCATCATTCGTTCTTCGCGGTGCTTGTGGCAAGTCGTTCATTCGTAGGACGGATTGCCAATCCGTCCCACCAATCAGTGAGGCGGCACGACTGCCAACTGATTGGGCGTCCGTTGTCCGATTACTCAAACTGAAAACCGTACAGCTTCACCCGTTTCATCTGCACACGTAGCATGATGGGCTTCATTGGGTCGTTCTTTAGTTCCTGGCCGTTCCAGGTGACTCGGGCAGCCAGTGAGCTGCCAACCAGAGGGTCGCATTCGGCGAACGTGTGACCGGGCAAATCATCGCGACTGCCCGACGGGCGGATGGCCACCTTGAGGTGACCCGTGGGAGCGACGTCGGCATTCACGCGCAGCCGCGCGGCTGGTGGGACGATGAACACGGTGGAGAATTCACCATCCTCATCCGCTTGAAGCGCTACGAGCCGTCCCCTTGGCCAGGTCGCCAGTCCCGAGACCCCGGGGACTCCGGGGAAGAGCCCGGCGCGCTGAGTCAAATCGCGTCCTGGGTATTTGTGAGGAATCGGACTGCCACTGTAGCCGATGCCCCACTTGTCGCCGGGATACTCGAGCAGGTTGCCGGTGCACGTCACAAAGGCGCCGTCGGGCTCACCCCACTCACCCGGTTTGACAACCGGTCCTCCCAACACGCGGGACCATGTCCAACCATCGGCACTCGACAGGAGCCAAACGGCGCCGCCGTCATTCTCGAGCTCCCAGATCCACGGAAACATCACGTGCTGGTCCGGACATCCGGGTAACGTCGTTTTCCCGTTCGTGTAATAGACGTGACTCGGCGCCATATCAGCTCCGGTGCTGACGACGATCTCCGGCGGACTGAAATGCCGAAAGTCGCGGCTGACGGAACGACCGATCGAACGGCGTCCGACCGTGATCCATGAAGTCGAATCCGGTCGTTGCTGATCCGCAATCCGTTCGTTGACTTGCCAGGCGCGCACGTAGGCGACATACAGTCCTCGATCGACGTCGTAATAGCAGGCATTCAGCGTGTCGGCGTGCTGGATCATCAAGGGGTCGTCCAGAGATCGCCAATGGATTCCGTCTGGCGACACGGCACCGAAGAAGCCGAACACGCAGCGAAATCCGCCCACATCCGGTCGCCGCGCCATCGTGTCTGCTTCGCCCGGGTACTTGGCTTCGAAGGCTGCCCATTCCTCGTCGGTGATTAGCCCGAGGTACACCATTTTGTAACGCTCGTCGGTCGACGTCGGATCAACAAAGACACTCCCGCCGTGAAAGCCGCGTGTCGAGCCATTCACGTCACCTCGCCAGACGATGTTGTTATCGCGGTTTCCGGCGTATTCATAGATTCCCAGATTCGGGTGCACCCAATTCACGCCATCGGACGACTCGGCATAAGCTACGTGGCCGTTATGGCCGGGCAAGATCGACTCTTTGCTGCTGAACGGTTCGGAATCGGCACACGGATCCATTACGTACCACGCCTTGTACTTTCCGTCATCGAAGACCTGGGCCGCGAGTTGCCCGTCCTGCAATGGAATTTTCTCGGCAGGCTGCGCGACGAGTCGGATCCCGCGCGGCATGTCTGAGGTTTCAAATACGGCAGGCCGATCGCCATCGCCTTGGAGCCAAGCGCCGACGTTTTGTTTCGACTCGCTGGAACTCGGGTCTGTCTGCACGCGCCACGTGAAGCTTCCCTGGCGAACGTATTTCCAGCTCGTGAAGTACATCTCACGACCCTTGAGTTGAACCGGTTCGCCAAAGTACCGATCGCTGGCAGAGAGTTGGAGTGGAAGCAGAGTGCTGAGCACAAACACCCACTTTGTCAGGCGGTGACAGAAGTCCGATGTCATCTTCATGTCTTTCAATGGAGTGGATAGCCGCTTGCGACCGTGTGCAATTGGACGAGTTTCCCCGTCCGTCATTGTTGCGGATCCTGCAGTGTTCCCGTATCACGCAACTTGATCACCGCCTTCTCAAGATTGAACCGATACCTGGTCTTGTCCCCTGGTGCAAGGACGGAGAAGTTGTACCAGAACGTGAGACCGTCACTGCTTATCCATTTGCTGGGGATTCGGGGATGGTAACGTGCTTCGGTGAACTCTGTCTTTTCCGCCGCAATGGTCCAGGGTCCCCAAGGATTCGGCGCATCGAAGATCCCGAGATAGCGATCGTGGTTTGCTTCGGATTTCCATGGCAGGGTAATCAGCAGGTATCGCTGGATGCCGGGATTGTAGACCAGATTTGGCCGGTAGCATCTTCCCGGCGCCGTAAAGACCGGCTGTCGGTCGGCGAGGTTTCGTGACCAAAGTGGCTGATCGCCATCCCAGCCGGCGAAGAAGTCGTACGCGTCCTGATCGGTGATCCTGTCGATGGGGACTCTTGCCATCATGAAACTGTCATAGATTTCGTAGGCGTCATTCCCATTGTGGGCGATGAAATAAGCGTAGCCGTCTTTATTCTCGCGGTAGTCCTGACCCATGTTGAGCCAGTCCGCCAAACCGATCTCGGGCCAGTTCCATTCCGCCTCGGTCCAATGAGTTCCCTTGTCGGTGGACCAGAATAGGCTGGTTCCCGTCCCATCGGTTTTGAGGTTGCGAACCAGTGCATACAAGACGCCTTTGATACAAACGAGTCCGGAGGCTTTGCGTCCTCTGGAACCTCCTCCATCGAATTCAATGCCCGGTGATTGGATGTTCCTGCCCTGGATCTGCGGGGGCATGCCGATCAGTTCGGCAAATCCATTGCTGATCCACTGGTTAAGTGGGATATCATCAAAGCCGATTCCGTCACAATACATCGCGTAGAGTTTCCCATCATCCGCCCAGGTCATGGGAAAATTGTCTCCATCCCCGAACGAGATCTCACGCGTGTCTTCGATCGCGATGTCCGCAATGACTGGGCTGTGCGGATACTCCTGTGCCAGCGCGCTCGGGGCCCCGGCCAGAAGAGCTATCCCGAACCATGCCCGCATCGTTTTCGTCTTGTCGCTCACGTTTCCTGTCTTCCTTCCTAGTTGATGGTTGCGTTGTCCCTTTGTTTTATCACATCGACGAGACTTATACCGACCAAAGGGGGCATTCCTCCATGGGCGAAGAGCCGGGCGGGTGGCACTGGCTCTGCCAGTACGGGGTGGCACTGGCTCTGCCAGT
>CAZFWV010000141.1:3454-15859 GCA_964522605.1 uncultured Pirellulaceae bacterium
AGCCGGGCGGGTGGCACTGGCTCTGCCAGTACGGGGTGGCACTGGCTCTGCCAGTGCGAGCTGGCAACCACTGTTGCATAACCATCCTCGTTTCACCTGTGGGGGCTACCTTCTGAGGCCTCGGCTGACAGAACAGAAGGCGCAAAGGACTGGGTGGCCCTGGGTGACGCCCGGTCCTGTTCCGCCGTTGGGTTCCCGCACGCGCCGGCACTATAATTGAGGATTCTTCAATTTCCTGAGTGCAAAGCTCATGAACGACGTTACCGGTATCTTGTCGCGAATTGAATCTGGCGATCCCTCGGCTGCAGAAGAGCTGTTGCCACTCGTCTATGAAGAGTTACGAAAGCTCGCTGCTGCGAGATTGGCTCAAGAAAAGGCCGGGCAGACGCTGCAGGCGACGGCTTTGGTGCATGACGCTTACCTTCGGCTTGTCGACGTCAAAAAGGCCCAGCAATGGAAGAGCCGGGGGCACTTTTTCGGCGCTGCCGCGGAGGCCATGCGGCGGATTCTCGTCGAGAAGGCCAGGCAGAAGCTGGGACCGCGACGCGGTGGCCGCCACGCACGAGTGCAGCTTGATGAATCGCTGGATTTCGTCGATAACCGCGCGGACGAGATCCTTCGCGTTCATACGGCCTTGAACGATTTGGCCGGGGAATCGCCGGTGAAAGCCGAGTTGGTCAAACTCCGTTTTTTTGGTGGCCTGAACCACCAGGAGGCGGCGGAGGTGCTGGGAATCAGCCGAGCAACTGCCGATCGCTACTGGGCTTACGCCAAGGCGTGGCTCTTCGCTGCACTGGAAGATGGACGCGACTGAGAAATGTTGTGGACAGCTGTGAAGCAAATCAGCCACAACTCTCGCACTGTCTATTGAGAGCAGGTTCTGGGAAACCATCGATGCCCGAAAAGCGTCCACAAGTCGACGAGCTGTTTGCCGAGGCGCTCCGCCGTGCACCAGGAGCCGAACGCGCGCAGTACCTGGATACGGCGTGCGGAGAGGATCGTGATCTGAGACAGCGCGTCGAACGGCTGCTGCGAGCGGCAGCCGATGCGGGCAGCTTCCTGGAAGCGCCTGCACAAGATCTCGCGCCCACCATCGATCAGCCGACCGGCGACCAGCCCACCCGCCGGATTGGTCCCTACGAATTGCTGCAGCAGATCGGTGAAGGCGGCATGGGTGAGGTCTGGGTTGCGAAGCAGACCGAGCCGGTGAAACGCAAGGTGGCGCTCAAGCTGATCAAGACCGGCATGGACTCGAAAGCCGTACTGACGCGATTCGAGCAGGAGCGGCAGGCACTGGCGCTGATGGACCATCCTCACATCGCCAAAGTGTTCGATGGCGGCCTCACCGAAGACCGTCGACCCTACTTTGTCATGGAACTGGTCAATGGTTTGCCGTTGAACAAATTCTGTGACGAAGCCAGCCTCGGAATTCGAGAACGACTCCAACTCTTTACCGAGATCTGCCAGGCCGTCCAGCATGCCCACCAGAAGGGCATCATTCACCGCGACCTCAAGCCATCCAATATCCTGGTGACGATCATCGACGGCAAACCGGTGCCGAAGGTGATTGATTTTGGCGTGGCCAAAGCGACGGCAGGTCGGCTTACGGATGAATCGCTCTCCACGCTGTTCGGTACCGTGATCGGTACGCTGGAATACATGTCGCCCGAGCAGGCAGCGTTTTCCGGAGCGGACATCGACACGCGCAGCGACATTTACTCGCTCGGTGTCGTTCTGTACGAACTGCTAACCGGGCTCCACCCCATCGACGCCAAACGGTTGAAGCAAGCCGCGCTGACGGAAGTGATTCGCATCATCCGGGAGGAAGACCCGTCGAGGCCCAGTGTCCGGCTGTCGGCGGATGAATCGTTGCCCTCTCTGGCTGCCGTGCGACAGACGGAGCCGAAACGGCTGATGGGGCTGCTGCGCGGAGAGCTTGACTGGGTCGTGATGAAGTGCCTCGATAAGCAGCGCGATCGCCGCTATCAGACGGCCGGCGATCTCGGCCGCGACATCCAGCATTACCTGGCCGACGAACCGGTGGAAGCACGACCGCCGTCGACGCTGTACCGACTGCGGAAGTTTCTCCGTCGACACAAGGGACAGGTCGTTGCCGCAAGCCTGCTGGTCGTCGCGACGCTGGCTGTGGCGGGGACCGTCATCGTGGGCGGAATGTACGCCCGGGCAGAAAAGGAGCGATTGGCGGAGATGGCAGCAAGTCGAACAGCCAATGCACAGAGAGAACTGGCAGAACGAATGCAGGGTCTGGCGCAGAGGGCGGCGCAGGAAGCGGTGACCAGCAAAGAGCAAGTTCGACAGGTTCTCTATGCGGCCGATATCCAGGTTGCCTGGAACCACTGGGATGCGAATCGGCCGGTCAAGATGCGCGAAATCTTGAGCCGGCACATCCCTGCCGATGGAGATTCAGATTACCGCGGCTTCGAATGGCACTACCTGTGGCGCCTCGCGAACAGCTCGCAGCGAATTCTACGCGACCACGAACAGCCGATTCACACGCTGACTTTCGCCGGATCGGCCGGTGTGCTTTTATCGGGCGACATGGAGTATCAGTACGGTCGCCCTGGAACGGTGCGCAAGTGGACTCTGGGACAAACCGATCCGCCGGTCACGCTGTTTACGCAGACGGTTTCCAGCGAACGCGCCGGCTACTATCCGGGCATTCGCTCGGTGGCCGCCTCGCCCGACGGTGCCCGCTGTGCGCTGGTCGACGGACGCGTCGTGCGCATCCTGGATGTCAGCACGGGGAGACAGCTGCGCGTGCTGGAGGCCTTTGGCGACACCTGCCGAGCGGTCGCGTTTGCGCCGGACGGAGTGCATCTGGCAGTTGGCGACTACGGAGGGGAAGTCACGATCTGGGATGCGCAATCCGGCGAGAAAACAGGGAGCTTCGAAAAACATCGGTTACCGATTCTGTGCCTTGCGTTCTCGCCGGACGGAAAGCTGCTGGCAGCCGGTGGCGGTGACGAAGCGGCACCGACCTGGAACCAACTGCTGAACGGGGAACTCCGTTTGTGGAACGTCGCCGACGGAAGTCTCGTCGGTCAGTGCGCCGCCGTGCGATCACTTCTCACAGACTTGGATTTCGCCGCGCAAGGAACGACGATTGCCGCAGCGACGCTGGAAGGGACTGTGGTTCTTTGGGATGTGAACCGGCTGGAAGGCGGACGCATTCTGCGCGGCCATTCCGGACCGGTCAATGCGGTGCGCTGGCTGCCCGACGGGCGATACGTGGCTTCGGCAGGCGACGATGGCCTCGTGCTGCTCTGGGATATCGGCCGCGAACAAGGCAATCGCGTGTACAAGGGACATCAAGGTCCCGTCACGGTGCTGGCCGTTTCCCCTGACGGGCGCGCGCTCGCCTCCGCGGGGCGCGATGCCACGATTCAGCTGTGGGATCCGAGCGTCGATCCTCAACGAACGATGATCAGCGATTTCCCCTGGGCGATCGGGAACGTGGATTTCTCCGCGGATGGTCGTTGGTTGGTCGTCGGTACCTACAAGCAGGTCACCGTTTGTGACACCGAGCGATTTGACAAGCGACAAGTGCTGCCGATCGACCACTGGGTGTTCGATACCGACATTTCGCCCGACGGCCGCCTGATCGCGACAGCGGGAAACCAGGGAGCCGACGGGAAGGAACCGGGGATCGTGAAGATTTGGGATGCGGCGACGGGCACGATACAACAGACGCTCGACCCGGAGGTTCTCTCGGCCCAACGGGTAGCCTTCTCGCCCGATAATCAGCGACTAGCGTGCCGTGGTCTCGCCGGCCCGTCAGGTCAAAGCCAATTTGCCGTCACCGTGTGGGATATCGCGCAGGGGAAACGAGTTCTGCGCCGCACGGATGCGATGTCGTTCGACTACGAGCCCCAGGGCAAATCCATTGCTCTGGCGGGGCGCGGCGGCGCGTGGATCGTGCAACTGGAGGGGAACACGACGTCGGAGAAATCGCTGGTTCAGCGCGCCTGTCAAACAGTCCGGTTCTCGCCCGACGGCCAAAATCTGGCGATCCTGGATGCCGACGGCCAACTGTCAATCTGGTCGCTTGCCGATGCGCGCGAGCAATCACTAGGGCGCGCCCACCACGGCATCGTCTTTGCACCCGATGGCCAGTGGATCGCGGCATTCGGTGAGTCGGAAATTCTGGTTTGGAATGTCGCGAGTGGCCGCATCGCGCTAACCATTCCCCACGTTGCGGAGCACCTGCTGTTCACACCCGACGGACGGACGATTGTGACTGCTGGCAATGAGATTCATCTTTGGCAGGCCGACACGGGCCTCGAGTTACTCAACCTGGGTACATACGCGCCGGCTGGCGTGAACAGCATGGCGATTTCACCCGACGGTACGCGTCTGGCCGTCGGAGGCGGATACCGAGACGAACATCAAGGCGTCTGGGTCTGGCTCGCGCCGCCCGAGGGTTCAGAAGACGAGCAGCGATAAGGCAGCGCCATCGGTCGCAGCGTGAGGCGACCGAGAAATCGCAGTATGCACATCCGTGCAGAGCTAACCCAGTTTAACACCTGATCCCCGCGGACTCCTTCCATGGGCATCTGTCACGGGCCGGTCCTGGCATTGATTCTGAAGGGGAACTATTCGGCGAAGTGATCGGGCATCAGCCCGATCGAGCACTGGGACTGCTGTCCCCCCCGATGGGCGGCGGAAGTTGACATTCGCTGGATCACCACTATGCTGCGCCTGTTTCTGCATCCTGTGCGATAACCATTCAGCCGTCACGTGCGATTCCCATCCAGCGACGATCGCGAATGATCAATTCGGTATCGAATCTTCCGTCATCCGACGCCTCGACAACACAGCTCTTCGCTGCAGTTTACGATCAGTTGCGTCACATTGCGCGTCGGCGAATGGCGCAGGAGGCGGTCGACAGCACGATTCAGGCCACTGCGCTGGTTCATGAAGCGTTTCTCAAAATGCGACAGGCCAAAATGTCTTCTGACGGTTGGCCGAACGAATCTTTTTTTGTCGCGGCGGCAGCCGATTCGATGCGGAAAGTATTGATCGATCGAGCGCGACGACGCAAGAGTCAAAAACGCGGTGGCGATTGCCAACGCCACGACCTGACAGAAGCATGTTGCGTGACGGAGATGCCCGATGACCAGCTTCTGGCCATCGACGAAGCATTAACTCGTTTCGCCGTGAAGTATCCCATTGAGGCGCAACTCGTACGACTCCGTTTCTTCGGTGGACTCTCCCTGACAGAATCAGCCGACGTGCTGAAGATATCGCGAGCGACGGCGAGTCGCTACTGGTCCTATGCTCGAGCCTGGCTATTCACCGAATTGACGGAGTCCTCGTAAGCGTTCATTCTCTCAAACGCTTGACTCATGACCGATTCCCGTTGTCGCACCGAGGAAATCTACTGGCGCGCACTTCAAATAACGAGCGCTGAGGCACGCGCACGCTACCTGGAAGAAGCGTGTAAAGCGAACGACGTGCGCCGGCGCCGGGTGGAGCAACTGCTCACGGCGAATGACCAGGCCGGCCAGTTCTTGGAAACCACGGCGCCGAAGATCCTTTCCGATGGTCTGCAGCCCGGCGACCTACTGGACGATTACCAGATCGTCGAGTTGCTGGGCGAGGGAGGCATGGGGATCGTCTATCGTGCCAAGCAGATTCGTGGAATCCGGCGGGACGTAGCCATCAAGGTGATTCGGCCCTCCTTGGGCACACGTACTTTCGAAGCTCGATTCGACATCGAACGACAGGCACTGGCGCGGATGAACCACCCGCACATCGCGAAAGTGTTTGACGCGGGAACTTCATCCAAGGGTGAACCGTTCTTTGTCATGGAGCTGATCGACGGCGAGCCGATTACAGAATACTGTGATCGATCGGAGCTCTCACTTCGGGAGCGTCTCGAGATCTTCCTGCCGGTTTGTGAAGCCATAGAGCATGCTCATCAGAGAGGGATTATCCATCGCGACATCACCCCGCGAAATGTGCTCGTCACTATGCGCGATGGTCGCCCCAGTCCAAAGGTCATCGATTTCGGTGTCGCCAAGAGTTTGGACCAGCCGCTCACTGCTGCGGTGGTGGGAACGCAAGTCGGCCAGTGGATTGGTACGCCGATGTATATGAGCCCGGAGCAGATTGCCGGTTTGAACGTCGAGGTGGACACGCGGACCGATGTTTACGCCCTGGGCGCGCTCCTTTATGAGTTGACAACAGGTCATCCACCGTTTGACAGGGACCGGTTGGCTGCGGCCCATTACGACGAGATGCGAAGGATCCTGTTGGAAGAGGAGCCGAAGCGACCGAGCTTTCGCGTCCAAGCATCGGCACCGGTGAGTTCAGCGGTTCACAACCACGCTTCACCGCGAGATCGTCGGCTTGTTCGACAATTACACGAAGACCTGGACTGGATCATTCTGAAGGCGCTGGACAAGGACCGCGAACGACGCTTTGGTTCGCCCGCCGAATTCGCAGCCGACATCCGCCGATTCCTTTCCTGCGAACCGGTACAGGCGCGGCCTCCCTCGACTCTCTACCGAATCAGCAAGTTCGTTCGGAGACGACGTACCGCAGCATTGGCGGCCGCTCTCGTTTTGCTGTCGATCCTGATTGGCTCCGGAGTAAGCGTTGATCAGGCGGTTCGCGCGCGGCGAGCAGAGTCGTTGGCGACGGTGCGACTTGAGGCCCTGGAACGCGTCGTGGCGGAGGAAAAGGCGGCCCGACGCGAGGCCGAAACCGAGCGACAACGCGCCGAAAACGCCGTCCAGCACAATCGTCTCTTACTCTATTTGTCGGATCTCAAACTCGCGTTCCAGGCATGGGAACATCTCGCAACGGCGGAAATGGAGCAGATCCTGGGCCGACACGTGACCGGCGATCCGTCAATCGACCTGCGAGGTCCCGAGTGGTGGTTGCTGTTTAACCTGACGAAACGTCCCGATCCCACGGTGATGCAAGGGCACGACGGCGCGGTACGCGAGGTAGTGGTTCTTCCCGACCGGAAATTCTGTGTTTCCGTTGGCGACGATCATACCATGCGTTTCTGGAATCTCGTCGATGGAACGTTGCAGCGGACAATCGTTCACGGCGAAGGAGACCTGAATGCGATCGCCTTCTTGCCCGGAGGACAATCCTTTGTGACGGGCAAGCACAAGCTGACTCTTTGGGATCTTGCGGCCGGGGAAAAGGTGCGGGAGTTGATCGAGCACGACTCGACGATTGAGTCGCTTGCCGTCTCGCCGGACGGTCGATGGATTGCATCGGCGCCGCGCTACGATGGCGTGCATGTCGTGACCGAGGACGGATCCAGGTTGGCTGACATTGACACGAGAATTCGGAATGAATCGCTCACCTTTTCCCCGGATGGACGATTCCTCTACGGACCGGTGGAACTTGAGGATGGGCGGCAACGTTTGCGCCGCTGGTCCGTCGATTCGTGGACGACCGATCGAGATTTTGCTGCGCCAACCGAAGGATATGGCATCTTTGCGCTGTCCCAAGATGGCGATTTTGTCGCAGGGTCACGGACGGTAGGGAGACGGATTCACTTGCATGATTTGAGGCATGACCGCCACCTTGCCGTCACTCCCTTACAGCGGACGCGACTTCGAGATATCGCCTTCTCACCCGATGACCAACGGATCGCCGGAGCCTTCGACGACGGCGTGCTTCGCTACTGGACTTTGCGTCTGGATTGGAAAACGAGCGCAGCGCAAGACGTCTTTCAGGGGCCTGTGCGCGAGATTCCAGCCCATACCGGCAAGATCACGTCGGTTGAGTTTGTGGATGAAAAGCAACTCCTGACCTGCGGCGAAGACGGGGACGTAAAGCTCTGGCAACTCACAGCGGTTCCTGGACGAATTCAGTCGGAGCTGGATGCGAACATCGCGCGAGCCGTGTATGCACCGGATGGCGCCGAGCTGGCACTGGCGCTGCAAGACGGTACGGTCTCTGTGAGAGATCCGCAAACGGGCGGTGAGCTCCGTCGTTTTCGCCTCACCGAGAGTCTGCTTCGCTGCCTGTGTTATTCGCCGGATGGCCGATGGATCGCAGGCGGTGATGAGGAAGGAGGGATCACCATCCTGAGTTGCGGTTCAGCGGAAGCTGTCGCGACTTTGCACCACCCGGCGGGCAAGCCAATCCTGGACATTGCCTGGTCACCAGGTGGGGAGATGATTGCCAGCATCGGTCACGATGGCTGCGCACATCTGTGGGACGTGCCAGGTTTCCAATACCGTTGTGAGATCCCACTCCCGTCGCAGAATGGAGACTGTATTGCCTTCTCGAATGACGGGAGACTGCTGGCTTGTGGTGGCTATTTCTCTGAAGTGCTGCTGTGGGACATCGATACATCTCGGGTCAGCAGCCGGCTGCCGGGCGTGGCCAGCTGTGGTTCCCTGAGCTTCAGTCGCGACGGTCAGCTACTCGCAACAGGCCATACCGACGGGACCATCAACCTGTGGGATGTCGCATCAGCCATCCGCGTGGGTCAATTCCGGAGTGAAACCCCCGACGTGAAATCGATCAGTTTCTCTCCGGATGACCGCTGTCTTATATCGCTCTCGTTGGGGGGCGCGGCGACCGTTTGGCATGTCGCGAGCCGACAGCGCCTCGGTCTGCTGCATCGAGATCAACGAGCCCCGAATACGGTCGCCTTCTCGCCAGACGGCCGCCAGTTGTGCACGACATTCAACCACCCGACCGAAGAAAACAGTGTGTTGCTGTTGTGGGATCTTCACACGTCGCACGGTTCATCGATTCCCAACGAATCTCGCTAGGCCCTGGCTCAAAACTGTAGGCCGACTTGTCGCAAGTCGGCGAACATGCCGGGATTGCCGACTTGCGACAAGTCGTACGCGTTTCGCCTCGATGCACGGGGATGGGCGGTCCGTAGTGAGTTTAGGAGCGGTTTCAAAACCGAGATTCGGGAGGGCGAGGCTGGCCTGTTGAAAATGTTTTCGACTCGGAAACATGGGCCGTTCTGGCAGGCAATGAACAAACCGAAATCCTCGCTCCCTTCTCCCCCGGCTTTGCGGGGGAGAAGGGCTGGGGATGAGGGGGCACGGTATCGAAAAGTCCCAAGATTTCTCGTGCATTGTGGCGAGTTGAAAGCCCCTCTCCCCGAAACCTGGCTGGCTCGGAAGAGTTTTCAGGACCGTCCCGCAGTGAGCTCGTTCTTGCCCGCAAGTCTAGGGAAATTGCAGGAAGCACAGCCGCGGAAAAACGCGGAGAGACGCCGAGAACTCCACCAACGGGGCAACCCGTGCCGTGGCGGCCGACTCAAGACACAGGCGAGCGGAAATCGCGCTCTGTTGGGACCGAATGAGGAGAGGTTACCACGGATTTGACGGAGGGTACGGATCGGCACGTACAGATCCGTGGACATCTGTTTTGTCCGTTTGATCCGCGGTTTCTCTTCTCGAGCTTCGGTGTCGCTCGACTTGTGCGTCACTGCCAGCGCGGTGCGGGAGAGTGGTACAACCTCGGATCAACTAACAATTCTGAAGTGCACGACCTCTCTGGGAGAGTCGGGCCGAGGTCTACGTCCACCCCTGCATCGAGATCCCGGCTGTCTCCCCGCTTGTCGCAGGGCTCACGCCATTCACCCTCAGGCCTGCTAGTAAAAAATTTTCGACCGTGAGGCGCTTTGCCCGCGGTTTGCGCTAGGACGAGATGGAGACGTTCAACGGCAGACTGCCTGGTGTACCCGAAGGGTTTGCAGGTCCCTCAATCGGGCTGGAAGAAATTGAAGAAATTGACTCTGCCTCCTTTCTGGAAGGATGGGCAATCCAAAGATTATCCAATCTGCCAAGAAGGAGGCGGAGTCAGTAGCCGATGAATCGCATCGATTCCCAGGAGAAATCGCGTGTTGAGTAGAAGCGGTCATCGGATTGTGTTGATTGGATTCTTGGCGCTGCATGTCGGCACGGGAGCCTGCGCCGCCGAGCTGCTCTCGTTGAAAGAAGTGTTTGGCGCAATAGAAACGGACGGGTGGCACTGGCTCTGCCAGTGAGAACCGCTTGTGATCGAGGTGTCATTTTCCACGCTTAATGCAGTTGAGCACTGGCAGAGCCAGTGGCACACAGTTCAGGTGGGAAGTCATTAATACAGCATGGGTGGCACTGGCTCCGCCTGTGGCACGCAGTGCGGGTATCCGGCGAGAAGTTGTGCGAGAAAGAAGGTGAAGATGTCCCGAAACGATGCAGCAGAAACTCCAGCTCGATTGCACAAAGCAACATTGGCAACCGCTCAAGCGAAAAAACTCGGCCACATTGCCGCGCCGTTCTTCTTTCGATTCGTTTCCGCTGTGCTATTCGTCGGTGTCACGCTCAACATGATCGACGCTGCGGAATTGATTCCGTTGGGCGAAATTCCCCTTGGTTACAATCGACTGCTGCCCAGGGGATTGTCCGACGATGGAAATGTTGTTGTTGGTAATCTGAGCTATTTCGAGTCTGGAGTCGGCACCACGCAGGGGGAAGCGTTTCGTTGGACACGGGAGACCGGCATCGAGGGCCTTGGCTGTCCTCGGTTCGAAGATGACCATTGTCGTGTAGAGGCAATCTCAGCCGACGGATCCATGATCGTGGGATCTTCGACAGTCTTGCTTGACGAGGAGCCAATTTTTGATTACGAGCCGTTCATTTACACGGAGCAGAACGGGTTCACTCGAGTCGACGTCGATCGATTCGCGGGCGGCTCCGTCGACATCGCAGCCGATGGCAGTGCACTGACCGGCACTCGCAGAACGGGACCTGAGGAAGCTTATTGGTCGACGGCATTTCGCTGGACTGAAGAACAAGGTGCCGTTGATTTGGGAAGCCTGCCGGGTGGAACTTGGACGCGGCCCAATGCAATTTCGCCCGATGGAAGCATCATCGTGGGGAAGGCAAACTACCGAGATGGCATTCTCAAGCCCCACGGCAGTTTCCTCTGGACGGAAGATGATGGGATTGAGCGTCTGTACTTTGATGGATTCGAAGGTGCAGGGGATATCGAACAATACGAGGTGACCGAAGTAACCAACGGCGCAACCGTGCTGGCCGGATATGGCAAGTTCCTGGGCGACACAGAGAATCAAGCGTTTCGCTGGACCGAGGCGACGGGTGTTGTTGGCTTAGGCTGGCTCGAGAACACAGTCAACGAAGAGGGGAAAAACGAATCCCGTCTTCGCGATATGACGGATGATGGCAGCCTGTTGATCGGCTCGAGCGGTTACTCTGCAGCGGTGTCTCGTGGTTTCATTTGGAGCGAGCAGTACGGACTGGAAGATCTGCGGCAAGCACTAATCGAAAGACATGGGATGCTTCAGGAACTTGAGGAATGGAAACTACAAATCCCTTATCGAATCTCCGGTAACGGTCAGTTCATGGTTGGTTACGACGTCACTGATGAAGGCGACAGAGAAGCGTGGCTATTGCGACTCGATGCACCATTCCTGAGTCTCCCCGGCGACTTCAATCTGGATGGCGTGATTGATGTATCGGACATTGACCAACTGACCGAGGCGATTCGGATCGGCACAGTGGATCAACGATTTGATCGTGATCGCTCGGGCGTTGTCGATCTGGGGGATCTCGATTTTCTGGTCAAAACGGATCTCTCGACCTGGTACGGCGACGCCAACCTCGACGGCAAATTCAACACGGGCGACCTGGTGCAAGTATTGGAGGCGGGTAAGTACGAAACACAGCAGATTGCCGGCTGGGGAGAAGGCGACTGGAATGGCGACGGTGGGTTCGGCACGGGCGACCTGGTGAAAGCGCTGGAGGACGGCGGCTACGAGATGGGGCCGAGACAGAATGCGCTGGCAGTGCCGGAACCGGGCGCGTTGGGGTTAATGCTCGTCAGTATCGTTCCGCTGTTGATCGGGACAGCACGCCGAAGAAGGGGCACTTTCAGCTGACCGTGTTTCGTATTCTTTCGCCCTCAGCGGTCGATAGCACTGGCTCGTACGTTTCTGGAACGCATTTCAAAACCTACTCTCGCCGTGGGGGTGGCTGATGGCAGAGCGCAACGATGCCCCAGCTCGCCAGTCGTAACCGAGAAGAGACGAGAGAAAGCCGCGGGAAAAACACCTCCAACACACCCTCCCGCACCGGACGTGCGGCTCTTAAGTTACTGGCTCGGGTGAAGGTTCAACATCCCCCAGCGGCATTTCGTTTAACCCGCAGCCGTTAGGCGAGGACAGAAGTAAGTACGTAAGATCATCCTCGCCTGACGGCTGCGGGTTAAACGAACCTCGCCTAGCGGCTGCGACTCACTCAGGATTAACTCTGCCTCCTTCTTAGACAAAACTGGGCAATAATCCGTCTTCCCAGTCCGCCAATAAGGGGGCAGAGTTGAATGCTTGATCAGACCTAACGTCGCCGGGTGACGCCGAGCAGCGAGGCCAGTCCCATCAGGACCAGA
>CAZFWV010000142.1:0-15828 GCA_964522605.1 uncultured Pirellulaceae bacterium
CGCGTTTTGTTGGCGGATTGAACGTCAGCCGCAGTCATAAGGGCGACGAAAACGCGCCCGTTCCCTTCCAGGTGATCGAGGCCGCGAAACAGCGGGAGGCATTGCAGTTGTTGAAGGAGCATGTGTTTAGTGACAAGCCGTACGAAATTGATCCTGAGCTGTACAACATCCTGGCCCCTTCGCGCTGGAATCACTGGGGAATGCCCAGTTCGCTGCGTTCCGATTTTGCCGTCCATGATGTCATTCTGATGTGGCAGAGTCGGATCTTGGATCAGTTATTATCGTCGCTAACGCTCGAACGACTGCACGACGCGGAGCTGAAGACACCCAAGGACAAGGACACGTTCACGACGGCGGAACTGATTGAGCAGCTATCGACCATGGTCTTCGCGGAACTGAACGACCTTCAGCCCGGCCAATACTCCAATCGGAACTCAGCGATCAGCAGCCTGCGCCGGAATCTGCAGCGCGAGTACCTTTCTCGTCTGTCGAATTTGGCTCTCAGCCGAACGTCGGCCCCGTCCGATTGTCAGGCGGTCGCATACGCTCAATTGGCAAAGCTGGCAGATCGGATGGGCGAAGTCCGAAAGAACGTCCCTGACCTGGACAGTTACACACTGGCACATCTGCAGACGTCGGAAGATCGCATTCGGAAGGTACTTGATGCCTCGCTGCAGTTGTCGTCCCCGTGACGCAGTGCGGCAAACCAACGGGGTGCTTCCGCACCCGGGTACAAGTCGCTTCCGTTGGTCGCACGACGTCTTGCCGAGAGAACAACATTTTCACCGTTAGCAGTGCAGGGGACCGTCTGCCGAACCCAATCTGCGGATGCGGGATGGCTTTCCGACTTGTCCCGCCCGCGACGGGTGAACTACACTGAGGGCACGCGTCAAGGCAGGCGGCACGCCAACGTGGGCGGGAACGTCCGGTCGCGCGAATGGCGGGTCTTGACAACCATCGGAATCTGAGGAGCGTCTGCCGGTGAAACTGCTGATCGCGATCATCCGCCCCACGAAACTCGAAGCCGTGCGCGAAGCGTTACGCGTCATCGGCGTCGAACGCATGACCGTCTGCGATGCCCATGGTTACGGCCGTCAGCGTGGTCAGACCGAGACGTATCGCGGTGTCGAATACAGTGTCAACCTGTTGCGCAAGGTTGTGCTGGAGATCGTCGTGAACGACGACTTCGTGGACCGGACGGTGCAGACGATTGAACAGGTTTCACGCACCGGTCCAGACGGTAACATCGGGGACGGAAAGATCTTTCAGCTCCCGGTGCTCGAGACAATCCGCATCGGACAAACCGTCACTGGTCCGGAAGCGGTGTAAGCGCCGGCCTCGCAATGCGGCAGGGCCACAACCCAACGGGCCGCTTCCGCACCCGCCCAAACGTCGCTCCCGTGGGTCGCTCGATTTCTTGCCGAAGGAACAACCTTTTCACCGTAAGCAAGGCAATGACCACTGTCCTTTTCTCGCAAGACCTTCTGCTTACCTCTCAAGTCGTGCAGACGGCCGCGGCAATGAACGCACAGGTCGAAACCGTCGCGTCGATGACGGATTTGTTGACACGTTGTCGAAACGGCCAAGTCGCACAAATCGTGCTCGACCTCAGCATGGCTCAATTCGATCCCGCGCACGCGTTGCAGGAGCTTCGCCAACTCGAGCAACCCATCCCTCGCCTGATCGCCTTCGGCCCGCATGTACACACGTCGCGTCTCGAAGCGGCGCGTGCCGCCGGGTGCGATGTTGTGATGACTCGCGGCCAGTTTCATCGCGACCTGGCGAGGATCCTGCAAGGGTAGAAAGGCGGGAGGCTGGAGGCGGGAGGCTGGAGGCGGGAGACTGGAGGCGGGAGGAAGAGGGTAGGCGCGGTAACCGGGGAGGCGATGTTAACGCTCTGGCACTGGATCCTACTCGTACTCAGGGCGCAGCCCGGTACTCGTACTCGTACTCGTACTTGAAACGTAACCCATCGCATGGCCTGTCCGCGGGTTGATCGGGAGGCTGAAGGGGGTCGCTCACTTTCTTGCCAAGCGAACAACATGTTCACGGTTGGCGGTGCAGAGAGCGAGGTCGGGAAAGGAAACCCATTGCACTGCGGATGCTCATTCCGGGACTGCTGCCCGCGGATGACTCGCGACCATCAAGCGTCCGAATCTTCCTCCCTGGAATCCTCGACCGCTTCCTGGTCATCCACCCCGGGAACACCCGCTTCATCCGGCGGCAGCACGGGTAGTCCGTAAGGCGTTGCCGACTCGTCTTCGAAATAGATGTCATCGATTTCGGTCTGATCCGTGTCCTGGCGCAACAGCAGGTAGATCCCCACGGCGGCGACCCACAGAAAACTATATTGGAACGCAACCAGCAGACTGCGAACGACCGTATCGAAAAAGGCAATCAGTTTCGCGCCGAACCACAGCAAACCGTTTGTCGCTTCGGTGGGCTGCGAAACGGCCGCCGCCACTTCCCGCATGCGTTCGGACCCGGCTCCCCACGAAACGGCCCAGTGAGCGAATCCAACGATCGCGTCGCAAAACAGCGCAACGAGGACCCAGCCCAGCAGACCGAGTACCAACGTTAGTGCCGCGTACGCCAGGTAATGCAGCGGCCTTTGGAAAGGATAGCTGTAGGCGCGACTAAACGCGTCGAATGAGTCGCTTCCTTCGGAGGCAATGGTCGACCACATCAGGGGCCAACCGAACAACAGTCCGACGCCGAACAACGCCATGAGCAGCCCGATCAGGGCGACCAGAGCCCATCCCAGGCCCGCGATTGCGACCCCCAGATTGATCCGCATGATCCAGCCGAGAATCCACAAGGGAATCGCCAACACTGCGATCGCGGTCAACCCCATGCAGGGTGCACCGACGAATGAAAGCCACTTCTGACGCGCAAAGACGATCGACTCCCCCAAGCCAACTCGCTCATCCCGTCCGAGTCGCACGGCGGCGATCCGTGCGATTGCACCGCCAAACAGTCCCCAGACACCCACCGTCCAGAGACCACCCAGCAGGTAAAAGAAAAACTCACTCCAGCTCAAGTCCAAGCGAAACAGCCGACGAAACGGCTCAACGAACAGATAAACTGGCAGATGCTGATAGAATCGCAGCACGCCTGGATCCGCGAGTCGGGAGTCGGGAGCAGCCGACGGCGTCGGAAGTTCGGCGACCGGCCTTGACGCGAGCACAGACGTCCAGGTGTGTGTGTCCGTGCCGGGCCAGGCACGCGCCGTTTCGAACAGCGGCGAAACGCGCTGACGCGTCAAGGCCTCATCGGACAGACAGATCTCCGAAACGACGCGCCAACCGGCCGTTGTGGCCAGGGCGCCGGCAAGGGCCAGCAGGAGCAGCGGAACCGTCACGGAAAGACGAAACAGCCGAAACAGCAGGATCCAGGCACACAGGTCGCGCCAGGCGACGGACCGTACAACACACGGTTCACAACTCATCTCGGCTCCGGCTCCTCATCTTCCCGCTCGATCGGCAGACCGTAGGCTTCGTCCAGCCAACGCCCGAGGTCAACTTGCCGACAGCGTTCGGAACAGAACGGCATGAAAATCGACTGCGCGGCATCAAATCGCAGTCCACAGGTTGGGCAGGACACGAGCAACGGCCGAGCGGAACGCGCGCGGCGTCCGTTTCCATTCGTCAGTTTTTCTGGCATCGATCCCGAATTTGTTCTGCAGAAGTGGGCAATCGAAAGCTGGTCACTCGAGGATTATAAAACTGCCCGAAACGAGGGGAAAGACTGGGTGGAGGTCCGCGGAATCGGCGGTCGTGAGTTGACCGAACGTCGGCGGGACTCCACAATCGTAACAGTGAATGCTCCCAAGTGGCGAATTCAAGCCTGGGAGGGCGGGGCTCCGGCCAAGCCGGCGACGTGGCCACCGAGGCCTGGCAGGAGCCTCGTCCTCCGAAATGACGGTTTTGAAACACGCGCTCCTGTTGTGCGGCGGAGGCGGCGTACCGGGACAACCGACGACGGGTCCCAACATCTCGGTTTCCGGTCACTTGCCGAGGCCCCTTGCAGCGACGCGCCCGACGAATCCCCATTCCCAGCTCGCTGTCGAAGATGGACAATCACCGCTTTGCAGCTCAAGTACGGCGGACTCGGAACTGGAGTTGGATCCTCGGATTCCTCCTCGGATGCGTCTTTGCGCCTTGTGTCGGCGCCCAGGAAGCACTTCTGCCGCAGGCATCGCCGGAGGAATTAGGGCTCGTCTTACCCAAGGCGCCGGCCCAACCGGGCAACGATCGCCGCGTAATTCTCGGAGCAACGGAAGAGGCGCTGACCGTGGGACGGATCTTCCTTGAAGTGGGCGACCGTTACGTCGTCTTCTTGCCCACGGGACAACTGGTTTCTGTGCCGATTGCGGAAACCACAAGTACCGAGCGGCCATTCGAGCCACTTGATAAGCGAGCGATGGCGGAAGCGCTGACGAAAGGACGGTTCTCTGATTTTCGATGGAAGACAACCGGGCGATACGTTTACATTTACAACTGCAGTGAAGCGTTTGCCATGGCCACGGGCCGCATTCTCGAGACGCTGCATTCGTCGCTTGAGGATTATCTCGACAACCTCAAGCTGCCGCGGAAAGAACTGGAATTTCCGCTGGTCGTGATCATCTTTCGGACCCAAGAGGAATTCAACACCTTCCGAGCGATCCCCGAGGGAATTGCCGCCTATTACAATGTTTTGTCCAACCAGATTGTGATGCACGAGCAATCTCGCCTGGCGGAGATGGCTCCGCAACTTGCATTCAAACAGGCGGTATCGACCATTGCCCACGAAGGGGTGCATCAGATTCTACATAACGTCGGAATCCAACAACGACTTTCGAACTGGCCGGTCTGGTTTAGTGAGGGATTGGCGGAGTTCTTTGCGCCCACGGAACTCAGCAAGAACGCGCAGTGGAAGGGCGCGGGCGAGATCAATGATCTGCGCGTGTACGAACTTGTCGAATACTACAAGAAGTTCGACCGTCCGGTCCTGGACGGCCACGTGACACGACGGGCCGTCTATGCGAATCGCCTGGACTCACTCGACTATGCCGCTTCTTGGGCCATGGTGCACTATTTCGCCAAGAGGAAGAAAAGCGATTTTCGGGCGTACCTGACCGATGTCAGTCGTCTGCGACCGCTCGAATCAACCGCTCCCGGCAGCCTGTTTGCGACACATTTCGGCACCGATTTCGGCGCCCTCGAGCAAGATCTGGCGAAGCACCTGAAGCCGTTTAGCAATGTCAATCCGATCGACAATCAGATCCACTTCGTGCTGATGCTGTATGGCCCCAGACGCGAAGCGTTTGTTTCCACGTCGATGATCGAAATCGAGAAACATGTGAACGAGTGCCCGCGCGGGCGGAAGTACGAAGTCATCGCGTTTCTCAATCGCTACGCGGCAGAACAGGCCGCCAGCCTCTTCACCCGAAATTAGGCCGCGGGCTGCACCGCTTCCGGTTCATCGGCTGGCCGAATCTCACGGATCAGAAATCCAAGGATTGGCGGACGCGTCGGACGATCGAGTCGAATGACAATCGTGCCGACGACTTCCACCCAATCCCCTTCCATCAGCCAAGGCACGACCCGCTCGGCCTGACTATCAGCAGCGACAAAGCTCTGCGACACGGCCTGGCCCGCGGCATCGACGACTTCGATCCGGTACTTTGGCCGCTGCACCTCCCCTTCGGGCAACCCAAGCCGCCAGGAGGGATTCGGATCGATCGTCCGCACAAAACGGCATCCCAGGCGGAGTTCATCTTCGGGCGGCGAACCCGGAACCTGCAGCAATCGGCTGAGGGGAAGCCGACCCGAATCCTGGTCGGTGCGGGCTGCGATCGCCTCCGACTCCTCCGGCCCGTTCGTCTGAGGATCCGTCGAATCCGGTTGTCCGATCCCAAGCGGATCTGGATCGGGCGTCGCCTGCTGCCCATCCGTCGCGGACGTTCGAGCATCGGCCGTTTGCGCGGGTCGATTGGGCGACGTGAGGCTTCGATCCTCGTCCGGCCGCCGTAGCTGGGCCAGTTGCAGCAGGAGGAAGGTCAGCAGAGGAAGTAGGCTGACGACCAGAAGGACGGCGAACAGCGGCAGCGGCTGTCCCCAGATTCGACGGCGCGACGTGGGATGCGTGCGGTGCCGCCAGGAGGCCGTATCCAGGTGAACGGACGGACCACAGCGAGGGCAGACCCATTCGGCCTGAGACAGTGGCGGATGCACAGGATAGGCTTTCCCACACTCGGAACAGACCGCTTGTGCGGGAGTCGGGCGCACATCCACGATCTGCACGGGGGGACTTCGTCGTTTTCCTGAACCGAAGACCTTCATATCTCACTCAATCTGCCAACCAATTTCCTGCACTGCGAATGATCGTCTAATGGTCGTCCTAGTGCTTTGTCTCAGAACTCTTCCGCAGCACTGGCAGAGCCAGTGGCACCCGCTGATCTAGTGTGCCACTGGCTCTGCCAGTGCAGTTTTGAGACAAAGCCTAGTACCCTGTGACGACTGAGAATTGGGGTTGGACGCTTGAGCCGACGGCGCTAGCCGCGGGCCTCAACGTACGACCCGACGCTAGCGCGTTCGACTCACCCCAAAGCTGAGCTGTCACAAAGCAGTAGTTCATGGACTGCGCCGTCGTCACTCGGAACGATCAAATACTGCTCCAATCTCATTCAGAACGGCTTCCTCTTTCTTCGAAATCCCTCCGATGCCAAACACACCGCCCGCCGCCTTCGCAACCTGACGTGCGCGCGACAGGATGTTGTCCCCCAGATGCCGAAGCGAACCGGACGGCAACTCCTTGCCCAGGTCGACGATATAGTTCTCCCAAGCCGTCAGCAGGCCCTCGGAGGGCGGCTTCGCGAGCCACAACTCGAGCAATCGGTATGCGGCCGATCCGCTCGGGCATTCGTGCTGCTCGGCAACCTTCAGGATCGCCTCTCGCTCGTGTGCCTCGATCCGACCATCGGCCCAAGCGATCCAAACGAGCGGAACCAGGGAGATCGCCATCACCGTCTCGGCTCGAATTCCGATTTGATACAGAGCCTTCAGCGTCTGCTGATCGATCACTTCACAAACATTCGCCAGTTTTCGTTTCTCCTGCTCCTCGTTAAATCGCAGCTGCAGTTCGCGTAACAACTCCTGATCCACTCGCCGAAAAAACGCATCTTCGAGCGCTTTCCCTCGTTTCGCGAGAGCTCCCTCAGTCTCCACAGTCATCGCCTCCAGGATTCGCCTGATTCACTCAGCCCATTTCACGCCGTCATTGTATCGTGCTCGTCGGAGGACGACATCGTCCTCCGACACCACGCGTCGATGACGGGTCCAGGCCCATCCGGGCTGTGTAGCACTTGTACGACGCACTTCCAGCCCGTCGGCTTGAATCTCGGGCTGTGGTATCATTGGCGTCCGGTGGCCAATCCGGGATCTTTCTCCATCTAACACAGGCTGCCGGGAGATGTCCATGAAAAACGTGTTCGCCGCCATCGACTTCTCGGATATTAGCCCCGCCGTCGTGGAATGTGCACGCTCCTTGACAACCCATTACGCCGCTCACCTGCATCTGATCCACGTCGCGCCCCCCGATCCGGAATTCGTGGGGTACGACCCGGGACCGCAGTATGTCCGAGATCATGTGGCTCGGGACCTTCGCGAGGAGCATCGGCAACTGCAGGATTGGGCTCAAAAGCTGGTCGACGAAGGGCTGGCGGTCACGGCACACTGCCTGCAGGGCAGCACAACCGAGACAATCCTCAAAAAGGCGCTGGATGCACAGGCGGATGTGATCGTCGTTGGCAGCCATGGGCGGGGGGCCCTGTCGCGGATCGTCATGGGCAGTGTCAGTCAGGGTGTTGTTCACGGCAGCTCCTGCCCCGTGCTGGTCGTGCCGGCTCGCTATGCAGCCCCCCGTGACCGTCCCACCATCGAACAAGACTAAACGCGGCAATGCCTGCGGGCCCCAGCCAACTTGGCTCGACGTGCGTCTCCTGAAGCGATGGGCCCGTGCTGCGTCACAGTTTCGTGATGACCCAAGAACAACTTCGGCATTTGGGTGCCTGGGGTCGAGACGCGAGGAACGAGTGTCGAGCCCCCAGACGCGTGACCTGGGGGCTCGCTGCGCTCGACCCCAGCCATCCTCGCTGAAAAACAACGAAGTTATTCTTGAGTCGTCGCTTAGGTTGGAGTTCGACGGATCGAATGACGCCCAGTAAAACCGAAACCGCCGACGACGCGGTGCGAACCGAGGATCGGAAAACCAGCCACAGGCCGGTTCTCTCATATCCTCGCACGGCACACGGCGTCTTCGGCGGTAATGTGTGCGACGCGAAGTCGATCGTGATCAGCGACGGCGGCGAGCGAGCGCCAGGCCCAACAGGCCGGTCAAAACGAGCGCCAAGCCAGCCGGCTCGGGAACCGCTGCGACAGAAGAAGGTCTCGGCCCCTTCTCATACCCACCATCAATGAGTGCGAGCACCAGATCGCTGGTGGTGAAGTCCCCATCGCCGTTCCAGTCTCCCGTCGTCCAAACGGCGTCGTCCGGAATATCGTTTTCATACAAGCCGGCGATAAACACCTGCACCAGGTCAGCCGTACCGAACTGACCATCGCAATTGGCATCGCCAAAGAAGGTATTTTTCAAATCCCAGACGTACATTTCCAGGTCGTCAAAATTCACCAACTGATCGCCTGTGATGTCATACAGAATGTCGTTGGTTCCCGCATTGATCTGCGGCGTGAGCAGATCAAGGTCTTTACAATTCAGGGCGAAATCGCGATTGAAATCGCCGCCGTATCCCGGCTGAATCTGAACCAGGACAGAAGCCTGCCCAATCACGGGCTTGGCGAGGCCCGGAAGCGCCAAGCGGTAAACCGCAGCAAGATCGAACTCACCGCCACCCGGGTTGTCTTGGAGCAAACCACGCAACGTCGTATCGATGTCCGCCTGGTCACTCACGGAAGCCGGCTCCTTCGAAAGGAATCCGTCACCAACACCAACGTAGATCAGTTCATCGATCGGCGTGCTGCTCGGTTGACCGTTGTCGTAAACGATGTCGTCGCCCTCACCTCCCTCGGGGATGTTATTCGGACCGTAATCAATTCCCACGCGCGTGGGCGAGTACGCGCTGCCCGCAAACACACCCTCCTGGTCGAAGTAATTGGTCACGTCATCGCTATCCAGTGCCCACGTGACGTCGTCCAACGAAAACTGCGTGGATCCATCACCCGCGATGTGCAATCCGAAATGAATTCGGTTTCCTAATTCGCTTTGGAACACGGCCGGTCGGGACGTGAACGTCGGAGAAGGATCCGCGGAAGCGCGCCACGACGGATACTCCGTGTAAATCATTTCCAGCGGCGAGATCGCGGTCGTTACCCATTCGTAAGCCGTTGGTGTGATCGTACGATCACCAACTTGGCTCACTTCCAATGGAATCGCCTTGATCGCGTCCGTGACATAGGCATTCCAACTCGGCGACGTGGGGCCGTTGGGCGCAAACGCCGGATAAACATTGATCGTGAACGGGTCGGCGTGGACGACGTTGACGATCACCAAGCCAACGAAAAGCGTGGCCAAAGATACTGCCTTGAACCGTTTCATCATTGTTGCATTCCCCCAACGTGCCTACCGTCTCAATTTCCGAATCTGTTTAGTTTCACGCGCGCGATACGATCGATTTATGGGCCCGCGTCAACGGGTCCCCTCTGCACTAAACTAAATGGTTGCGCGATCTTAAGGTACTCACAATCCCTCCAATTTGCAAAGACAAACCAGCGTCACCTTGTGTTTTTTCTTGGCCCTGCCCGATCACCCAGCTTCGGCGTTAACCTCCTGAAGCAATTTTCACTTGAATCAGGTGCCGTTTTGAAGAACCGGCAGAAAATTGTTGCCAAATCTTAACAACCGTGCCGATGGCCCACCGCCGCGGCCGCGATGGGTCTCCCGCCGCCTCGTCCTCGAATTCGACCAATCATGCAGGAATCCGGAGCAACCCACGAATCAAGATCGAGCCCTGCTTGAATTCGTGCCGAGACCTGCATGGACCGTTTCCCGGCGACTTGCGGGGTTCCCGGACTACATCAAGTCGGGCTCACCTTCCTGCTGCAGCAGATCGTTGTCGTAGTCCTCCTCGAGCTGCCGTACTTGTTGGGCGAGTTCTTCATTGCCCTCGACAGCACTGGAAACTTCCAATTCCCATTCCGTACTGGCCTGGCGCAACGAATCGATGTCTAGCCGCAGATGCAGAATCTTTGCCAGTCGACGCGTGACCGCCTCGATACTCCGCGGGTTGGTGCCCTGCAGGTATCCGGGAATCTCGGCCACGAGGGAGACCATTTGCAGATCATGCGATTTCACTCGGGTCATCAAATAACTCGTGAATGACCCAGGTCCCGCATAGTCACTGCGCCGCAACCCGAACGGATCCATCTGGGGCAGCAGCGATGCGTCCGAACAAGTGATGTACAGACGCGGCTCTCGCGTATGAGGCACGGATCCACCAAAGGAACCCACGAACAGGATTCGTGTGATCCGAGACTGCTCACAGAGGCGAAAAATACACTCCGCAAAAGAACGCCAGCGTAGATTGGGTTCTTTTCCAACAAAAAGAACCAGATTCGCCTCCCGACTCACGAAAAACAGATTCGACGGAACTTCAACTTCCTGAATCAAACCCTGTTCGACTCGGATGTGCGGTCGGAACAGCGCGGTGAGTTCCATCGAGCCGGGGAAGTTGTAGATGTAGAACGGATCGGAATCGATCTCGGCCATCGGTTGCGCGTCCAACAAATCGATCAACCGCTTCACCGTCCCCGTCGACACATCACCGCCATCCATCCAACCAGAAAATGCCAGGACCAGCGTACCGCTGTTCAGTTTCGATTGGCCGTAAATCCGAAGTGAGTCCGCCTCGCCGCGATTCATTTTCAACTCTCGTCCGCCGCTTCTTGAATTGCTTGCACTTGACTCTCGGGATCGCGAGTCAGCGCGGTTACCAGTTGAGTATCCACACCCAGGAATTCACCCAGCCGATAGGCCAAGGGCAAATCGTGGACACCATGGAACTGGTTCACGATCTGTTGCTCGTAATAGAGGGTTTCACGATCTGAGCGAAAGCCCGACTCGAAACAGTCTGCTAATTCCTCGATCCAGTTCTCGGGAACTCCCTTCTGCCGGCACAACTCGACCGGCCAAACATCTCGACCTGTACATTCGCTGAGCAGCATTCGAGCTTGTAACCGGGTGAGCACATGGACCTCCATCTGCCATCGTTTATAGCTCGATTGTGACCATTGACCAACCGTTCTAAGGACCTTTGACCGCGCGCCGTGAATCGGCCCCCTCTTGGCAATCCCCACACAATTGCCTACACCAGGGAAAGAATCGGTGGAAATCGGCAGATCGTCGCAGAGACAAAACCCTCCAAACAGCCTCCCCTGAGGAAAACTCGATGTCGCACTCTGATCTTCGCACTGTGGAACGAAATTGGCTTCTGGTTGCGTTGGTTCTGATCGCAAGCGGCTGCGGGCGTTCCGAAGTGGTGTCGCCCGATCCGATCCCCGAAGACGTCCAGCCAGCCGAAATCCAAATTGAAGCGGTCACCGAGGCGCAGCTGGGCTCCACACCGAATTTGCATCGAAGCGGCTCGATTTGGCTGGCTGGCCAACCGACACCCGAGGACCTGGCAACGGCGAAATCAGAAGGCGTGCAAACGGTCATTACGCTGCGTCAAGACGGCGAGATTGACTGGGACGAGGCTGCCGCAGCGCAACAGATCGGCCTCGAGTTCGTATCAATCCCCTTTCGCGGAGCCGAAAATCTGACGGACGAGATCTTTAACGAGGTGCGACAGATTCTTGAACAGTCGTCGCAGAAGCCCGTGTTGCTGCATTGCGCCACGGCCAATCGAGTCGGCGCCGTTTGGCTGCCGTATCGCGTACTCGATCAAGGGGTGGAGTTGGAGCAGGCGATCCAGGAAGCACGGGAAGTGGGGCTGCGCGACGAAGCATACGAGCAACGAGCCCGGGATTATATCCAGCAGCAACTGTCGGCCGAGCCTTAGAGATGACGCAAGAATGACTTCGGCATTTGGGTGCCTGGGGTCGAGACGCGAGCGTCGAGCCCCCAGGCGCGTGATCTGGGGGCTCGCTGTGCTCGACCCCAGCCACACTCCACCCTCGTTGGAAAATAACGACGTTATTCTTGAGTCAGCGCGTAGGATACCTCCACGTAGCGGTCGCTGATGGAACAGCGCGCCGTCGAACCGGGTCACTCGATCGGACTGCGGAAGTGTCGACTCGCCCCCTCTATCGCCCCAGGGTTAATCTCTCTTCTGGGGGGAATCAAACTGGATTCTGGTCGTCAGCCGTCGGGGAGTCGGCTACAATGAGAGCAGATTGGTGGTTACCGAAGCGTGGCGGCTCGTCTCGAAGGTTGACGTGGCTCAACCCAGAAAACTGACACGACCCGTCCGTCGGTGCGAGACTACCCCCCCGCCGCCTGACCCCCGATGTCGTTAGCCTGCCGGGTGCGTCGATGCAAGAATGCATCGGCTAACCCATCCCCCGTTTCCTTGCTCTGTTCACACTGAGGTGATCGATGAGCGTAGTGGCACGTCCCCACACGAGCGAAGTGCCGCGGACGACCCCCGCGGGTCGACGCACGGCGCAACGTAGCGGAAAACCTGCCCCGCCTCCCCGACGCAAGAGTCGCCTGCTGCTTCTGCTGGCTGCCGCGGCCGTCATTGTCGCCGTCGGTGTCGGACTCGCGTTGCGACGCGGGGGCGATACGCTCCGCGCGGACGGAACGCTCGTCCTGTACGAAGTGAAACCGACCGATCTCGAGGTCACGGTCACCGAACGCGGAAATTTGGAGAGCCAGTTCGACGTTCAGGTCTTGTGCGAAGTTGACGACGTCAGCGGCGATGGCATTAATGGAACACCCATCGTCTGGATCGTCGAGAACGGATCGTCCGTGAAGGAGGGCGAACTGCTTGTCGAACTCGACTCGACTCCACTTCGCGACCGGCTCGATGAGCAAGTCCTGGACGCACAAGCCGCAAACGCAAACCACATTCAAGCGAAGGTCGCCTATGAAAACCAGGTGACCCAGAATGAGACGAATTTGGCCGAGGCGGAATTGGCCGTGGAATTGGCGAAATTGGCGGTGAAGCAATTCGAGGATGAAGAGGGGGGAACTTTCCAAATCGAGCTGCAGGAAATCGAACTGCTTGTCCAAGAGGCAGAGGCTGGGCAGTTGATCGAAAAGACCAATCTGGAAGGCACCGAGCAACTGTACAAACTTGGGTACCGGAGCAGTGGCGAGTTGGCTCAGGCGCGACTGAACGCGTTGAAGGCGGAGCGTAATCTGGCGACCACGTTGTCCAAACGGCGCGAGTTGGTCGAGTACCAGTACAAGAAGCGAAAGATGGAGTTGGAAGGAGCTCTCGCTTCTGCCGAGCGGGAGCGAGAACAGGTTGGGCGAAACAACGAGGCGATTCTCGCTCAGGCCAAGGCCAAAATGGATGCGGCCGCGGAAGCACTCGAAAAAGAGGAAGAGTTGCTGGCACGTTATACGGATCAAGTCGAGAAATGCAAGATTTATGCGCCCCAGGACGGCATGGTTGCCTACGCGACGGGAAATCGCTGGAATCGCGAAGAGATCCGGGCGGGAGCACCGGTGCGACCTCGACAAGCGATCCTGTCACTGCCCAATCTGCAACGCATGCAGGTCAAGACAGCCGTGCATGAATCGGTCCTCGATCGGATCAAGAAGGGGTTGAACGCCTCGATTCGCGTGGATGCATTTCCCGATCGACAATATAACGGCACGGTCCAGTCGGTTGCTGTCCTGCCTGATCAAGGTGGGTGGATGAGTTCGGACACCAAGGTGTACAGCACGGTTGTCACGATCGATCAGGAAGTCGAACAGTTGAAGCCGGGGATGACAGCGGTCGTCCAGATCCATGTCGACCACCTGCGGGATGTACTTGCAATCCCCGTTCAGTCAATCGTACAGATCGGCAACAGTACTTGGGTCTATGTCCAGGAGAAGGGGCATCCCGCGCGACGTGCCGTCGAATTGGGAGTCACAAACGATCGCTTCGTCCAGATCCGTAATGGACTGTCCTTCGGTGATCAGGTCGTCTTGAACCCGACCGCCATTGCCGACAGCACGCAAACGAAAAGAGATCTGGGGATGGAGCAGGAGAAATCTGCGGAACCGGCGGACGACCAAGCGGAACCGATCGAAGAAACGCCAGCGCCTGCCGACGGTCTCAGCTGACGGCAACCATGTGGTGGACGACGCTTCAACTCGGCATTCGCAACCTCCTGCTGCACAAGCTGCGCAGTCTGCTCACCATGCTCGGCACCATTCTGGGTGTCGGTTCCGTCATTGCAATGCTCGCCATAGGCGAAGGTTCGAAGCGTCACGCGGTGGAGCAGATCCGCAAGTTAGGCGCTGCGAACGTGATCATTCGTAGCGTCAAACCGGGAATCGATAACGAGCAGGGCGGAGCGAACAACAACACAGCTAGCGGTCAGCAGGTCAGTCGCGTTCTCGAGTACGGATTGAAATACGACGACTACGATCGCCTGCTGGAAGCAATCCCTTCGATCAAGAAGGCGGTGCCGATCGCGCTGGTTCGCAAGAACGCCCAATATGGGCGTCATCGAGTTCCCAACGCGCGGATCCTGGGCACAACCCCCGACTACCTGAAAGTCAAAAATCTATCGGTTGTCCGCGGGCGATTCCTGACCGATACCGACCTGCGGACGATTGCCAACGTCGCCGTGCTGGGCGCCGGCGCCGCACGACAACTGTTCAGCTTCGAAGATCCAGTCGGCAAGTCGCTGCCGATGGGGGATCGTGCCTTTCGGGTGATTGGTGTGCTGGACGTTCAGGATCCCGGAAGCGCCTCGACCGCGGCGATCGGCATCAAGGATTTCAACAACGACATCTATATTCCGATTACCTCCGCGCGCAGCCTGTTCGGTGAACTCCAGGTAATTGTCCGCTCCGGAAGTGAAGATGTCGAACGCAATGAACTGAGCGAGATTACGCTGACCCTGCGAGATGAAACGCTGGTCAGTGCCACGGCCAGTATGGCACGTCGGTTGTTGGAGCAAACGCACCCGGAAAGTAGCGATTTCGAGATTCAGGTACCACTCGAGTTGCTGCGCCAAGCGGAGCGTGAAAAACGGATTTGGAATCTCGTCTTGGGTTCGATCGCCGGCATCTCACTGCTCGTCGGTGGCATTGGCATCATGAACATCATGTTGGCAACCGTCACTGAACGTACGCGAGAAATCGGAATTCGCCGCGCTCTGGGGGCAAAACGGCGCGATATCATCATTCAGTTCCTTGTCGAAACGATCGTTCTTTCCACAACCGGTGGAATCCTGGGAATTGGCGTGGGCGTCGCCCTGCCAATCATCGTGTCGAAAGCCTCGGAAATCGAGACCGCAATCAGTCTGATGGCCATTCTACTGGCGTTCAGCTTCTCGGTGCTGACGGGCATCGTCTTCGGAGTCTATCCCGCCCGCCGCGCCGCACTGCTCGACCCGATCGAAGCACTGCGCCACGAGTAGACGGTCGCCGTATCAAACACGACTGATTCAACCAACACCACTGCGGCAAACACCTCTGCGGCCCTCTGCGCCTCTGCGGCCCTCTGCGCCTCTGCGGCCCTCTGCGCCTCTGCGGCCCTCTGCGCCTCTGCGGACTCCGCGTTTTCGAATTCTTGTCTTAAGCGGTGTATGCCTGGATAGAAGAAGTTCAAACGCAGCGCAGCCTTCGGCCGCAACCAAAGGGGATATTGCCGCGCTCGGCGCA
>CAZFWV010000143.1:0-15791 GCA_964522605.1 uncultured Pirellulaceae bacterium
CTGGAGACTGGAGACTGGAGACTGGAGACTGGAGACTGGAGACTGGAGACTGAAGACTGAAGCCTCCAGCCTCCAGCCTACAGCTTTCGCGCAAGTTCACGCCAAGCAATCGTAGATCCGCGGATCGCGCAGGCTGTCGGCGACGAACGCAACACCGGGAAACTTGTGCTCCACACTGTGGGCCCCAGGCACGGCGACTGTAAAAGCCTTCGCAGCGACGCCCGCGCGGCATCCAATCTCGCTGTCCTCGAGCACCAGCATGTCGGGAGCAGAAACACCCATTCGGCTGGCCGCCTTCAGATAGATCTCGGGAGCCGGCTTGCCATCGCGGACGTCTTCCGCGCTCAAGATCAACTCAAATTCCGGCTCGAGTCCGGAAATGCCCAACACGGTGTCTACGTAAGTCCGTCGGCTGCTCGTGGTGATTGCTTTGGGGATTCCGCGTCGATTCAACTCAGCGAGCAGTTCGATCAAGCCCGGCATGGTCTGCAGGCGATGCTCGAGGATCGAGGCAAAGATCTCGTCCGTTTCTTCCTGAAGTTGCTCGACGGTGACTTCCAGCCCGTACCACTGAATCATCAGCGGCAGGGCCACGGTACTTGGACGCCCCATCATCTGACGCAGCAGTTCGGGATCAATCGTGAATCCCCGGCGACCGACCAACTCGGCTCCCACATCGTTATAGAGTTCCTCGGTATTGAACATCAGCCCGTCCAAATCGAAGGCAACGGCTTGAACTTGGGCTTGCACGGCGCGAAGGGGTTCGACGGGGGATGACAATGGTGGGACTCCTCGGTCAACAGCCGCCGGTTGGCATCCAGCGACGGCCTTGCATCTCGATAGAATGGATGGAGCAAAACGATCGCTCTGAAAATCGCACATTGTCGGCTGCCTGTAAACGCGTCCCGGAAAAAAGCACACTCTGCATGCGCGTCCTACTCGTACTGGAATATCCGTCGCTCAACGGCGGCGAAAACTCACTGCTCAGCCTGGTCCCGGTGTTGCAGGATCAGGGGGCGGAGCTGATTGCGGCCGCTCCACCGTACGACCCGCTCGGGCCGGCCCTGGTGGCTGCGGGAGTTGCGCTCGTTCCCTGGGATGGACGGGCTCGGGCAGGCTCTCAATCCGCGCGGCGGCAGGCGCTGGAACGGATTATCGGGCAGGTGGGCCCCGACCTGGTTCACGCGAACAGCCTTTCGATGGCTCGTTTAGCGGGTCCGGTCTGTCAATCGCGGTCGATCCCGGGACTGGGATTCCTGCGGGATATCCTGCGTCTAAGTCGCGCCGCCTTGACCGATCTTGCCCGTCAGTCACGGCTGATCGCCGTGTCACGAGCGACGCGCGATTGGTACGTGTCGCTCGGATTGCCCGCCGACCGAGTGCACGTCCTGTACAACGGTGTGGATCTCGACCGCTTTGCCCCCCGCGCCCCGACCGGATACTTGCACCGCGAACTGCGGCTTGGCCCCGAGGCGCAGTGGATTGCCAGCATCGGGCAGCTCGGTATGAGAAAGGGCACGGATCTTCTGCTCCAAGCACTGCAGCACGTGCTCCCTCGCCATTCCCAAGTGCACTGCCTGGTCATCGGACAGCGCCATTCCGAGAAGGCCGAATCGCGGCAATACGAGCGCGAATTGTATCGCCTTGCCCAAGCCCCCCCACTGGCGGGCCGGGTCCATTTTCTTGGACGAAGAAACGACATTCCGCATTTGTTGAACGAGTTATCCCTTCTGGTGCACCTGGCGCGACAGGAGCCTTTGGGACGCGTCCTTCTGGAGGCCGCCGCATCCGGCTGTTGCGTTGTTGCGACGCGCGTTGGCGGCACCGAGGAGATCTTCCCCCCCGAAAGCAGCGCGGCGTGCTTAATTAACGCCGAACGTCCCGAAGAAGCCGCAGTGCGGCAGGGGCGCAACCCAGCGGGGTGCTTCCGCACCCAGGTAAGAGCCGCTCCCGTTGGTCGCTCAGTTTCTCGCCGAGAAAACGACAGTTTCACCGTTCGCAGTGCAGAAGCGATCGATCGTCTTCTCCGCGACCCGGCGACGCGTCAGGCGATGGGTGCCGCTGCACGACAACGTGCTGAGTCGACTTTCGGCAACATCTCGGCGGCCAAGGCGCTTTTCCGCCACTACCTGGAATTGACCGGTTGGCTGAAGACAACTCAAAGCGATGGACAATCCGCGCCGAATTGCAGCACGAAAGGGGACGCAAAAACCATCGATGGGCCGCGCAATTCCCTGAGCTAGAGTTATCACAGTACTCAAGCAATCGGCGTTCAGCCGCAATCGGCGGTGGAACGTTCAGCGGACCAATGAACTCACAACGCCCTTGATCGCCGAAACGGCCTGCTTCCTTTCCACGCGGTTGCCCTGACCATGATTACTTGCCAGAATCTCGCCGCACAGATCCAGAGTCTACAGCCCGAATCCGAAGTGCGAGACGTGGCGCGACTCTGCCTGCTGCTCTGTAACGCGGTCGAGTCCTTGGACGAATTGGAAGACGAGGATCGGCTGACGGGTGCATGGCGCGAGATGTGCCTCCGTTTGCAGGCGGCAACGGATCAACATGCCGCAATGACGGAGGAGTTGGAAGCGCTCGCGCGATCGGATCCGGATCAGTTCAGCAAAGAGCAAATCTGGGTCTTGATTCGCGCCATCAAAGTCCAGAGCCAGATCCTGCAGCTCTATGTGGGCGAACCGGCGTTGGACATCTAGCTGCCGAACGAAGCGGTGCCGACTTGCCCCGAGCGCTGCAGAATCTCCTTCGTAGGACGGATTGGCAATCCGTCTTGCAGGAGAGACGGATTGGCAATCCGTCCTACATTTCCTGCAACGACAGGGTGGGGACAAGTCGGCCTGCAGGCGATCCTATCCCGGTGCCTGCAGCACGAACATCGCCACGTTCACGTAGACCACGATGCCGACGATATCAATGATTCCCGCCACGAACGGATTGCTCATCAGCGCCGGATCTTGTCCCAGTCGTTGAAAGATCAAGGGCAGGGCAGATCCGACGAGCGTGCCGCAGAGGACCACCAGGACGAGTGTCAGAGGAACAACGACCAGGGCATCTCGTTCAAACGCCCAGCCAACCGGCAGGAAGACGAGTGCCAACAGACCGCCAAGCAGCAAGCCCATCAACAATTCCCGCATGACCACCCGAAACCAGTCGGTCAGTTTGATGTCTCCGGTCGTTAAAGCAGTAATGACGAGCGTTGCAGACTGGTTCCCCGAGTTGCCCCCACTGGAGATGACGAGCGGCAAGAACCAGACCAAGAAGGCCCACGTCTCAAGCTGCGACTCGTAACGATGCAGTGCTCCCGCTGTGAGCAATGCGGCAAAGAACAACGGTGCCAGCCAGATCCCCCGGTTCCAACAAAGCGTCAGTAACTTCGTTTGGAGATAGCCGGAATCCAGCGGAGCCACACCACCGATCCGATGGGCATCCTCAGTTGCCTCTTCTCGCACCACGTCAATCACATCGTCGTGGGTAATGATTCCCAGCATCCGATGCTGGTCGTCCACCACGGGGATCGCCAGCAAGTCATAGTGGGCGACCTTCTGGGCAACGTCCTCCTGATCGTCGAGCACGTCGACCGAAATCACCGCAGTCTCCATGATATCCCGCAGTGTGCATTCGGGCTTCTTCAGTGAGGAAATCAGATCGCGCGTCGACAGGACCCCGCGCAGGTGCCCGAAGTCATCGACCACGTACAGGTAATAAATCGTCTCGACTTCAGCCGCACGACGACTCAGTTCCTCCATCGCGTCGCGAACCGGCAGCGATTCACTCAGCTTGACGACCTCGGTCGTCATGACCGCTCCGGCCGTCCCCTCCGGATAGGCCTGCAGGCGCAACGTTTCGCGTCGATCGTCTCGCGGCAACAGTTCGACCAACTGCTCCGCCAATTCCGGGGGGAGTTCTTGCAGCAGATCGACGCGGTCGTCGGTCGCCATTCCGGCCAGAACGTCGGCGACCTCCTGCCGGTCCTGGGACTCCAGAATCTCCCGCTGTCGAGCGCGATCGAAATAATGGAAAACTTCGCTGCGGACCTCGGGGCGCGCGTATTGCAGGACTCGCCAAGCCTCTTGCGCTGTGAGCCCTTCCATGAACTCGGCGGTCGCGGCAGGATGTATTGCCTCACAAAACTCCGTCAATTCGGCCGCATTGTCCGCGGCGAGCATCTCGCGCAGTTCCGGCAGAAACAGCGTATTCACCATCGACCCATCCCCCCAATTCAGGCGCGCACGTGGAGGGATTATCGGACGGCAGCCCCACCGAATCAACGGGCCTTGACGGTACCTGGCTGAATCAGATTCCGCAGCAGCGCCGGCTGCGAAGAAAAATGCAAGTGCACACGACTGCCGATCACTTGCCGAAATCCGACCAAATCCAGTCGATGGCGCGGATCATCTGCCAAATCGACCAGCGGGCCAGCCATCGCGAGTTGCCACTGCGTGTTGCGATAACCGCGGAGAATTGTCTGTCGACCAAACAGCCAGCTCGCGTGGGTCGGACGCAATTCAACGGGACGGGGAGAACTTGGTTCGTGCACGGCAATGGCTGGCAGCAGTCCCGCCATCGGATACGTGCGGCCGTTGACTTGGAGTAGCTGACAGATGTACGCCAGGCCGCCGCCTTCGGCATACACGCGTCTGCCTGCCCGCACATGCTCCCGCAACGACTGTTTCAGACAAACGTTGGCAGCCAGACGTTGAGCAAATCGCTGGGGAGCACCGTCACCGAACAGCACCAGATCGATATCGGGCGGGAGTCGTTCGGCCTTGAGTGGCGAGAAATCGCGCAGCTTCGCTCCCAACATCTCCAACATGTCCAGCATGTCAGGGTCGTAGTCGTGAAAGGCCTGGTCGATCGCGATCCCCACCTGCGCGCCGTGTCTCCGGCAAAGACAACCTGCGCCGCCGCAACTTGTTCTAGGCCAAGGATTCTGCCGCGCCAGTTCGATCAGTCGATCCAGATCGAGTCGTCGGGAAAGGTCATCGCAGAGGCGACAAACGGTCTCCCAACGGGGCGAACGACGCGATCGCAGACTCGATGGCGTCGACGGAAAGAGGCCTTGGCGCAATCCACCCAGGACCGGTATTCCCGTCGCTCGCTCGAGTCGCCGTTGCCAGAAGCCATACGCTCGATCCGAGGACAGGCGCGCGAGCAACATTCCGGCGATTCCCGCTGGAAGCTGCACGGGGCCGTCATCGGGAAACCGCGACACATCCACTAGGGCGATCCGCGGCAACGCGAGCCAGTCGGCGAGCCGGTCGAGCGTGCCCCGCGTTTCGACTGGGTGTCGGCTCGCGAGTTTCCCGTCGGTCCCGAAAACGAGAGACAGGTCGGCAGCCTGACTTCCCCGATGAAATGACCGTCGGCAGGTTTCCGCGGTCATCAGCCAGCTGTCGAGCTGACGCACACAGCGTCCGGTGAGAAAGCGAAACAGCTCCGACGCCGGGAATTGGGAGCGGGAGAGATAGACCTGCGTGGTCAGGCGCTCGCGGCGCAACCGCTCCAGCAGCGCGACGAGAAGCGGCTGGACTTGGACATCTGCCTGAAAGGAACCCAACGCAAGCCGGGGCAGCTTGTTCATCGTCCTGTCCGCTCCATCGCTAACGATTGAGTCGTGTGTTTGCATTCTTCAACTCGACCTGGGGACGGTCAAGGCAGACCAATCGCCGCTCGCCCGTTCGCCGGCCGCACGGGGCTCGAATTGACAACGTCTGGGTCAACGGTTAGAGTGCGAGGAGTTCTCCGACGCCCGCCCGCAGCGAGCAATGCTCGCGGTGTCGCATCCTCGCTCCGCTGCCCCCCCTGTCGTGTTGTATCGCCTCCAAAGGCACCTCGCATGGAACCCGAAGTTCAGTTCACCGAAGATGAACTTGGCCGGCTCCAAAGATGCGAGGAAATGATCGGGTATTCATTTCGAGACAAGCAACTGCTCTTTGCCGCCCTGACGCATGCTTCAGGCGCCCAGCATCGACTCGCCTCAAACGAACGGCTTGAGTTTCTGGGGGATGCGATTTTGGGAGCCGTCGTCTGCGAACTGCTCTTTCGACAGTTCCCCCACATGCTTGAAGGCCAGTTGACGAAGATCAAGTCCGTCGTCGTAAGCCGTCAGACGTGCGCCAAGATCAGCAAGTCGTTGGGCCTCGCATCCGTCTTGATCGTGGGCAAGGGGATGTCCGTCGGACGATCCGTCCCACGATCTCTATTAGCCGACGTATTTGAATCACTTGTTGCCGCCGTTCATCTGGACGGAGGTTCTGCCGCAGCGCATGAACTGGTCGCCCGGCTGCTTCAGTCGGAAATCGAGTTGGCCGCGTCGGGTGCTTCCGACGACAATTACAAGTCCCTCTTGCAGCAGATCGTCCAGCGAGATTTTGGTGCGACACCGATCTATCAGCTGTTGGAAGAGCAGGGGCCCGACCACAACAAGTATTTCCGCGTATCTGCCCGATTTGACGGCCGGGAGTTTCCTTCGGCCTGGGGGCGAAATAAGAAAGAAGCGGAACAGCGCGCCGCCTGCAATGCGTTAGCCGAACTCAATGGAGAGCCACCACCGTTTCCCGATTCTCCGTGACTTCCACCAGAGGAAAACTCCGCACTGCTCCGGTCGCCGGATCGCGCCCTATATGACACTTTCGCCGCGGGAACTCCGCGCAGCATTCGATGATCTTGGAGGAGAACCATGTCTCGACGAGTTGGTCGACGTTCCTTTCTCCGGCAGGCTTCTGCGCTCGGCGTGTCTCTGAGTACGGCTCTGGCCGCTGCCCAAGAGGGTCCTTCGTCTGGTTCCCCGGACCGGGTCGTCGTGGGAATCATGGGGCTCAGTCGCGGTCGCGGACTGGCCGAGACATTCTCGGCCCAGGAGAACGTCGAGATCCGCTATCTGTGCGATGTCGATCAGCAGCGTGCCGACAGCTGTCGTGAGGCGCTGCAGGATCGAATCCCCACGAATGCCAAGACGGTGCAGGACTTTCGTCGCATCCTGGACGATCCCGAAGTCGACGCGCTCGTCTGTGCCGCGCCGAATCACTGGCATGCGCCTGCCACCATTCTGGCTTGCCAAGCCAACAAGCATGTCTACGTCGAAAAACCGTGCAGCCACAACCCTTGGGAAGGGGAGCTGATGGTGCAAGCGGCTCGTCAATACCAACGCGTCGTTCAGATGGGCACTCAGCGACGCAGCAACGACGGAACACGGGCGGCAATTGAGCAGCTTCGCGACGGCGTGATCGGTCGCGTCTATCTCGCGCGCAGCTGGTACAACAATCTCCGCGGGTCCATCGGACGCGGACAGGCAGCGGTGATTCCCCCCCATCTCGACTATCCACTGTGGGAGGGTCCCGCGCCGCATCGCGAGTACCGCGACAATGTTGTGCATTACAACTGGCACTGGCGTTGGCACTGGGGAAACGGCGAGCTGGGCAATAACGGCGTTCACGCCATTGACATCTGTCGCTTCGGCTTGGCCGTAGACTTTCCGTTACACGTCACTTCCAGTGGCGGTCGGTACGCATACGATGATGACCAGGAAACACCGGACACGCACACCGTCGGTTTCGAATTTGAGGGGAATCGGCAGATCACATGGCAGGGGTTGAGCTGCAATAAACACGGGGACGGCTTCGTTACGTTTTACGGCACCGACGGAACACTCGCTTTGGCCGCCAACGGGAGTTATCAGGTTTTCGATCGAGGCGATCAATTGCGGTCCGAGCGGAAAGAGGGAGACGCTTCTGACGAGGCACACCACGTGGCGAATTTCCTGACCGCAATCCGGCAGGAAGATCCCAAGCTGCTCCAGGCCGAAATCGAAGAAGGCCACAAGAGCACGCTGCTTTGCCACCTGGGCAATATCGCGCATCGGACCGGACGGGCTCTGCGATGTGACCCGGCAAACGGACACGTGCTGAATGACACCGACGCAATGACCTACTGGCGGCGTGAATACGCGCCCGGCTGGGAACCTCGCGTGTAGGCGAGCGGCAACTGTGACACCAAGTGACGATGTGTTGCTTTGGCCGGGATCGGATGGGGAGCTTTTTACTCCCCCCTGTTCCTGTGCCTACTTGCCAGAACAAATCTCTTCGCTCCAGGTTCGCATCTTAGATCAACTGGAGCGCGAACAGTATGATGAATGGCTCCGACGCGGTTGGCGCCGTCATGGGATCCATTTCTTTCGGCCGGGCTGCCCGCACTGTGTGCGCTGTCAGAGTCTCCGCGTCGATCCGGTGGCTTTTCGACCGAGCAAGAGCCAGCGCCGCGTTTGGCGGAAGAACACCGACGTGCGAGTCGAAATCGCCCGCCCCACCGTGACAAGCACCCACATGCAGCTCTTCGAGGCGTATCACCAGGATATGCATTTGCGGCGCGGCTGGCGTCACGAATCAATCGATCTGGTGGATTACCGAAACGGCTTTCTTCGAGGCCGGTTCGACTTCGCCTGGGAGTTCCGCTATTTCCGCGCGGGCTCCCTTGTCGGCATCGGACTGGTCGATGTGACCGCCCGTTCGTCCTCCAGCGTGTACTTCTACCACGATCCCCAATGGCGGCCCGCCGGACCCGGCACCTTCTCACTTCTTTGCGAACTCGAATTCGCACGACAGCGAAATCTGCGGCATCACTACCTCGGCTACTGGATTGCCGAATGCCCCTCCATGGAGTACAAGGCACGCTTTCGCCCACACCAGCTGTTGCAGGCCTACGTCGATGATGACGCGCAGCCGATCTGGCTGGATGCGGAGTGATCGAGGTGGTTTGTTTGACGCGAATCTGTCGGGTATGGTGACCCCAATCAGATTCCCACGCCACGCGGAAGGAGCATTCAATCGTGAAGGACGGGACAGCAGCCTTCGAGAAGCTCGGCGTCTTTTATCTCGGTCGCGAATTCGACCTCGGGCAGGGCCGCCTGCTGCCAGCCCCGTTGTTGTACGAGTCGCGCGACCTGCTGACGCATGCCGTGATTGTCGGCATGACCGGCAGCGGCAAGACCGGTCTGGGAATCGGTCTACTCGAGGAAGCCGCGATCGATGGAATTCCCGCGTTGATTATCGATCCGAAGGGCGATCTCAGTAACCTGCTTCTGACGTTTCCCGAACTGCGACCGGAGGACTTTGTCCCGTGGATTCACGAGGAAGATGCCCGGCGGGCGAACATGAGTGTCGAACAGTACGCCGCCTCACGCGCCGAACAATGGCGTGAAGGGCTGCAGCAATGGGATCAGTCGGGCGAACGGATCGCTCGGCTGCGCGACGCGGCTGAGTTTGAGATCTATACACCCGGCAGTGAATCCGGACAACCGATTTCCATTCTCGCCTCCTTTGCCGCTCCCCCCGCGGCGGTTTTGGAAGATCTCGATCTGCTGCGCGATCGCGTGGCGACCACGGCCACAAGCCTGTTGGGGCTGATGGGCTTGACGGCCGATCCCCTGCGATCGAGAGAACACATCCTGGTGACAAACATTTTGGAGGATGCCTGGCGCAAGGGCCAAGACCTCGATCTGGGGCAACTCATTCAGCGCGTACAGACACCCCCATTTCGCCAAGTCGGCGTGATGGACCTCGAGTCGTTTTTCCCGGCGCGCGATCGATTCGAACTGGCCATGCTGCTCAATAATTTGCTCGCCGCCCCGACCTTCGCCGCCTGGCTGCAAGGTCCTCCGCTCCATATCAACCAGATGCTCTATTCGCCGACGGGCAAACCGCGACTTTCAATCTTCTCGATCGCTCATCTTTCGGACGCGGAACGGATGTTCTTCGTCAGTCTGCTGCTGAACGAAGTGCTCGGCTGGATGCGGAGCTGTTCGGGAACAACCAGCCTTCGAGCACTCCTTTACATCGATGAATTGCTGGGCTATATGCCTCCCGTTTCGAATCCACCTTCGAAGAAGCCATTGTTGACTTTGCTGAAACAGGCCCGAGCCTTCGGACTCGGGATCGTTCTGGCAACCCAGAACCCGGTCGATCTGGATTACAAAGGCCTGTCCAACGCCGGAACCTGGTTCCTGGGAAGGCTGCAAACGGAACGCGACAAGCAGCGGGTCATGGAGGGACTCACGAGTGCCGCATCGGCGCCGGGAAACTCGCTCCCCGAAGGCCCAACGGCCGACATCCTCTCCCAGCTTGGCCAGCGCGTTTTTCTGATGCACAACGTGCACGAGGAACAACCGACGGTCTTCCAGACTCGGTGGACTCTGTCTTATCTCGCAGGCCCCCTCACACGGCAGCAGATTCGCTCCCTGAAAGATCTGGCCGCACCGGAGTCGCGGGAACCGACCCCGGAAGACACGACGCCAAGTTCCACGGGTCCCACGGGTCCCACGGAAAACTTCCCTTCGGCCGCTGCCGAGCAATCCACAACGCGTCCGCTCGTTCCGCCGGAACTGCCGCAAGTTTTCCTGCCCCGGACCACCGATTGTGGTGCCGACCCGTGTGTCTACGTGCCGCATTTACTGGCCGTCGTTCGCATGCATTACGTCCAGACGCGAAAAGGCTTGGCAGCGGACGAGGATCTGATGCTTCTGCTGCCGATCGAGGAGCGCACGCTGCAACCCGATTGGCATCTCGCCCGCGAGCTGCCTTGGGAGGAAAAAGACCTGCGAAAGCAACCCCAAGAGCCTTGCACCTACGCGCCGCTGCCGTCCCTGCTGGGAAAGACGCGTCATTACACCGAATGGCGAAAGTCGCTGGCGAATCATTTGTACCGCACGCGCCGATATGATCTGTTTCGCAGCGGAAGTTTGGGTGAGTATTCGCGACCGGGGGAAAGCGAACGCGACTTCCGCATCCGCCTTGTCGATCAAGCGCGCCAGGAACGTGATCGGCAAATTGAAGCGTTGCGAGAAAAATATGCGTCGAAGTTCCGCACCTTGGAGCAGCGGATTCGACGCGCGGAACAAACGGTCCAGCGAGAAGCTCGTGAGGCTCAGTCGGCGAAGGTCGATTCGATGATCTCCGTCGGGGCATCGGTCCTGGGGGCGCTGTTGGGTCGGAAGCGGCTGGGAACGACTCAACTGGGACGCGCAAAATCCGCCGCGCGCGGCCTCGGCCGGGCCTCCGAACAAGCTGAGCAAGTCCGGCAGGCCGAGGAGACGTTAGCGGACTACGAACGACAATGGGTCGAACTTCACGCGGAAGTTGACGAAGCGATCCAACGGATCACTCAACAACTGGATCCGTTGCTGGAGACCTTTGATATCGTCGCGCTTAAACCCAGAAAAACCGACGTCGACGTCCGTCTGTTGGCACTGGCCTGGTACCCGACCGATCCGACGGCAAGCGGAAGCATCTCATAGCGATCGGAGATACGCCACGAGGTCGCGGACCTGGGCCTCGGTCAGAGGCTCATTCCCAGACACAATTTCGGGACTATGCGGTCCGGTCAGCAGCGCCTCGAGGGATTCTTCCCGTCCGTCATGGAGCAAAATGACCTTCCGGTAGACGCCTCGCAACGAGGGCGTGTTGAAGCCATCAAGACGGTCGATCGCCGTGCCCGTTCCTACCTCGTGGATCTGACCATCGGTTAGGTACTCTCCGGTGTGGCACGACGCGCAGTTTGCCTGCTGACTGTGAAATACCTGTTCGCCCCGACGCGCGACCTCGTCGAGTTGTCCGTCGTCGCCGCGAAACGGGTTTGGCGGCAACTCAAGAGAATCCAGGTAGGCAATCAGCGCGTCGAGGTCCTGCTCATTCGGCACCGGACCCACCATCGTCGACGTGAGCGACTTGGCCATCGCGTCACGAAAATCGGTCTGCCAGCCATGCCAGGTCCAAGGAGCCGTTTTCGTGACGTTCTGCAGGGGCAAAACAGACTTGAAACTAAAAGGGGACCGGTCATTGAACGTGTCCATAACGACCGCGTTCGTTCCCCCTTCATAGTGACATGTGTGGCAGCTATACCACTGATCCAGACTTCTTCGCGCGTCGTAGAAAATGGCTTCACCACGGCGGGCCAACGAAGGCTCACTTGGCCCACCCAGTGAGATCGATCGAATGAGCTGGCGGCGCTCCACATCCACAACCTGCACGGAATTCTCGAGGTAATTCGCCACGTAGACCGTTCGATCATCGGTCCCCATGCGCAACCCCATGGGGCGACCTCCCAATTCAATCCGTGCGAAGCGAGATTCATCCTCCAGGAGCTCTCGAGGAATGTGGTCGGTTCCTCCATAGTCCATGAAGGGTAAATCGGGACGCTGCAGAACCAACAACTCGTGGGTCCCGGAGGCGGAGATCACGACGCGCTCGCCATCCTTCGAAAGCGCTAAACCGTGGGGATCCGCGACCGCCTCGCCTTGAGGATCCAACGAGACCGCTTCGCGACGCGCCGGTCCGTCCAGTCGAACGCGCCCGAGTCGTGTGGCCAAAACCCAACCGAGGCGGATATTCGCTTCGGTCACCGGATTTCTCCGGTACACGACCCAGGGAAAATAGACGGATTGGCCATCCTGCGAGATCTCCAGGTGGCCAATATTCAGGCCCACAAACTTCTCGGTAAACAGCAGTTTCCGCGCATCCAGGTCGACGACCGACACGCCCCGGTCGCCGCTGGTCCCGACAGCCAGACGACTCTCGTCCGGCGATACGGCGAGAAAACGAGGCCACCGACCAACGTCGATCCGATCCACCACCTGGCCTCGGTCCAAGTCAACCACCGCCACCTGCGCCGCCGCCGACAGGGCGACGTAGGCCCGTCGCCCATCGGATGAAATCGCCATCCCGTGTGGATGGAAACCAACAAAGATCTTCTGGCGGAGAATCAACTTCTCCTGCTTGACCTCGAAGCAAGTCAGCTCGCCCGTATCGCAACTGCTGATCAAGACGCGATGACCGTCCGGAAGTCGCGCGATCGACACCGGTTTACGCCCGACGGACACTTCGTCTAGCACCATGCCGTCCGCCACCCGGACTAGCGAAGCCGTATTCGCCGTCTGGTTCACGGTCACCAGCCAAGACTCGTCGGGGGCCAGAACGAGATCGACCGGTGAGCGATCGACTTCGCGGCCCGTCGCCGTGCAATCCGACGCCCCACTCAGCAGAAAAATGGTGATTGCCAGAAACCACAGTGGACCAACGAATCTCCGGTACCGTCGTGGTGCCGCGCGACTCATCGACGCAGCCCGCAAAACAGGTGACGGAGAAAACTCGGGCGTTTGAGACTGCGGTTTACTCCGTTTCCAACGACTCATCTTTTCACTTCTCCCACTCAAGGATCTTATCGCGAATGGCAAGATCGCCCACCTAGATAAACTCGAGAAGATCGCTTGGGTCTTTCATCCGTCGTGCCGAGCGAACGATCTGACACGTTGTCAACCGTCACCCCGAACCGCCTCGTCTTGGCCACTCGGCCGAGGCCCGACACTTTCCTTCCGGGGGGCGTGCAGTTCTGAAGTGTGGGTCTATCCGAAGTTTACGACCAGGATTCACTTCACCTCCAGAGGATATCGGGCTCTGTTTGGACCGAAGGAAGAGAGGTAACCACGGATGGGACGGAGGGTACGGATCGGCACGGACAGATCCGTGGACATCCGTTTTGTCCGTTCGATCCGCGGTTCCTCTTCTCGATCTTCGGTGTCGCTCGACTTGTGCGTCACAGCGAGTTCGGCGTGGAAGGGTGCTGTAACTTCGGATGAACCAACAAGTTAAAAACTGCACGATCTCTTCGGGAAGGGCATTTTCATAATGCTCGATCCGCGGTCCGATGGATCGTCGTCTCGTCTTGCTATCTTCTTAATCGGTTATAGCGATCGGGCAAGGCGGGTCCACCTTAATTGATCGTTAGCCATTATCAATCGCAGCAGCGGCGGCGACACGACTGATTTTCACCCGACCGGCAGACGAAACCAACCAAGGACAATGAAGCATCCGCTCGGGGATCGCGGTCTGTCACGATCACGCCGCCCCGGTGAGGGTACTGAAAGCACGAATGAGGGAGTCTGCCTGCATGGACGAACGGCTGCAAGAAGGCGCCCGCCACAGCAGAACCTGGTGGGAGCGGACTGTCGTCGTCTTGCTGATTCTGCTGTCGGTCCCTGCTTCGCGCGCCGAGCCTCCGGAGATCGGCGGGGCGCCGGATCCCGCCGCGGTTGCGACCATGCCGCCGGGCAACGGGCGCGACTTGGCCCGGTTTCCTGATTTTCCCTCAGAGCCGGCCGATCTCCAATCCCATTTGAAGCGTCTTCCTTACACGGAGGAATCCTTGCCGGAGCCGTCCCTTGCTCTGGCCCCACCCTTGGTGCAGGACCGTGTACCGGACGAGAACGAGGGTTCGCTCGACGAGCCCCTGGATCGGGTTCGGCAGACAGCGGGATCGGCGTGGTGGGATGATGCAGTGCGGCAACCCTTGCGTTCTGCGGAAGATCCCAAGTCGATCGGGTTGGAACAGATCTTGCTGAGTGCCCTCAGTTATTCCTCGCAGATCCGAGTCCTGCGTGAGATCCCGCTGATCCGCGAGACCACGATTGAGGAGGCGGAAGCGGAGTTTGACTGGGTTTCATTTCTCGAGTCCCAGTGGATCGACACCAGCGAACCGGTTGGAAACCGCCTGACAACGGGCGGACCGACTCGATTCAATGACGAGTACTTGTCAGCGAGTGCGGGCGTTCGCAAGCGCAATCAGGTCGGTGGGCGTCTGGAAATCGGGCAGCAGTTTGGCCATCAGCAGAACAATTCGTTCTTCTTCGATCCGCCGAATCAAGGCACCGCCCGCCTGACACTCAGCTATACACAGCCCATCTTGCGAGGCGCAGGTCGCGAATACAACACGAGTCTGATTCTGCTCGCCGAGACCGATACGGATGCCTCGCGGGATGAGGTGGCCGCTCAACTGCAGCTTCATCTGCTCGATGTCGCTCGTGCGTATTGGGGATTGTATTTGGAACGGGGCCTGTTGCTGCAGAAACGCCAGTTTTATCACGAAGCGGCTGCGGTACTGCAGAAACTCGAGCGACGCAGCAACATCGACGCCTTGCAGAGCCAGATTCTGCGCGCTCGCGCGGCGGTCGAAAGTCGGCGTGCGGACATTCTGCGTGCCGAAATGGCGGTGCGCAACTCGGAGAGTCGAATCCGCTCTCTCGTCAACGATCCAACGCTTGGCGATTCACAAACCGACGAACTCGTACCACAAGTCGCTCCGCGTCAAGACCGAATCGAACTCAATTTAACCACAGCCGTCGAAACGGCGTTACAGAATCGGCCTGAAGTCGCCCAAGCCGTGAAGCAGATCCAAGCCGCAGGCATTCGGCTGAACATGTCCCGTAACGACCTTCTCCCCGCGCTGAATGTGGTTCTTGAGAGCTACGTGGCGGGCCTGCGGGGCAGCAGCGACGTCGGGGCGGCCTGGATGGATCAATATCGCGAGGGAGAGCCGAGCTACTCCATTGGCTTGCAGTACGAACGACCTTTTGGCAATCGGGCGGCCCAGGCACGGTTGCAGCGACGCCAGCACGAACTTCGGCAATTACAGGCCGAGATGCAGAACGTCCTCGAGGCAATTCGCCTGGAGGTGGAAGTCAATGTGCGGGAAGTGCAAACCGCATACGGTGAAATGGTCGCGAACTACCGCGCGATGGAGGCCGCGGCGGTCGAGGTGGAATACCTCCAAGACCGGTGGCAACTTCTACCCGACTCCGATCGTTCCGCAGCACTGTTTCTGGATGCTCTGCTGCAGGCGCAGGAACGCTTGAACCTGGCGGAATCGGCCTATCTGCGCGCGCAGCTCAATTACAACTTGTCGCAAATGAGTTACCGAAAGTCGATCGGAGTGCTGCTGCAGGCCGACGGCTA
>CAZFWV010000144.1:0-15693 GCA_964522605.1 uncultured Pirellulaceae bacterium
AGACGCCTTCGGCTTGCCGTTAAACGAGTTGCATGGAATCGCCGTCAAACAATAAAGTCCTCCAAACCAACAACTTATACACTGCACGACCTCCCGCGGGAGGGTGAATTCCGTTTGTAAACGCTTGCAGGACCAACACTTAAAAGCCGCATAACCCCCAGTGACGCGGAGGCAATACGAAACCAAATAAAAACAACCACTATTTTTTCCCTAAATCCCACATTTTGCCGGTTGCCGCCAAGCATTTGCTGAGTACACTAGACCGTCGTACACAAGAATTCTTCAGAGACCTATAACTGCGCACCTTGAGTTTGAGGGGTTTCGGGATGACGATCCGAAAACGCATTACCTTAGTTAGTTCGCTTCTTTTGGCACTGTTTTGCTTCGGGGCCGTCCAGGAGTCTGCTCAGGGGGCGAGCACCACGGGTTCACAGCATCAGAGCGCGTCGGCCGCCCGTGCGAAACGAATCGCACAGATTCGTCGCCAGCGTCGGATTGCTCGGATTAAGGCGCGGCGTTTGGCTCGGATCCGTGCTCAGAGAGCCCAGGCCGCAGAAGTATCGATTGCCATGGTTCAGCCTTTCGTGCCTCCCGCGACCGGGGAACAGACGCCTCCGACCGGACCGGGCAACGGCTCGACAGGTGGTGGCGGTGGCGAAGTCCCCGAGCCTGCATTGTGGATGGGGCTTGCCAGCTCTGCGGCAGTCATGTTGGTGGCTTCACGCTGGCGTCGTCGACGCTCTTGAGCCTCTTTGCTCCCACGCGATCAACAACCTAGAATCATTTAAGGGAAGCCCCTGTTGTTTGCAGGGGCTTTTTCGTTTCCTCCCCTTCTTGAGTTCTGGCCGTCCGGTCGTGTCGCTCATTCGGGTTTGACCGTCTGGCGTTCGAGTTCTCATTTCGCAAAATGATGGTTGGCATCCATGGAGCGCAAAGGAAAGCTCTTCTGGACCGGGCTTGCCGGGATCGGCGCCGGGTTTCTCGTCCTGGCGATCATCGTCACAGGATTCATGTGGCGGCGGATGAATCCGCAGGAACAGGCAGCCCAGCTATACGCAACGGGCGAGGTCTCTCTGAAAGACGGGCGCGACGTCGAGGCCTGGGAGCTATTTTCTCGGGCCATTCAGCTTGATCCTGCGGAACCGCGCTATGTTCGCAGTGCTTCCTTCGCAGCGGAGCGGATCGGCGACCTGGATGCCGCGCAGCGGCTGGCTCGCCAAGCATGGCAGGCTGGACTTCGCGATAGTGACTTGCTGCGAATCCTAGTAAATGCGGCGCGTGTCATTTCGCCAACGCCGATTCGTCCGGAGCAACTGTTGTTGATGTTGGAGCAACTCCCAGACGGGGAGCCGGCACCGGTTGTTTCCGAGCTCCATGCGGAAGTGTTACAGCTGACTGGACAAACACAGGCCGCGTTGGCGATTTGGAAGGAACTGCTGGCGGACCAGCCAACTCCCGAACGAATCGACAAGATCGCTGAAGCCTTGATTCGGGTCGGACAACCGCATGCCGCACGTGAGTTCCTGGAATCGCCCGAGCACCAAGGGTTGCTTCGCGAACTGTCTTTCAGTCGACTGGCGAATCTCCAGGCAGCCGAACAGGACTGGCAGGCGGCGCAGGCGACGTGTGAGCAGGCCAAGCGGGTGGGCGAGTACGGCAGTACGGTAGCGCTCGATCACGCACTGTTGTTGATTCTCGCCCAGCAGGACGAGGACGCTGTCCGTGTGCTTGAGTCGCTCGCCGAGCAAACCTCCACCCCGCCCTCGATTTACGCAGTTCACGCGCGGATTGTCCTCTCGTATTTGCAGCTTCGAACCGGCGACAGTGCGGTCGTGGAACAGTTACTTCGCCGCGCCCAAGAAGCGGGGAATGAGATCTGGAATGAGGCCGAGCAGCAGTTCCACGAGGCCGTTCTGACGTTACTGACAAACGAAGATCCGCCCGAGGATGATGCAGACGCGGAGGAGAATTCGCGCTTTCGGGTGGCGATGCGAAAAGTTGATCTGGCACTGCGGGGCCTACCCAGGCAGCCGGTCATCGAGTGGGTTGCTGGTTGTCTGAATGCCCATGAAGCGAAATTCTTTCTTGCGCGCCAACGGTTCGCCGCGATCGAGGGGATTTTGGCCGCCGCACCCGTTGTTCTGGTCAACCACGCACAGGTCCTGCATCAAACGCGGGAAGACGAACAGGCCTTCTGGCTGTTGGACACGATTCACCGATCGGGCACAGCCAGCCGCGGATCGCTGGAGCTGCTTACCGAGCTCTCACTGCGAACCGAAAAGGAGTCTCTCCAAGATTGGGCGCGCGACCGGCTGGCGGATCAGTTTGGCGATCAGACGGCGGGAGAGCCGTTTGATCTGCTGGCTCCATTTCCGCCGTTTCGTGCGACGGACGAGGCGTATCCCGATCCCGAGTCACTGCAGGTGGCTCGGATTCGCCACCTGATCGCGTCGCACCGCGATGAACGGGCCTACCGCGAGATGGAAGCCCATGCGGCTGCAGCGGAACAACTGCTTCCGGAGCGGGCGCTGCTGCTGGAACGGTTGGGGCGTGAGGACGATGCGCTGCTGGCCTATCAGCAGGCGATCGAGACGCCGCAGGAAGCATCAGTTCACGCCGCGTACGGCGATATCCTGCTCGATCGTCAGCAGGAGGAACAGGCGGAGCAGCAGTTTCAAACCGCACTGGCCTCAGATCCGCAGCATCCAACCGCGCTGCTCGGCTTGGCCGCTCTCGCCGAGCGGTCCGGTGACTTCCTCCGATCTCGACAACTTGCTCTGTCCGCGTTGGAAGGGGACAACCGCCTGGTTGAAGCCCACTTGCTGCTGGCCGCCGCAGACTTTCAACTGAGCCGCTTCGCGGAAGGTCTGCGGGCCTGCAATCAGGCGCTCCAGCTGGACCCGACGTCCATCCGCGCCACCGCTCTGAAAAGCCTTTTCCATCTGGAACTCGGTGAACTGCAACAGGCCGAGCAGCTCCTAAAACCTTTCGCGGACCAGGAATTCCCCGATCCGGAACTCTTCGTCCCGATTATCCTGCTGAAACAGGTTCAGGATCAGTGGCAGGAGTCGCTGCAGTGGATCCAGCGCGGCCTCGAAGTCCGTCCGAACGATGTTGATCTGATGATCCAACATGTGGAAACGCTGCTGGTGCTCGAGCGGATGTCTGACGCGGAGACGGCACTGAACGCCTATCGGAATCAGTTACCGGAAGCCGACTACGTCAGCCTGAAGGCGGATCTCGAGGCGATCAGCCTGAATCCTGCGCGGGCGGAACAAACGCTTCGCGCGCATCTCGACCTGCCGGGCATCGGTGTCCAGCTCTGGGGTCTTTTGTTAGAGCAAGAGCGGCCCGCCGAGGCCGAGGCGTTGCTGACCGCCCGTGACTGGTCGATCGACGACCTGTCGCAGTGCGGTCAATCCGCAGCGGTCGTCGGAGATTTTTCGTTGGCGGCCCGTTGTTTTCAACAGGCACTGACGCTGGATCCAGACAACCCTACGCTGTTGAACGAGTGGGCCTGGAACGCGATGCAGGGCGGTGCAACGTCGATCGACGAGATCATCGACGCCAGTCAACGAGCTCACAAAATGAACCCGGGAGAAGTTGAGTTTTTGCACACGTATGCGGAAGCGCTCGCACGGGACAAGCGGTACGAAGTCAGCCACGAGCTCCTCTCCCAGTCTCGTTTCACCTCGACGGATGCGCGCTTATCGTTGCTGTGGGCGCGCAGTCTCGCCGCCCTCGGCAACACCCTGGACGCCATTGACGCGTTGCAGCGAGCAAGGGAGCTGCTCGTGAACAATCCGGATACCGAGGAGCGGGAAATGCGGGATCAAATTGAGCGAGAAATTGAGCAACTTCAGGTGAGGCCGCACTGATGTGCGCGGACAATGCACCGGGGAAGATCCCGCTTTCAGAACGCATCCCCACGTGGCTTCCGCTCGTGGTGATCGCCGGCGGGCTGCTCGTGGTACTCGAGGCAATCGACGCACTGATCGCCCTCCCGCTGCGTGAACTGTCCGCCACCATTGCCTGCTTCCTGTTGAACTGCTTTTCGATCCCCGTCGAGCGTCAGGGGACGCTCCTTGTCGCCGACAATTTCACGTGGGACGTCGTTCCGGCCTGTTCTGGTTCAACCAGCTTGCGCGTTCTGTTGACGTCTGCCGTAATATGGTGCGGGCTCCAGCCCGGGATGCCGTGGCTCAGAAAAATCCTGTGCATGCTCGCGGCAGTTCCGCTCGCCCTCCTGGCCAACGGCACGCGCGTCGCGGTCCTGACCTATCTGGGGACACTGTCCGGGAAGCCGGTTGAGGGGATCTTGCATCACCTGATTGGACTGGCAGCCATCGTCTTGGGAATGGGTCTGGTCGTGCTGCTGACGGCGCTGGCCACACCCGGTCGGCTCAATGAGGCGCGCCCCCGGAACATCCGCGGGGCGGTTTTGGCGTTGCTGCTGCTGCTCCTGTATGCACCGGCTCTTACCTGGATCCTCCTTGCGTGGCGTGATTCTCCTTTGGATCGCATTGGCCCCGTCTATCTCCTGCTCGGCCTCGGCTGCATCGTGTCTGTCTTGTACCGCGGTCGCCATTCCGCAGGTCAGCCGCGAAGCGGAACGATACTTTTTGCCGCGTCACTGATCGTACTCCTGACCGCCACGGTGATCGATATCTCGATCCTCAAGTCCGCCGCCTTCCTTTTCTCCTGGTTCTCGCTGATCGTGTTCTTTCGAGGAATGCGTATCGCGAGCTATTGCTTGCCCGGGCTGTTCATTTGTTCTCTGGGACTCCCCACGGTCACCTATCAGTTGAGCACATACGTTTTCTCTCAACTGGGACCGCTGTCCGAACTCCCCTACGAGTTGCTCAAAGTGCTCCTCGCACTCGTCGGGATCCTCACCACTGCGATCTTACTGGTTCGTCCGACGTCCGAGTCCACGGAAGCCCCGCGGACTTCGGCGACTCTGCGACCACTCTTGTTCCTCACGTCCGCAGCCTTGATCCTGCAGGTCCTGTACTTGAATTCTGCAACGCGTCCCGAGGCACAGCTTGACTTGGCGGTCAGTCACTTTCAGGGTGAGTGGAACGGAATCGATCTGCCCCTTTCACCGGCAGCCGTGGAGACCATCGGCCGCAGTCGCATCATTTCTCGTCGGTATACGGACGGCGAGCACTGGGTCGAACTTCTGATCACGTCCACCGGCGGAGATCGACGACGGGCGCATGCGCCGGAGTACTGTTTGACGGGAAGTGGCTGGCTTGTCTGCGATCGCGCTCGACAACAGCTTGACCTACCCGACCGCCCGGTTGACGTCCATTTCTTGAAGCTTCGGCGGGACGGAAGCGCCGATCGCGTGCTCGCCTATTGGTTCACCGATGGCAAGCAGAACTGGGACAGTTTTCCCAAGATGCTGGCCGAAGACACACTCCGACGACTACGGGGCGAGGTGACCGACTGGCATGTTGTACGTCTGATCGCGGAAGATGCCGAAGACCTGATCGCTTTCGCCGGCCAATTGCAGCTGCAGCATTGACTTCGGTTCTTGAGTGGTGGTTGGCCGCGGAAGAACGCGGAAAAACGCCGAGTTGAGCCCGATCGACATCCAGTATGGCCCCGATCAGGCGGTCCATACGACGGTGGTCGAATTGCAGTGCTGTTTCCCGGCTCGGCGGGTTCGACGTACAATCGGCTGTGAATTCTTCGCAACTGCAGGAGGGAACCGATGAGTTGCATGATCGAGCGACTGATTCGCCTGACCGGGGGGATCGCCGTCTGTCTCTTCATTCCCTGGACGGCGCAGGCGGAACCGACCGCAATCGGTTTTTCTGGGCAGCCGTTCGGCGTGGGGATGGTCTCCATCCAATTGGATCCCACCGCCGACACGTATCCCGTTAATTATTGCGGCTACGAAATCTCCGAACCGAACTCGCGGGTGTACTATCCGGTTTTTTCTGAGCGCCGAGTGTTGGGCGTTCTGCGCCAGTTGCTTGGGACAACATCTCGAGGTGCACCGAGTTCGATCCTCTGCTTTTTCCTGTTCCAGGGCACCGAACCGCTGACGTTGACGGTGTTCACTCCCTCCCGACACACGGTGACCGTAATTCCGCAGGATGCACCCCAGCAGCACGACGAACTTCTGCAGCGCTGGTGGCGGCAGTATTCCGCGGTTGCGGAATTACGCGCACGCGACGGCGATTATCCACCCCTGCTGGAAAAGTACTTAATGTACACGCTCGCCCACCGATTCGGGTTTCAGCCGATTACGCCGCCAACACGCCCCGACTCCGATCGATCACTAGAACGGGAGTCGGCTCTGTTGATGTTGAACTGTGAGGCAATGCGGCTAAAGCGTCTGGAGGAGACTCTGCGGGCCAAATCCTCGAATTCATCGGAGGCGCGGTTGCCGCTGCCAGAGCCCATCGCATGGACCGATGGGAACGATCCGAACACCACGGAATCGGTCGAAATCGAGCCGATCGCTCAGCATGTTCCGGAGGAATGCTTTTACGTACGTTTCGGCAGCTTTGGGAATTACCTGTGGCTGGAACGACAGATCCAGCGGTACGGCGGCAACCTGAAACGCATGGTCACACTTCGCGGACACACCTTCGACTTCACCGGCCGCGTCGAACGACAATTGGGGCTTTCCAAAACGGTCCTCGCACAACTGTTGGGTGAGCAACTGATTTCCGACATGGTCATCCTGGGACAGGACGCCTATGTGCGAGAAGGCGCCGCGATTGGCGTCTTGTTCGAGGCGAAGAGCGAACTGCTGACAAGAGAGTTGATGAAGCAACGGTCGCAAGCGGTGGAGCAGTTGAAGCAGCAAGACGCAACGATGCAGGAACTCCAGCTGGGAACCCATCCCGCGACCTTGGCATCGACTCCGGACAACTCGCTCCGATCCTTCTATCTTGTCGATGGGGCGTATCACCTGGTCACGAACTCGCGAACGATTGCCAGACGGTTCCTGGAAGCGGGCCAAGGCGAACGTTCTCTGGCGAACGCACCGACGTTTCGCCAGGCACGGCAGCGGTTCCCCGTCGACAGCGATGCTTCCTTGTTCGCCTTCGTATCGCCGAAGTTCTTGCGGGGCCTGATGACACCACAGTATCAGATCGAACTCCGGCGCCGCGTGCGCGCTGTCACCGACTTGGAACTGGTTCAACTTGCTTGTCGAGCTGCACGACACGAAGGACAGCCATCGGAGACTCTGGACGAACTGATCGCAGGAGAATTCCTGCCGGCAAGTCTGCGGCAACGCGACGACGGGACGCAAGTGGTCCGACGCGGAGACCGTTTTGTCGACTCACTACGGGGAGCACGGGGACGATTCCTTCCAATTCCCGACGTGGAAATTGAATCCGTGACGGCCGACGAGATGGCAATCTGGAATCGGATTGTGAAGGCGAAGCAGTCGGGTTGGAATCTTCGCGAGTCCACCGCGCTGGAATTGAGACGGCGTTCCAAGCCCGGGGAGCCGCAGGAACAGCTGACAATTCGCGCCGAAGCGTGGCCGTTTGATTCAACCGCATACGGTCCGCTCATTGCCCGGTTAGGACCGGTCAGCGCCACTGCCGTCCAGCAGGCGGATGGGGAAGCCATCTTCCTGCAGTTCGTGATCGATCGAGATGCAAACATGCCGGGAGACGGCCCGCTATTGGTTTGTCTCGGGATGCAGGATCGTGAAGTCCCGATCCAATTCGCACCCCAGAAACTACTCCGCGGTTTTCAGGCCGTCCGAACGGCACCGGTCTACCTCGGAATCTGGCCCGCAGTCGAGCTGGCTCAGATTGCTCCGATGTCCGCCGCGCGCCAGCCGGACGACCGAGGGCGCACGCGACTGCCGTTCGGATTGTGGCATTGCACCACCGATGCAGGATTCACCCTGTTGGCCGTTGATCCGACGATCCTCGATGAGGCCGCGCCTCGGTTATCGATTAGCCAGGACGCCGAACCGGCCCAGATTCGACTCCAACTGGCCGATCTTTCCCAATCCAACGTGCGCAGCTGGTTTGCGGCGCTGGACTACCAACGCGCTCACCAGACGTCACTGGGAAACACACGTTTGCTGCATGCCTTCATTCAACAACTGGGCGTTCCGACCGACGAGGCCCAGGCGGTCGCGGAGTCGATCCTCGATCTGCAGCTGATTTGCGCTCTTGGGGGCGAATACAAAGCGTGGAAATCGCCAGATGGTGGAACCTTCTGGGTTTCCTCCGCCTGGCCCCGTCCCTCAGAAGTCGATCCGTCCGACGCCGCGTCGTTCACGTCGCCCATGATGTCGTGGTTTCGCGGGGCCAATGCCCGCCTGACGACCCGCGGCGACCGCCTGGAACTCGGTGCGGACGTCGCTGTTGAACTGTCCGAACCGGTCAGTTCCGGAATCAACTGGCGCGAGCTCTTCTCGCCGAAGGGCCCCGCGAAAAAGCCGTAAGCCGGTCGTCAGTCTGGAAGGCGGGCAGAAAGGAGAGGACAAGCGCCCCGAAGTCATGGACGGCGGCGCTGGCGAAGACGCTGCAGGATTCCCGGTCGTGCTGGATCCTCGCTCTGCTCAACCTCCTCCTCTTCGCGCTGCTGCTCCAATCGCTCTCGCCGCTGTTGACGCAACTCCTGTAGTTGTTGCAGCAAATCGGTCACGACGGCCGGATCTTCCAGCGCGGGGCCGCCAATCTTCGACAACACGTCGGTCCAAGATTCCCCCTCCTCGACCAACGACACTTTGGGGGCCTGCAACGTGCCACGGATTGGAAGGCGGACCCCTTGTTGCTGCAGAACCCGCGCAAGGGGACCGTCTCCGAGCCAATTCCCCGCCGCCGGCAGTTCCGCGACCAGGTTCAATGTGCCATCCATCCCCACGGAACCATGCGTCCGGATCACCAACTGCGGAGACACCTGGGGCAGCCCAAACGCCAAATCCTCATGCTCCACGACTCCATCGTGGACACGAAAGGAAACGACGGAATTGTCGGCCAATTTCAGCGCGTCGGGTAGCGAATCCGGTCGTCCAAGCGTCGCGAGTTGCCGAACGATATCGCGCACCGCCGATTCGCGAAGGCCCGCTTCGACCGAATGGATGGTCAAGCGACCGGCCACCTCGGCCGATTGAGGATCGTGCAGCGGGATTCGACACTGATCCAACTCAAGCGACACGGCACCTTGTGTCCACGCGACATGGGCCAGCACAGGCACGACATACTTCAAGCCCAGATGACACATCTCGGGAGTGAGCGCGGCGTGGTCGAGCGGTTTCCCCGGTTCGATGGTCACCTCCCGGCTCGTTCCCGACTGATCATACGCGATGGAAACATCCGCGCCCTGGACAAACGGTGACGGCTGCTCGTCCGGCTCGGTTTGAATGAGCACCCGTGCTTTCGTGATCACCAGTCGCAACCGTCGTTGGGCCGGCGCCACCTCCGGGCGCGCCGATGGCACGTCCCTCGGCGGCAGCTTCTGGTACGCCTGTAGCAAGAGAGTCGGCTCGATCAAGCGAAACTCGCCCCAGTCGCCACCGGACCAAATCAGTTGCCAGAGCGTCCTCTGGCTGGCGGCTTCCTGTGCGGTGAACGACCAGCGCCCTTGGTCATCCGCCAGACGAAGATTCTCCAAATCGGCGGGAGTGAACCATCCTAACGACAAGCGATCGACTTGGAATTGAATTCCGCGGTCGGCCAATTGTCGCTGCCATAGCCGCTGTCCCCACGCGGTTCGCGTAAGCAGAGTCGGCAAGGCAAGGAACAAGCCCAGCAGCAACAACAACAGCACCCCGGCAACGACCCCCCATCGCCAGACCCAGCGCGGGGCAGTTGGGTTATTCGAAACGGACTCTGCAGCAACAGGATCAGAATTGGTCATCGTGCGAATCGGTGTCTAGGAAAACAAAACCACGCTGGCGGTAAAGCCGTGCAAGAAGTTCATCGTTTCTACCGGTCCAATTTCTCCTTGGGCGAAAAACCCTGCCATGGGAATCGAACCATACTGTTCCAGGATGGTTCCGGCATCATGATCCGGTTTCGAGAAGAGTCTGGTACCACGTCCATTACAGGTAAACAGTAGCGCAGCCTGGGCGGTCCGTGGCGCCCCGCGGCGGCTCAACTGCTCCACCAGATCATCATGGGCCGACTGCTCATCTCGAATGTGGAATTGTACGGTCTGTCCCACGCGAACGAAATCACCGACCGCGATCGCTCCCGATTCGTGGTCCACTCCAATCACATTCCGGACGAGAAAATCACCGGCCTCGAAACGATCCCGATATTCCGACACGGTCCGTCCCAGGTGCAGACCGTGCTGAGCGAGTTCCTGCTCATGTGTGGGCAGGCGTTGGAAGATCTCCTTGAGCTGTTGCAGCGCGGGTCGCCCACCCAATTGCTCAATGATATTCCGTTCCGCTTTCGTCACAATCAGCGGATCGCCGATTGGACGACAGCCTTGCGAAACAACACTCGCGATCGAGACTCCCGACTCGATGACCAATCCGACCGCGCCGCTTTCCAGGGCGGTGTCGCCATAAAACAGACGATTGTGCCCTGGCGCCGCCGCACCGCTGGCCATTCCCCCCAAGACCCGCACTCCCGGCTGGTCTTCGTTCATTCGCTGCAACAGGTAATCCGTCGGAAACGTAAAGGGTTCGGCCAACAACAGCAGAACCGCCTCACGGGGCCAGTCTCCCACTAAGGAATCCGGCCAACCGACAATCGCCCCCCCCTCGACCGTCCGCTGAAATTGGATGTGAAGCGGAGTCAGCTTCGACTGCGGCAGGTGCGCGGTCCAGATCGCCAGCGCCGGCTGTTCCTCTACCTCCCGCCCCCCTTGCACAACCGCTTCGGCGGAACAACCGATCAGGTATTTCGGCCGCAGCCGCCTGCGCACCTCCTGGGGAAGCTGGTCCCAGTAGCTCGCGTGGTGATGCGTGCTAAACAAAACCGCGACATCCGGTTCTTCCATTCCGGACCGCAGCAGTTCATCGCACACTTGCGTGACCGATTTGTGTGCCTCGGCTTCGGTCGAAAGTGCCGAAGCGTAGCGATTGAGCGAATTGGATGGAGCAGACATTTCGTTCGATTTCGACTCCTGGGCGAAGGGGGCTAATGAGACGAGAAGGCCGCCATGCGGTCCCCGATCATGACGCATCGCGCGCCAAGAAACAATCCACGACTTTGATTTCCAATTCCATTCGGCGTTATGGGCAGCCAGCCAACCTTGGGGTTCAGCAGTCGAAATGAGGCTGAAAAGAAAGACTGGAGCTCGCGCCGACAACTACCTCTTACGTGAAAAAGGGCGCTAACAACATCCCTTCGTTCGAGGGCATCCATTTTCTGTTCCTGAGTCGTCGCTGCGGTTGATCATCGATGTTGCCCGCGGGATTGCCTGGTCGAGACGCGGCAAGTCTTCACGAGCGTCGTGAGAGCATCCACGTCGCCGACATTTCCGGGAACGATCACGAGTGGCAGTCCGGGCAGGCGACTTTCCGGACCACATCGCCAGACAGGAATTCCGGGAAGAGCCTGTCCCATCACGAGAGCTCGCTCGACCCCGCACGCCTTCGTGGCGATATCGCTGGAGGTGATTCCTCCCTTGGCAATGAGGATTCTGGGGCGCACCGAGATCGACCGAACGACGTCTACGAGCGCCTGAGAGATCGTCTGCCCAACGGTCAGACTCTGGCTGCCACCGGTTGGGACGAGTTGGCGACTCGTATACACCACGACCACCGATTCGTCGATCAGTTGTTCCGAGACGCGCACCGCGATTTCTTTCACGATTGCGTCTCGGGTTGCGGGTTCCAGTACGCCAGAGACACTCAATTCCACCGGTGTGACGTCTCCGAAGCGGAATAGGTGGTGGACTTGAGCGGTCGTTTTGGGGACGTATGAACCGACGACGATCAACACGCCGTGACCGATCTCAGATCTCAGTTGGTCCGCGGTCAGGAACGGTTGCCGATCGATTCCAGCTCGCACTGCGACGAAGGACGCTGCTGTTCGATAAAGGAATCGTTTCCCTGCGATTTCCGCTCGCAGGAGCGCCGTCATGGCCGCCTCCAGATCGAACCGCTCGACGGCGTTTACAATACACGCCGAACCCGCCGTCAGGTTCTGAAGCTTCTGCTGTGCGGAAGACAGATCGCGGCCGCGCAGATCGGCAAGCGACAGCGACTGAATTCGTTCCAGCGGAACTCGACCGTGGGACTTCTCGACAATCCAGTCGCGAAGGTTTGAATTGCGATATCCGAATACGGGATCATCAGCAAACGGCGTCATCGCGGCCGGAGTCAGCCGGTCGGCCTCTGCGACATAGTGCACATCGTTAACAGTAAGCCGCCCGCCTTCCTCGAAAAACGGGCACAACAACCAAGCGTCAAAGGACTCGTTCAGGCCGGCTGCGAGTGCCTCGAGTTCTTCAGGAAAATAACCGCGCAAGGTTGAGTCGCTGCGGCTGACCAAAGTGAAGTCACGACCCGTGAGCTGGCGCGCTGAGCGCAAGTTGCAGGCAATCTCGTAGTTCAGCGCGACTGCAGCATCAACGGGTAAGCTACGGGAATTCGTCAACACATACGAGGCCGGTGCAGGATCGGCTAATTCACGCGCTAAATGCTCCACCGTCCAACGTGTCACGACAGGAATGTCATGCACCGTTTGAGTTCCGGTTGGATCATCATCCAAGACGATTACTTTGCGGTTGACTTGCCGAATCAACTGCCGCAAGGTTGCCCCGTAGCTGAACGCCGGACGAGGTGGCAGTGGACCAAGCAACTGATCGCGGTCAATCAACGGCTCATCCCTCGATTCGTGAGCGGGCAAACCGGTCCTCTATTCATCGACTACTCCGGTTGAATTGCCACGGCTCGAACTGGCGCGCCATCCCCACCAAGTACCTTCAACGGCAGGACGATCAAATCAACGATATCGGACTGAATCTGATCGAGATTTGCAAGCCCTTCTACAATCACGATTCCCCCGGAGAGTAAGACGCGGTGCACGGAAGTCAGCTCGTCACGGTGATTCACATCGGCGACCGAGGGAGGTTCAACACCCAGCAGCGCGATGCCGTGCTCCACGAGCCAATGCGCCAAATCAAGGTGGATCCGCGGCAATTCCTCACGATACTCGGCTGTCCCATGTCGCTTGTACCAATCCGTTCGCAGGAGCAGACGATCACCCGGCTGAATCTCTCCGACCTTTCCGCGCAGATGCTGAATCGTCAGCAACTCTCGTGGCTTCACAGGAGTCAAGTCAATCACGCGAGCCGGACCGATGCACACGGTCAAATCGACCTGATCAATGGTCGATCCTTCAGGAAGAAAGTGACGAGGTGCATCCATATGGGTGCCGCAGTGGGAATACAACTCAAGCCGCTTTGCATTCCAGCCGTCTCTGTCCAACGTCTTGGACTGATGCAATTCGACGTCGGGAAGCTCCTGTCGAACTTCTTCGATGACGCGATCCCAATATTTCAAGCTGTGGATGAGTGTAGGGGAACTCGGTGGGCTCGATGGCTTTCCCAGTGTCCCGCAACGCGGCGCGCAAGACATCGAGCGTAATCGGTGTGATTTCCGGCCCAATCCCGTCACCCGGGATCACGGCAATTCGATAAGTACCCGACATGATTGGTTTAAGTCTCACCTGATTCTGTGATCGGCTGAACCGGTTGGTGCGTTCGAGCAGATTGATAAACTGCCTCCTGCACGGCTAAAGTGCGGAGGTAATCAGCACCGTTCGTTTCGAACGGCTGATTGTGCAGCAATCCTTCGACGAAATGACGCTGGGTGACGAACACGCAATCACCCGAGAAAGCACGGCGTGGATGCGGATACTCGTGCTCGGTTTCATTCTCCCCCAAACGCTGTATCGTGATGCGCCCGTCCGAATACAATCGCAGCGATCCGCCATTGACTTCTACAAGAAACTCCCCAAACGTGAACCGAGGATCCGGATCATTGCACTCGTTATAGCGATTTCCATCCCAGACTCCGACCGCACCAGAAGCGAATTCGAAAACAACCAGGCCTGTATCTTCACCAGCAATCACGGGATTGAGCCTTCGCAAGATCGCGTAGACTGCCGCGATGTCACCACCGAGATAGCGAAACGTATCAATGAAGTGGACTCCGGTCTCGAAAATCAACAATCGCGGCATCGTCCGAAAATAGGGTTGACGGGCCAAGTACGCATCGTCTCCCCACCCGTCACCGTAGTGTCGCGAAACACCGTATTCACGCTGGATCGCCTGAGCCCGTTCGGCGTTTCGGTTGCACATCGCCGTAATCTGAACCTCCGGGATCCGATTCCAGGCTTCATACTGGAACCTGCTGAAGTAGCCCGCCCCGATGCAGACGCCTTTGAGCTGCGACATCAGTATTCCTCCAGCGGTCTCTCGGGACGCATCAGAACCCACGCAAGCACAGCCAGGAGATTCAGGACCGCTGCCGTGACGAAGTAGGGTCGCGTGGATCCTGTCCACTGCTGCAGATAGGGAAATGCCAGTGTCGTGGCGAATGCTGCCAGGTTGCCCGCCATATTCATCGTGCCAGAAACGGCGCCGGCGTGCCGCCGCCCAATGTCCATGCAGAAGGCCCAAGAGGGGCTGAGTGTCATGTCGGCGCCCAAGATGGCCAATGACAGGAACGCTGCGTATCCGAAAGCAGAGTCGACACACTGGGTCCCGATCAGGCCGATGGCGGCAACCACGAATAAAAGGCACGAGCGCAGCCCGGAAACGCGCCGGCCTCTCCAGCACCGAACAGAAATCGTGCGACCAACATGGATCCGAAGTTCCAGGCCGCACCAGTTAAGCAGAGGTGTTCGTTACGGAACACACTGTCGCCGTCGATGCAGGCGTCGCCGATCGCCGTTCACGGTATACGATGAACAGCAGTGGCATTCCAAACATCAACAAGAGGATGCTCCTTGGCTCGGGGATCACATGGAAGGCAATGTCGAAACTCGCATGGCTGGAAGTGCCTCCGTCGCCACAGCAAGAGCCAGCGCTGGTGTTGATTCTCGCCTCGAGACCATACGTACCAGGCGTGAGCTCGCCGCTGGCAATGAGCGACACGGACGGGCGGTCGAACTGGAGTTGTTCCAGAAAGACAATGTGATCACCAGGGCCCGTCAGACGAAACATACCGTCATAGACCGGGGCGAAACCGGAAAAGCCGGACAAGAGTTCACCGTCGAATCGGTACGCAACCGGCTCGGAGATTTCAAACCCGAAACTCAACAACGATGATGCCGATGCCGTGCCGACTCCCGCCAACGTTCCAACGGCACTGACGTTCGCCGTTCCGACGCCAGTGATTTGCGTGTCCAGGATGTTCGATGCGTGCGATGCCGTGGCAGACGCCGTTCCATCAGAAAATGCACGAGCCGATACGCTCGCGCTGAACGGACCAAAATCCGGCGCCGAGTCGGAATCATGGTCCGAGGCGGACCCTCCGAATTCTCCTTCGGCCGACGCCGATGCGGAAACGGTTCGCGATTGAGTCAGCGGGATAATCAGCGGTGCGCCCGCCGCAGAATTCATCCGAGAAGGGGTAGAAGTGACAACCACAGCAAGGATCACGAACCTTGTCCAAGTCCGACCACCAGAATGGAGAGTCATCATAATGATTCCCCGAAGCTCTCACGAAAAGACAGCAGCCTAAGTGATGACTCAAGAACAACTTCGGCATTTGGGTGCCTGGGGTCGAGACGC
>CAZFWV010000145.1:0-15611 GCA_964522605.1 uncultured Pirellulaceae bacterium
TCGACCCCAGCCACCCTCGTTGGAAAACAACGAAGTTATTCTTGAGTCATCGCTATGCTCCGCTCCCGGCAAACGAGCAATTTCACAACGGTCGCTCGTTTCGCTTGATCCTCCGGAGCGGACCGGAATGACCGTGGTAGACGATTCGGCGAATCCGGTCAATCTCACCCCGTCGGGTCAAAATACTCAGACGAACCTCAAATAGTGATTATTCTTGGAGTTGCGCACTCTGCGACTCGCCGATCTCAGCCCGACGTTGTTGGCCGCATTCTCTGCCTCGTCGAAACAATCAGACAGCGGATTCGTTGTGACCCCAGCTTGACTCACCCGTGTGGCCGAAGACCACTGCCAATTCCATCCCGACTGCGGAGCTTGAATCCGTCGGCAGCCCAAAAAGGGCCGCTGCTGCGTTTTCAACTTTTTTGAGAGCGTGAAAGCGTCTCGGATGGGAGCTCGCCGAAAAGTGACCGATAGCGGCCAGCGAATCGGCCAAACTGATCGATGTCGTTCTGAATCAGCGCTTCAGTACGTTACCTCATTGTAATTGGGACTGCAAAGGCTCGTCTCACCCCAAATGCCACCTCGATAGGGGACTTCCCGCGAAACAAAAAACCTCAAGAATACTAGCGATTGCCATGGCGGCGTTCCTCCTCTCCGTCGGCACCAACCCAATGGCGGCGCAAGAGAAGCCGAACATCCTCATCATCTGGGGCGACGATGTCGGCATGTGGAACATCAGCGCCTACCACCGCGGCATGATGGGAGGGTCGACGCCCAATATCGACCGGATCGCCAAGGAAGGCATGATGTTCATGGATCATTATGCTCAAGCATCTTGTACTGCCGGACGCGCCGCGTTCATTCTTGGCCAATACCGCACCCATATCATCACCCTTCGCACACAAAACGTTTTGCGTAGCTATCCTCCATCCAGGCGTTCCATCGCCTCATGATGCTCAGCATCTCCGACAGAGGTTCGTCGTTGCGCGAATCCACCAAGCCGCTGCGGGACGTGGGCGTTTCGTAATAACCGCACCACGCAAATCCGACCAGTTGCGGATGGTGGATACCCGACGTCATGTAGCTTTGGTAGAGTTCGTCAAACTCATCCCAGTCTTCGCACATGTACGTCGATTTAGGCCAGTCCAGATGCAGCACACCGGCACCGGTGTCGCCCAGAAGAATCGGTCCGTCCCAATGGCGCGTTACTTGTTGAAGTACAGAAAATTGTGTCGAGGCGGGCCCCATCACGTTGACGGAAAGCACGTCAATGTATGGTCGCATCCGGTAGATCGCATACGAGGGTAGCGAGTGAAGGTGCAGCGTGTTGCGGTCGCCGAGAATCAGGTGGTTCTCGTCATATTTACGAATCGTGTCACTGTAAACCTTGTAATACTCCTCGCACACCCGAGCCATGAACGCGAGTTTGTCTTTCTCACCCTCGGCATCGTTAACGTAAGCGCGCAGCGGAAACTGCATATTGGCAACTTCCTCGAACGATTCGAAAGGCAGGCCGTAAGTGTCTCGCCAACGTTCGATCGTGCCGTACGTGCGTCGCATCAGATCAGTCCATGCCTGTTTGCCGTCCTGCCCCCGGGTGATTGAGGCGAGCCAAAAGTCAAATGACTCAATGCCGGGATTCCACGGCGGGTTCTGGCAATAATGGTAGCCGATCAAGTTAGGGTTATCTCTCAGCGGTTGGACGAACTCCCTGCAGCGTTTGTCAACCATCTCGCGAAACTCCCTCGAGAACACATCGGGCAGGTTCAGTCCGGCCATGTACTGGCGAGGCACTTCCAGAAAAGCCGTGAAGGGGTAATCGAGATCGGCGAAATGTTCGGCGGGCCATTCGGGTGTTCGCCGGATATCCACCTGCCATTTGACCCCGCCGAATTCGTTGTGAACGGGCGGCTTCACGTCGTTCGTTGGTTCGGACGGCCCGACGGACGGAGGCAAATAATTGAAGCCCCATTCGATGTGGCGGTCTCGCACCGATTTCCGCCACGCTGCGATCGTCCCGTACTTCTCCTTCAGGTTCAGTGGCATGAACGAACCGTCCCCGTAATGATTGAGCCCGCGGAGATACAGGGGGCGGTTATCGGGTGTCACAAAAGTCCATTTATCGCCATACAGAGCGACGCAGAAAAAGCCTCGCGTTCCGCGAATCTGTGTTGGTTCCTTCAAGGCCTCTGCCCTCTCCGGCGCGGCGGCGAGTGCATTTCCGATAACGCGACGCGTCGACAAGAGACTCGCCGTTCCCAGGCCGAGCGTTGCCAACATGCTGCGGCGCGAGACGTTCCTTGTTTTGCTTCTCGGTTCGCCCATGATCCGCCTCCAGGTTTGGGGACTATGGATACTGATTCTCGGAAATCTGAGGTAAATGATCGCGACTGCGGTATGATCGCTTCGGGTGTTATCAACTCAACCTTTCCGTCAGAAGGCCCGGTCTGTGATGTCGATGAAAACACCCCGCTCGGGCCAAGCCGATACGGAATCACTTCGCTGCGTCGGGCCTGCCGATGCGTTAGAATGCTGCCTGCTGGCCCGTTCCTTGAGGCCAGAAACTTCGCCAATAGGCCTCGTCTGTCGCGTACACGTCAATGGGCGCATTGCCTGGCAAGTCACTGCCCAGAATCCCCAACTCCTTCATAATTCGCACGTAATCTGTGGAGGGCCGAAAGCCCGGCATGTCGAATCGTTTGTCTCTCTGAAGCTCCTCATGGGCTCGACAAATCATGGCCATGAGCCGCCGATAGCCCGGATCTTCGACCGTTGGAAAGACAGGTTGCCCACCGTCCGAGCAGATGCCGTAGCCGCCGGCTGTCGTTGCCAAAGGAGCCAGCAGCATCAAGGACTTCTCGGGGCGGCTGAAATTGTAGACTACGTGATTGGAGAATCGTCGCGGCGTGAGTTCTTCTACGATTGTGTAACCGTCGATACCGACCTCGTCCATCGGCTGGATTGGCAATCGCTGCTCGCCTGTGTGGCATTTACGGCAACGTGACTCGATTGTTTTCGCGGCGGACGCATATTCTGGCCATCGGGGATTCTTCGGCAGCTTGCCGGTGCCCGATGCAGCGTACGTCCCCGCGTACGTTGCCGCCGCGTCAATCCACGTGCGAAGCAAACGGCGCTCGCGATCGGATAGGCTCACTCCATGGTGCGAACCGTCCAAGTAGTTGAGCAACGGGCTAGCGGCCGAGCCGATCGAACGAGGCGGCTTGTTGCCATCGCCGTCTCGTGGCATCACGACCAGATCCTGCATGTGCAGCGTCGCAAAACTGAGCGAAAACACGGGACCATGGTCGCCCGCCAATAGGATCCCACCCGCGCGTGGCCCGCCGCGACTCGTCGCATCGTAGTCATGGCACGCGACACAATGTCGGTCCAAAATCGGCTGGATATCGCGTGGAAAATCGAAGACCTCGGGAACATCGGCCAGAAGCTGGATGCGACTTGGTCCACGCTTCAATGCCAGCAGATTACCATAGCCTTGAGCTCGCGGCGTGTTGGTCCGTTGTTCGTGGCAGCCGATACATCCCGTCGTCTCGCCTGGCTGCACGGTGAGAAAACTCTGCATGCGACGGACCGCCAAGCCATGCTCGTCGAGAGCAACGAAAAGCAGAGCGCGCGCGGCCGGTAGCTCCATGTGCGCAGAACCATCGGCTTCGACGGGTACCGTCCCAAGTACACGCTCCAGGGCAAAGGAGTGATTGAAGCAGTAGGGATCGGCCCGTCCGCTGAAGTTCACGGGTTTGGGCAGCGTTTCTAGCACCAGTAGCTCTTTGATCTCTCCCGGTTCAACACCCCTCATGTTACGGCCCTGAAGGATATCCGCCAGGACCAAAGTCCCAGTCGTCTGTTTCGGGTCGCAGCGGTCCGGTAGAACGGGTTCCCGCGGGCGGGCTTGCAGGGGGCGAGGTTCGTGGATCCACAAACCCGCTTTTTGGTCTACATCCGATAGTTCAACCAGCGACTCGGTCCGTCCCTGATAGTCCATTCGCAGGAGCTTCGGACCGTCTGCGACACGGCAAAGACAATCTCGTCGATGTCCCCAAGCATCCTGCGATAGTCCGCGGGCGACAATGGCTGCTTCCCGTACGCAGATGGACCAAGGGGAACGAGCAGAAATAGCAATCGTCGAACAATCTTCATTTGCAGCCTCTGAGCCATAAACGCGCACTGCCATTTCCCGGAATTCGCAGTTCATCATTTGGTCAACGTCGCAGACGGCGACCATGTCGACAGAGTCCCCCGCCATCGCCATCTCGGTGATGACTTTTCCCCACCACCCTGAGCCAATCAAGGCCGTGCGGTACTTCTTTCCGGATTTTTGTGGCATGAACAGCCGGCGCTGACAATGCGGCCGATGCGGCAGCGGACACCTTGAGAAAGTTCCTGCGAGTCACTGACATTCCGTTCTCCCCTGCCAGACGAAAGTGAATTATCTCGAATTTCCAATATCACGGATTCGGGTATTGCCGTATCAAGCGTGACCGCATCCCGCGCCGTCTCGGTCAACCGATCTGTGGCAGCTCCCATCCCGTTCGACGTGGCCGATCGATCAGAGCGCAGGCCTCCTGATCATCGGGAAATGTCTCGGCCTTTGGATCCCAACGCAACTTCCGACGGAGTTGCCGAGAAATGCTTGCTAAATGGCAGAGTGTGACCGAGCGGTGCCCCACTTCCACGGGCGCGTTGGGATCTTCGCGGGTCCTGATGCAGTCGAGCCAGTCTTGGAGATGAGGCTTGGCTACGATGCCCTCACCTTTCCACAAGGCGGCAGATGCCGGATCCGGTGGATCAACGACAAGATGTCTTGGAAAAGCCGCAAAACCGTTTCGCGAGATCTTCATCTCCCCCTTTTCACCGTAGAAATAGCCACCGGCATAGAACCCCTGGGGATGGGTCAGGTGAATCTCGGTACCGTTGGCGTACCGCATCACCACCGGACACTGGCGCATCTCGCCGACATGGGTCGCGATTAGCGGGTCGATTTCGACCGGTCCAGTTCCATCCGTTCCCAATGCCCATTGAACCATGTCGAGGGCATGCGCGCCGTGATTCGTCATCAGATGCCCTGAGTAGTCGGACCACATATCCCATCCGCGCCAACGCTTGCCCTGCCATTGACGTTCGTCCTTTTGCCAGAGCCGCCAGTGATACGGTCGAACTGGCCGCGGGCCTAAGCACAAATCCCAATGCATCCCATGTGGGATTGGCTCGCGTGGAAGTCCTTCGTAGCGCAGCGGACCTGGAAAGTTCTTCACCTCGACCTTCAACACATGCCCGAGACCACCTTCACGAACGAACTGGCAAGCGAAGCGATCCATCTCCATGGAACGTTGTTGGCTGCCGACTTGCAGGACCCGGCCATAATGGCGCACTGCCTCAACCAATCGCTTGCCTTCGCCGATCGTCAACGACAGTGGTTTTTCGCAATAAACATCGAATCCGGCCTGACAGGCGAGCATAGCGGCAAGTACGTGGTGATGATCGGGAGTAGTAATCACTACGGCATCCAACCTTGCCTGGCCGATCATCTCGCGGTAGTCCGAGTAGGACGCGATTTGCGAATCAGGAAGGATCGCTCGAATCGCATCGACCCGCGGCGCATAGCAATCACAAACTGCCACGATTCGCGCGTCGGCCGGCATATCTCTAGCGAGCGCCCGGCCACGGATCCCCGCACCAATTAGACCCACAGCGATCTGCTCGTTCGCTGTGGGGCGACCGAATGCACGACTCCGTCGCAATAGGGTCGCCGAAACCGCGGCCATTCCGCTCTGCAAAAACGTTCGGCGGCTGGATTGGCGATTCCGTGTCTTGGTCAAGTCAGCCCCCATTCCAACTCGTCCCTGATTGTGGCCCCGGCGAGGTGCGGTCAAACTGCCGCGATATATCATTGATCTTGGTTGTTTGACTGATTGGAATCACTGCCCTCCAGCTCGTTCCGACCCGTATTTCATCGAACCATCGCGTCGTATTTCCCTCGCTCTGTATCAGCACTTGGTCGAGCGAGGCGTCACTTCGCAGATCTTGGCTAACTACGCTCCAATCGGCTGGCTCAACGATGTCCAAGGAGTCGCCTTCCTGGTAGATGCGAAGAAAGACCTGGTCTTCGCCGTGCTTGCGCGCGACGATCTTCGCCGCCCAGATCATATCATACTCTGCGAATCCGCAATCCACGGTCCCGCGAAGCGATGGAAGTCGGCGATTTCAATGTGGGGTGAGTGACCGCCCTGCAGACCTAGGCCGATCCGGTCCGCCCAGTAGCTTCCGGAACCACGAAACGTGAGACTCGCGATTTCACGTCGAGGAGGCTGGTCGCCGTCACCGGCACCAAGGGTTTCCCGCATCATCATGCTGATGAAATAAGCCGCATCACGGGTAGCCCTGAAAACGGGCCCACCTTCAGATAGTAACCGTACGGTCAGGCGAAATCCTCCCACTTCGAAGCGGATTTTCTGAAGAACCGGGACCCAACACAAGAAGTCGGCTTTGACACATAGAATCCGGCCAGAGGGCAACGTTACCGCTGATCACCGGCTCCACGGTGCTTCTTCTCTCTCGGCGAATCGTTCGGTGATATCCCATGGGCGACGATCGGCACGTCCCCGAGCCTTCTTCGGCTGTCGATCAGGCAACCTATGCACGCCCGAGGATCTACCCGAGGAACATCCGTGTGGTTTGTGGTAAATTCGCCTCGAGACGTACGTTGCGAAGATGTGGTCGTCCGCCCCCTAGGCAACCCACCGCAAGAACGTCCCCTTCGCTCGCAGCAAAAAGCCCCACGAAAAGATACGGTTCAAGCCAAACGCCTACGCGTGATCTGTTGGCGAAGCGACGTACCCGGGCCGAACCACGCCATCAGCGCTAGCCCCGCCCCGTTGAAAGCATGCAGACCGACGAGAGCCATCGAAATGACATCCGATGCCAGCCATATTCTTGATCGCCGGACCGTGTTGAAGAGTCTGCTTGCGCTGACGGCTTCCACCTTGTCACGGTCTTATGCTGCCGAGCAGTCGCGACGAATCACGGACATGGGAATCGTGATCTACGACTTCACTCTTCGCCGCCGTTGGTTGAAGGAGCAGGATCCTGCGCAGGATTTGTTCGAGCCACTAACGTTCCTCAAGCACTGCCACAGCCTGGGCGCGGGCGGCATGCAGGCGAACTTGGGCGCGATGCAGTCGGCGGCGATAACTCAACTTCGCGACTTTGCCGAGCAGCACGGTCTTTTCATCGACGCCATCATCAGACCTCCCAACGACAAAGATGATATTGATCGTTTCGCCGCAGAAATCGAGTCGGCTCGGGACGTAGGCGCCCGAGCGGTTCGGACCACGATCATTCCCGGTCGACGATACGAGCGATTCAATGCCCTCGAAGAATTCCGCGACTTCGAACGTCGTGGTGAAGCGATGCTGCAGCTCGCAGCGCCAATACTAGAGAAACACCGAGTCGCTTTGGCGGTCGAGAACCACAAAGACCAGCGAATTGACGAACGAGTCGCACTGCTGGAGCGACTGAGCAGCGAATTCATCGGCGCTTGTGTGGATACGGGCAACAGCATCGCGCTGCTGGACGATCCATACGAAGCAGTCGAAGCACTCGCGCCCTTTGCATTGACAGTTCACCTCAAGGATCAATCGCTGAAAATGTATGACGAGGGTTTCCTGTTGGGCGACGTTCCGCTTGGTCAGGGCAGTCTCGATCTCAAACGAATCGTCAATACGCTTCGAGAAGCCAAACCGATGATCCACTTCTCTCTGGAACTGATCACGCGAGATGCACTGCGAGTCCCCTGCCTGTCGGACGGCTACTGGTCGACGATGCCCGACACGATGGCTCATGAACTGGCAAACGTACTACGATTAGTCCAAGAGCAACCGACGGATCCTCAGGAAGTCAGTGCGTTGTCGGAGCAACAACAAGTTGAGCTGGAACTCGAGAATGTCATAGCCAGTCTGCAACACGCCGGCAAAGAACTTGGGCTATAAAGAGAGTGAATCACTCCTGAGGATAAAGGTCGCCCAGGTAATTCCACGTGGCAATGATTCGTACAAAGTACGATTCCTGCCTGTATTTGATCAACGTTGCCCACCGCTTTGCCGTCCTCGACGCAACCGTCGCCGACAACGTCCCATGTTTCGACGGCAATGGTTGGTCAGGAAAGGTGGCTGACGACACGCTTACCGGAATCGGTCGACTAAGAAACAAGCCAACTGAATTAGGCTTCAGAAGGTCACGCGCTTATCCTCCCACCTCGGTGCCAAGCCACCTGAAAACGCAATCGTGTTGTTCAACGGTGGCTCGCTAAACCACTGGGAGTCGTACGGTCGCGGGGCTTAAAGGAGATCACCTGAAAGCAGATCGAGGACTACGTTCGTATTTCGCCACCACTCGAAAAACACTCCTTTGCCTCAGCCCTTCGAACTCGGAGCACTTGGCGAGATTTCAAGCTGCACCTGAGTTTCGCTTGCCACTGATTGCTGCGGCAACTGGGCAGACACGCCGAAACAGCGGCATCATCATGAGGAATTTGAGTTCTACGATGTATGGCCGACGCATCCACAATGATGTCGAGCTGCCGAGCTTCAATTCAGACACGCTGGAAGAGGTGATGTCCGCAGGCGGTTTTGGCGAGGTGTACTTCTACCTGACGGAAAGATTTCAAGTCCATACTGGTTATGGCATCGACAATCCCCGCGACAGCGATCTAGCGCCGACGCAGTTTCTACAAAACCAGACCTACTTCACCGATTTCATCTGGGATGAACGGGACTATCACCGTCGTGCCGGACGTCCCGAGCGCGTTGACCGCGGCGCAGATCGACACCAATGGGACGGCGAGTGTTGTCCTCACCGGTACACCCGCAGCGATTAACGCAACGCTGGCTGAAGGTGTGACATATCTTGGCGAATTGGATTTCACAGGCGACGATGCTTTGACGGTCGCCGCAAACGACCTTGGTAACACCGGTATTGGCGGCCTGCAGACCGCCAAAGTGAGTGTTCCGATCTGCGTTCTCTCGCCCACCGAACAGGTCAGCAACCTGAAAGACACGATCAACAACTTGGCAAGTGGCGGAGCGCTGAGGACCAGGCAGGCTGAACCGGCCCAGCGACTTTCACCAGCCCCACGGAGGACGTGCCAGTCCCTCCTGCTCCGGGCGAGCGTCGGCGGCACAACCGGCAGACTTCCCTGAAGTGCCGAGAGGAAAGGCGACTGAGATCCTCAATCGCGTCGGTGTCATCCCGACTTGGCAGTTGGGACTTGTTATGGTGGGTGATTTCCAATTGCCCCCATGTGTGATGAAGTCTGCCTGAATGATGTCGAGTCGTTGCGCCTTCCGAAGGGATGGCATTTCTTAGTTCGAAATGCAGTACTCAATGTTCTTGGGATCGTGCGGATCGCCATGTGCCAAGCCGCACGTCGGAATTGACGGTGAACCCGGCGATGCGATCCTCTTTGAACTCGACGGTCACAATGGCCGTCGCCACCTGCCGATCATCCGTATTCGTCCGGCAGCGTAACCGACGAGACTCTGGGGCATGTTGCACCACCAGTCTGCGCAGATCGACGAATTGATGCATCTCCGGTTCGTCTGCTTGAAAACGGATTCGCTCTTCACCCTGTCCTCGATCTAATGCCGGCTACGGCTCCTTACCAGTTTGCGTGTACAGGCATTCACGCCGAAGGTCGGTGGACGGCTTCATCGATCACTCTCGAGTGTTCTTCAACACTTCCGGCATCGGCGTGGCCGCGTCGGATGGGTTGGGGATCGCGGCGCGCATCCGTTCGATGACCGACGCATATCGCGGGTCGGCAATCGCATTGTTCCATTCGTGAGGATCTTTGTTCGTATCGTAGAATTCCTCCTGCCCTTCTACATAGCGAATGTATCGTCCCGTTTCATTGCGGATGCTGATGTACGGATACCATGTCGGCCCGCCCTTACTCGTCAACCCGGTGATCGCGGTACTCTCCCACGGTGCCTCCGTGTTTCTTAAGAGTGGCACGAGCGAACGCCCATCCAGGTAGTCCGGCGGCTCCAGCCCGCATAGTTCCGCCAGAGTTGGGTAGATATCGAGCAGCGACACGAAACGCTCGCATTCAGCGCCCCCCGCGGGAGTCACGCCTGGCGCACGGATCATCAGAAGGCTGTGCGTCGCCTCTTCCCAGAGGGTGGCCTTCTGCCAGTGATGCTTCTCCGCCAGATGGAAACCGTGGTCGGTCAGGAACACCACGACAGTGTTGTCTCGATGGGGACTCTTGTCCAACGCGTCGAGCACGCGACCAAGTTGGGCGTCGGCGTAGGCCGTCGTCGCGAGATAGGCCTGGACGCCTTGTTTGTGCAAACCATGTTCAAAGACACTGTCCACGTACTTGCCTTTTCGAAGCGTCAACTCCACGCCCAACTCCGGCACATCATCCAGATCATTTTCTAACAGGGGCGGAGTCGTCACTTCCTCCAGCGGAAACATGTCAAAGTACTTCTTGGGTACATACCACGGCATGTGTGGGTTGAAGAGGCCACAGCAAATGAAGAAGGGCTTGTCGTGTTTCTGCTGGAGCCGCCGGATGGCATTGTCGGCATTGAGCGTGTCGTTCATGTCTTCTTCGGCAAGATGAATGGGCCCCCAATCCTGTTCGCCTCCGCCCGACGGGGTGAGCGGGGCGCCGGGCGGAGCCGGATCACGTTTGTGGCCGATCTTCTCGTCCCAGTGCTCTCCTTGATCCCAGCCATGTGTGATTTTGCCGTAGCCGGCGGTGGTGTAGCCGGCTCTCTTGAAGAAGCCCGCCAGCGACAGGGCGTCTTTCAGCGGCTCACTCGCGCCGGCTCCCGGCGTGTTGTGATAGTGCCCCGACGTCCACGGGGCGACACCCGAGAAGAAGGCCGTGCGGGAGGGAGAACAGACCGGGGCCGCGGTGTAGGCACGCTTGAAATTGACCCCGCTTTCGGCAAGTTTCGTGAGGTTCGGAGCCACCACCTTTCCGGCATAACGGTTCGTGTCTCCCAACAGCCAACTGTTTAGATCGTCCGAGACTAGAAACAGAATATTCTTCGGTGTGTCGGGAGTTGACGCAGCCGCGCTGCCCATGTCCCACAAGAGCGCCGTCGTGAGAAAGGCGATAGCAACAGTCAGGGGGGGGTTGAGTTTTGGGAACATCTACCTTTCGTCCTCCTCAAGTGGTCTGCGGTTTTCAAACGGTCCCCACTGAATTCGTTTTTCGTATCCCGTGGCGGTCTTGTAGACGGTGGGGTCGTAATCCGGGTTCAGTTTCGGGATGCGAGCCCCGACTTTGTCAAAGTAGCGCATCATGTCGTCAAAAAGCTGCTTGTGCTCGGCCGGATGATCCGAGGCGATGTTGTGGACTTCGCCGGTGTCTTTCGACAGGTCAAAGAGCATGGGGATATCCGGACGCTCGTAGAAATGCAGCAGCTTGCGAGTGCCGGAGACGACCGCGGAATGCGGCATGCTTGACCGGTAGTGCGGGTAGTGGAAATAGAGATTGCGGTTGAGCAACGTGTCGCTCGGCGGCGCGCCTGCCATGTACGAAGCCAGACTGACGCCGTCGATGTCCTTAAGTGCCGTCGGATCGCCGCCGGCCCAATCCACGAAGGTCGGCAGGAAGTCGTAATTGACCACGTTCCCGCGAAAGAGGGAGCCCGGCTTGATCCCAGGGCCCTTCACGATCATGGGGACGCGGATACCGCCTTGCCAGACCCACCATTTGGCGGCGTGCAGCGGTTGCGTGAGGCCCGGTGTGAGCTGGAGTTCTTTGTGCCGATAGCCGTTGTCTGCGACCATGACCACGTAAGTACTGTCCTCGATTCCCAACTCTTTGATGCGCTGGAGCACTGCACCGATCCGTCCGTCAAGGTCTTCGCCCATGCCGAGCCAGATGGCGGGATCTTCCTTTCGCTTCACCGTGTCGGTCGTCTTTCCGATTTTCCGGTAATAAGCCTGCACGAGCGGGTGTCGGGTGTATTTCTCACGTGTCGCCGGCAGGCACTCGCGACCTTCGTGCATCGCGTAGTGTGAGATCTGCAAATAGAACGGCTGGCCGGCTCTCGCCTGCTCACTCATGAAGCCCAGCGCCTTTTCTGTAACGCTGAACATCAATTTGGGATCGGTCAGGTCGTCAGGCAGGCGTTGGTTGGCGCCCTCGGGCAGTGTGTTGCCCGGCTTGTTGCTGGTGTCACCGTCATGCAGCACATATCCCTCGTCGCCAGGGTCGCCTCGCATGTGCCACTTGCCGATGTGAGCGCTGACATAACCAAGCGGCTTCAGGGCTTCGGGGATCGTCACAGCGTCCGCGTCGATCGTCATGTCCGAGACGCACGGAATCACCGGAAATTGAGGGTAGCCCTTTTTGTCGAAGTAGTCCTGTCCGCGGTCGTTCATAAACACGGTGAAGCCGTTTCGCGGCGAGGATTGTCCGGTTTGTACACAGACTCGCGACGGAGAGCACTGCGGTGAGGCATACGCGTTGGTGAACCTCATTCCCTCGCGAGCCAGCCGCTCGACATTCGGCATATGCAGCACTGGCATGCGCGAATTCGGCACCGAGTCATCCATCGCAATCGGAGTCCCGTTCCACGCCCAGTCATCGATGAACAGAAGAACGATATTGGGTTTGTCTGCAGCGCACAGCAGTTGTGGCGCGCCCGCATCGATCGCGGTGACGACGATACATGCAAGAACGAGTTTAAGATGTTTCATGGTTCAGTTCGTGTCTTGTGGCGGCTCAGCCTTGTGTTTCTGTCCTTCACGCTTGAGCTTCTTCAGCTCGTGTTTTTCGATCGATTGGTATTCTGTGGGCAGTTCTGCAACCCAGGCCTCCGCCTTCACGTGGTTCGGCCAGCGGATCATGAAGGGAAAGCCCCGTCGATCACCGCTTTCCGCGTTTTACTTCCTCGATCTGCTTGACCGCGTTCAAACGCTCCCATTCCATATACTCGGACATCAGTTTTTCGTTATGCGGATCTTTCATCAGATCCAGAGCTGGGTGGTCCGTTTCTTCCATCCAGTTCACGAGGATCCCTTGCATCTCCGCGATGCGTACCCTATTCTCCGGCGCCGGCGCCACGTTGATATAGGCGTGCGGATCCTGGCGCACATTGTAGAGTTCTTCACGGATTCTGTATCTGTGGAAGTTGGTCCGTTTCTTGATGGAAGGGACGGATTCAGCCGCTTTCCACATCGCCAGGAGCGTCGGACTGCCCGTGTAGTCGGAGTTATGCACTTCGGTGACGCCATCTACCCAGGGGTTGTAGATGTAGACCCAATCGCGCATGTGAACGGCAAACTCGGGATACATTTTGGTCTGCCGCAGGTTGCGGTAATAGTAGCCGATCACATGATCTCGTCCATCTTGTGGGTGTCCCTCCAGGAGCGGCGTGAATGAGCGTCCCGCCATCGTTGCGGGCACGTCCAAACCGGCCAGCTCCAGCAGAGTGGGCGCAAGATCGACAGCGCTGACCATGTTGAACTTGTCGCGAAGCCCCGCTTCGATCTTGCCGGGATAACGCACGATCAGCGGAACGCGGAGGCTCACCTGGTAGCAGTTCAGCTTCGAAAACGGATTGGATATCCCATGATCGGACATGAACACGACGATCGTGTTTTCGGCTTCGCCGGACTTCTCGAGCGATTCCAAAATCGTTCCGACGCCGTCGTCGCAACGGCGCACGGACGAGTAGTATTGCGCCATCTCCATCCGCACGTCGGGCAAGTCCGGCAAGAAGCCCGGCACGACGATCTCATCGACGCCATAGACGCGGCTCGGGTTGCTGAAGCGAGTTTCGTCGTACTTCGTCCAGTTCTTCTCGGCATCCGAACCGTGGAAGGGGCGATGAGGATCATTGAAGTTGGCCATGACGAACCATGGTTTCTCCCCGGCGGTTTCGATGACGCCGCGCACCGCTTCTCCATGAAATGGGATATCGCGTCCGAAGCCCGATTCCGTCTCCTTGATTGCCGTATCCCAGTCGTAGTGATTTTGCTGCTTATTGATGTTGGCGATATGGTATCCGTTCTGCTTCAGCACGTCCGGCAATGTCGGACCGACGCGTTCCATTTCGGTGAAACAGCGCGTCATGGTCTGGTGGCTGTGGCTGCCCGAAAGCATCACCTGTCGCGACGGCGTGCAAATCGCGATCTGCACGTATCCGTAGTCGAATTGGATGCCCTCGGAGGCCAGCCGGTCGATGTTCGGAGTCGTCTCCTCAACGGGACACCCGTAGACACCGACCGAATCCCAACTCAAGTCGTCGGCGGTGATGAGCAGGATGTTTGGGCGTTCGGCCAATGCGCTTCCCCCAACGAGCAGAGACGCAAGTCCGCAAAACAACGAGAACAGAGTGATTATACGGAGAGATTTCATACGTTGGCTCCCGTTCATGGTGTGAGTCGCTGGTTGGTCAGCTATCGCCACTGGTGATTGATGATGACGTACTCTTCCCGGTGCATGTGCGGCAGGAAGACGAGGAATGGGGATCTACTTGGCGGGTTCGATTCTGCGAACGCGAATGGATCGAAACGAAACTTGGCGTACTTTCTCCGGTGACTTCTTAACACCGTGTACCTGCAGTGCGATCACACCCGAAGGATACTTCGCATAGGCTTCATCATCAGCGACATCCGCTACTTGTTTGCCATTGACCCAGGTTTGAATTCGCGGGCCCACGGTTGATCTCGATCTTTCCGCGTTCCCCGATGAATATGCCGCCAAAGGCCGGACCATCCTTACTCTCAAGGCGGACGACCGTACCGTCGGGATAATAAAGGCGAACGCCACGTCCCCAGTACTTGTCCGCCGGTGTGGTTGGCACGATGCGGGTCGGCGCCACGTTCTCCCAGCCCATGGCCAAGTGAACCATATCGAGAGCGTGTGATCCCCGATCACAAATCGGGCCTCCCGTGAAAGCGTCGTAGCGACGCCATCTGCGATGCAGGTTCTCGTTATAATCCAGCAAGGGGGCCTGTGCGCAAAACCGATTCCAGTCCATGCCTTCCGGGATGGCCTGCGACTGCAAGCCTGTGGCCGGTTGGGCCCCCGAATAGTTCATGACGAGAATCGTATGGACTCGGCCCAAGCCTCCGTCTCGCACGAACTTACAGGAATAGAGATTGTTGGTCGTGCTTTGCTGCTGCGTTCCTACCTGAAGGACTCGTTGGTGCTTGCGGACGGCCTGTACGAGTGCTCGGCCTTCGGGAATGCTGAAGTGCAGCGGCTTCTCCGCGTAAATATCCAGGCCCTTCATGCATGCCAGGATCGCGACACGCACGCGAGCATGATCGGGCGTTGCAATGATCACTGCATCCAGGTCTTCCTTGTCGTACATCTCCTCGTAGTTCGGAAGCATGTCAATGATGCCCGTAATTGCGTTGTTCACAGAACCTGCGGGGATCACGCCCGGCCAACGCATGATACAAGGCACTCGAATACCACCCTCGAAGTTGGTCCACTTCCCATCGCGAAGGACGCCCGCACTGCCGTAGCCCTCCACATTCAGTTACGGGCCGTTGTCCGATGCGAAGATGATGAGTGTGTTTTCGGCGATTCCCAGGCGATCGAGTGTCGCCATCAATTCGCC
>CAZFWV010000146.1:0-2249 GCA_964522605.1 uncultured Pirellulaceae bacterium
GGCCGTGGACGAAACTCTTCCAGGAAGGGATCCAGGATTCGCATCTGGACTGAGTCTCCGTCGATCTGCCCCGTCAGGTCGATGAACCATTGCGTTGGTGCCGGTAGATCATGCCGGACGGCACCGTCGTAGCTGCCGCAGCAAGAGAACCTGCCGCCCGTGATTCGGTAGAACTCCGCGTTGACACGATCACCAATCATGACGGACAGAAAGAACAGGACGATAACCCGCTCCACCCCTGCTTCGTCATCATGTTCGTTGAGATTGACGCGGACTGTTTTAAAATAGGAGCTCCTGCCGTACGATCGTGAGCATCGAACGAGAGCACCCGCGCGTTTTCGGCTTCGCCGTATAGGCCATTCCTGCACATGCTTTCCTTCACGTGTCTCACAATCGCCATCAACGTTTCCGCGTTTCATTTTGATGAAGGGCGATGTGATGGAAACCACTCGTATTCGTTCTTTCGCGGCGATCGGGATCCTGTGTCTGGGGGCATCCTTGTTCGCGCAAGAGCCAATCAGAAACCAGTGCCCTCAAGAGGCCAACCTGGGTCACGTGACGATCGCCTACGATCAGTTCACCGGGGAAGTGAGGGTCAACACCTACAATAGTCAACAGGCTCCTCTCGGTACATTTGTCCTAGAGCTCGTTACAACGACCGAATGGCGTTTCAATGTGGGCGAAGATCGCGACGAAGATGGATTCCACGACGGTTGCGCTTTTGACAAGGGGTTCTTCAACGTTTGCAGACCGGACAAGGTAGCCGTGATCGACGTGAACGACGGCTTTGGAGCGTGGCCAGACGCTTTCTCATTCGGCGACATTGCGGAGCCGGGCTTGAGCCCTGAATTCGTTCAGTCCGTTTGGCTAATTTCGAGTTCGCACAGGCCTGGGATCCCGGGGCCGCCGCCCCCGTGGCCGTGGTACGAAGTGTGTCTGTTCGTGGTTCCCGAACCCTCGACGCTAGTTCTCTTTGGCTCGGGTCTGATGGGCTTGATCGGCCTGCGTCGCCGCTCTTGATGCGTCAGCCGTTGGACACGATAAGCCGCCGCGTAGACGTTCGGCGATTCCGACCTCGTTGTGAACCACGACGCGCACCGAACGACATGACGATTGGGCTCAGAGCGCGTTGGTCGAGTCCTAAATCCGTTGACAATCGCTCGATACTCCTCACACTGCTCCGGCCATTCCTCCACACGCTCCCGCAACTCGTCCGGCATCGCCGCGATCAGCCGCATGTTGAATTGAACAAGCAGCCGCTAGGAATTTCCGATCGTCGTCGGGTTAATCCGTAAACGTGACCGTGCCAATATTGGACTACGACACAGCAGGCCGACAAGCAGGGCTGTGAGTTGGACCTGCTTCACTCCGGCAGGATTCGCGAGGGCGGGTTTTTGTGCCGCGGAGCAACCGGTTCTGCTGCCCCTTTCCCCACGTTTTTTCGTTGAGCTTGCCGCTGATTGTCTTAAAATAGGGTTTGCTCTAGCACGATCGTGGGCAGCTAACGAAGACATCCATGTTTTCGATACCAACATGACGTCCACACCTGCTTCCAGCGGGCAGGGTTGTGTTTTCTCTGATGCGTGTCGTTGCAACCATCAACGCTTCCAAGTTCGACACGAATGGAGGACGATTCGATGGAAACTGCGCGGGTCTTTTCTGTCGCTGCAGTGTGTTCGTTGTGTCTGGGGCCGCCCTTGTGCGCTCAAGAACTAATCAAAAACCAATGTTTTCAAGAGGCCAATCTGGGCCACGTGACGGTCACTTACGATAGGTACACCGGGGAGGTGAGGTTCAACTCCTACAACAGTGCGCAGGATCCTCTGAGCAGTATTGTCTTGGAGCTTGATTCGGCGGCTACGGAATGGCGATTCAGTGTGGGCGAACCTACTTTGAAGCCGAACGGGCAACCCGATGTGACTTACTATGACGGCTGTGCTTTCGATCAGGAGTACTTCAACGTTTGCTCACCCACGAAAGTCGCCATCATCGATGTGAATGGCATGGCTGCTTGGCCGAACTCTGGCACGTTCGGTAACGTTGCGCAACCCGGCTTAGACTTCGACTTCCTTCAGTCGATTTGGCTGTTGTCGGGATCACACAGGGCTGGAAGTTTGATGAAGTGGAACCTCGAGAGCACAACGGGTTTCACTGGACCCTGTCTGTTCGTGGTTCCTGAACCATCCGCACTTGTTTTGCTCGGGCTGGGTTTCCTGGGCTTGATCAGCCAGCGTCGCCGCCTGTGATTT
>CAZFWV010000146.1:2349-15549 GCA_964522605.1 uncultured Pirellulaceae bacterium
TTTCGACAAGGAGTTCTTTAACGTTTGCTCACCCACGAGAATCGCAGTTATTGACGTGAATGGCATGGCAGCTTGGCCGAGTGCTTTCTCGTTTGGAAACGTTGCGGAGCCGGGCATGGATTTCGAGTTCATTAAGACAACTTGGCTAATCTCGGGTACCCACAGCGAAGGTCTGGACGCGTTTCAGTGGGAGAGCACAACTGGTTTCTGGGGTCCCTGTCTGTTCGTCGTTCCTGAACCATTCGCTGTTGTTTTGCTCAGACTGGGTTTCCTGGCCTTGATCGGCCTGAGTCGTCGCCCGTGATTTGCGATGCAAGAATGGAGGAATTGGACTTACCTCGAACACCAAGTGTGTGTGTGTTCCGTCAGGGGTTTCGCCGCAGCCATCAACGCTTCCACTTTTCCCTTGGATGGAGGACGATTCGATGGGAACTGCTCGTGTTTGTTCATTCGCGGTAATGTGTCTGGTCTGCCCCGGTTCGTCTTTGTTCGCCCAGCACCCAATCGAGAACCAGTGCCCTCAAGAGGCGAACCTGGGTCATGTCGCGATCACCTACGACAAGTACACCGGGGAGGTGAGATTCAACACCTATAACAGCCGACAGGCGACTATCGATTCATTCGTCTTGGAGATCAAGACTGAGACCACCGAATGGCGATTCAAGGTAGGCGAGGATCCTGACGGAGACAATTTCTACGACGGCTGCGCATTTGGAAAGGGGTTCTTTAACGTCTGCCGACCGGATAAGGTGGCCGTAATTGACGTGAATGGCATTGGAGCGTGGCCGAACGCTTTCTCCTTGGGCAATGTTGCGGAGCCCGGCTTAGATTTCGAAGTCCTTCAATCGATTTGGTTCATCTCAGGTTCGTACAAGGGTGGCGGGGACGGTTTTTTAAATTTCCAAGCCGAGAGCACAACGGGTTTCACTGGCCCTTGTCTGTTCGTGGTTCCTGAACCATCCGGCGTGCTGCTTCTTGTCGCCGGCGCTCTGGGACTCATGAACTTAAGCCGCCCCCCTGTAACGGCCCACCGACAGTTGACGTGAAGGGGTGTCCAAGACGATCGAAAACAGCCTGGTCGCGAAACTAGATTCGGCACTCAATGCCCTGGATGACACCAACACGGCGAATGATGTGGCCGCCTGCAATTCGCTGAACGCCTTCATCAATGCGGTGGAAGCCCAGCGCGGCAATAAGATCACGCACGAAGCGGTGTAATCGATGTATTCCGTTGTCGCTTCGGTCTCCTCAGCAACGTTCGGTGCGCCGAATGGCAAAACCCGTTGGCTGTCATATCCAAAGTGCTACCGCCAACCCGGACCAAGTCTTGACGTGGACCGTTATGTGACGCGGCCAGAACGGACGGCTCATTCGGGGCCTTCGCTGGCCAAAGCGGCCGCCTGGGAAAACCGAACCAAGGACCAAAAGGGGCCAAAGCGCCCACCGGGTCGATCGCCGATGAAGAGAAAGGAAGGTGAATCCAAAGGGAACCAATTTCACCACCAACCACTAAACAACTGTACCGCTGGGGCTTTTAAAAGCGCCTCCCGGTGGTCCCTTTTCAAGCGCCCAATGACATCGCGGTCGATCTCGAAAATCAACGAATTGCCGGACCCATCATCGATGTGGGCTTGGGGCTTTGCATGCATCGACGCACGTGGCCTGGTGGGTGGTGATCAATAGGGGATGTCAGCGTACGGGAAACCGCGGAGATGGACAGGCGGTTCAATCAATGGCGCGTGGCTGTCGAACGAGCGTCATAAGCTCCTTCTTTGCGTCTACATCCCAAACCTTAATTGTCCCATCCCAACTCCCCGATGCGACAATCTTACCGCTGGGTGAGAACCGAGTTCCAAAAACAACCTGTTGGTGGCCGTGCAAGGTGGCCAGCATATCTTCCGACTCATGGTCCCAGAGTCGAACCGTGCCGTCATTTCCGCTGCTGGCGAGCAACTTGTCGTGCCTCGCGAAGTCGAAATCGTTCACTGCACTTCGATGGCCCTGGAGTGTCCTGACAAGTTTGCCGGTCTCCAGGTCCCAGAATCGAATTTGCCCGTCCCAGCAACCTGTGGCAAGCAGGCGACGATCCGACGTGAACGCGACTCCGTTGGTGGCCTCCGGATGATCGAATTCGTAAAGCCGCTTGCCTGATTCGATGTTCCAAACGCGCACCGCCTGGTCTTTCCCGGCGGAAGCCAATGTCACACCGTCTTCCGCGAGTCGCATACCCCAAATATCACCGTAATGGCCGGAAATGGTTCGCATCAGCTTGCCCGTCATGCGCTCCCAGATGAGGATCTTCCCGTTCCCCGTTCCACCGATGATCCAACGCTCATCTGGCGTGATTTGAAGGACCTCAATACTCCCGCCCTTGGTCGGCGTGTCGACTGTCGACAGATCAAGCATCGTCTTTCCGGTCTTGCTGTCGTATAGACGAGCTAGACCTCCGTAATTCCCTGATGCGAAGAACGTTCCCTTCGGCGACCACACCACCGCCCGGACTCCCCGGTCGCTTGGGATCACGAATCTCGGCCTTCCAGTCTCAATGTTCCAAACGTAGACTTCCCCTTTCTCATCGGAATCCCATCCGCCGTAGGACGTCACAAGCAGATTTCCGTCTGGGGAGAAATCCACAAACCAGGCGAACCGAATCGGTTTCCCAGCTGTGAGTCGCGGTGTCGGAACAGCCTCAGGGAAAACCTTCTTGAGCACGACCATCGCCGTACGGCGGACACTCTCATCCTCATCGCTCAGTGCGTCAGTTAGAGCTTCCTTCAATACGTCGTTCAGAGCGGGCGTCGCGAGAGTCGCCTCATTCCCCATCTGGTTCAGGCTCGCGACGGCTCTGCGACGGACAATCGGCGCGTCATCCCTCAATGCGTCGATCAGTGCCAGTATCGCGTCTGGCCCGATATTCCCCACGGCATCGATAGCGGCCACACGGACATTCGTCTGTTCATTCTTCAATTCATCGGTGAGAGCCGGTAACGCCTCCGGACCAATGCTACTGAGGGCATAAGCCACCCTCGGCAAGAACTCCTTATCCTTCTCACTCCGCAACACGTCGGTCAAAACCGGTATGGCTTCCGGCCCCATGTTCCCGATCGCATGGACGGCCGCCACACGGACGTCCCAATTACGGACATCCTTGTTCTTCAACACGGGGGTCAGCGCCGGTATCGCCACCGGACCCATATTCCCCAGCGCATTGACGGCAGCCACACGGACGCGAGAATATCGGACGCCTGTGTCCTGCAAGACCTCGGTCAAAGCCGGTATGGCTTCCGGCCCCATACTTCCCAGAGCCAAGGCAGCGGTGCAGCGGACGTCATCATCTGGATCACTCTTCAACACCTCGGCCAGAGCGGGCATTGCGTCCTTCGCCTTCGGCCCCATCTCCATCAAGGCCTGTGCAGCGGAGCGGCGGACCACGCCGTGCTCCACCTTCAATGCTTCGATCAGGGGGGTTATCGCCTCCGGGTCCACGCTGCGTAGAGAACGGATGACAGCCATGCTGACATCCGCGTCCTCATCCTTCAGGGATTCGGTCAGCGCTGGGATCGCTCTCTTAGCCTCCGGTCCGATGTTTCCAAGGGAATCAATGGCTGCCTTCCGGACATCTTCGTTCTCATCGCCCAGGGCTTCCGTCAGCATGGGGACCGCCTCCGGGCCCTTCCTTCCCAGTTGACGAGCGGCAATTGTGCGAGTCCCTGGATTCCCGTGCTTCAAGCTCTTGACCAGCGACGACGTCGACGATCCTGGACCAACATAACAGGAGCCATACTGGAACAGATACCAAAGACATAGCAGGCCTAAGATTCCGGAGAGGATACGACGCGGTACGCCTATCGTTTGTTCACTCATGTGGCTTCTCGACTGGCCAGAAGGATCAGAATGTTCGGACACAAAGGCTCCCGAATCAGCTTGCGGCCTTCACCACATGCCAATTGGTGAGATGGTCTATTCAACCGTGATTGCGACAAGGAACGGAGCGGCAGTTTGATCGGCGGAAATAAAGTCCAGGCCCAGAATATTGGCGTCTGGACGTGGGTTCTCCCAAGTCGTTTTGTAGAGCTGAATGGTCATACCCTTGCGGCGGCTCAGATTGTTCGCACCGCTCCAGGCCACGACGGGACCACCGGTTTCTGACGCGGGCGGCACGGCAAACCAATCGAGAACATCCTCGCCGAGAATAAGCTGTCTTTCCTCGGACGATCCATCGGAATAACGTAACACGTATTTCCCGATACTGGTGCCGAACACCTCCTCGTGACCCCATAAAGTCCCGTGCAAGAAATGGATCCGCTCGATGCAGCCTGGTACGGCGATTCCCTCGACTCGCCTGGGGAAGCGATCAACTTCGTACTTGCCACCTGCGATTTGTACGATGCCGCGGATATCAAACTCGGTGCCACCGAAAGCCTGAATACCCTGTGGCAATTCGGAAAGGTCGTTGTCGCTGACACTTCCATGCCAGTTGCCTTCGAACCGTGCGTTGTAGAAGTCGGTCAAGTCAATGAGGTTTGCCGAGGCTTGCGCAGATCGCGGAGGAATCCGAAGCGTTGCCAATTCTTCGCTCCAATCGCTGGGGCGCAATTCCGCCCGTTGGGGACGTTGGACAGCGACTCTCGGATTCGTGCGGCGCGGACGTGACTGTGCCATCTTCGTAGGCTGGGCCGCGCTGCTCTGATTCGGTCGGCGTGCTGAAATCCAGAACAGGTCGATTCCCAGGATGATTCCAACTACAAGCGGTGTCAGAAGCACGGCGATCAGGACGACTCGAGCGATCCGCCAAGAGCCGGCAGTGCCAGGTGACGCAACCGGCGACGACGCGACCTCACGTGGAACAACTCTTGTCGCTGAGTACGGAAGATTCGCGGCATGCACGACCCTCGTGCGGGACAAGGAATCGTGCCAACCCACTGGATATCTCCCAAGAAAGGACAGGGGTTCGAATGGGATCAGACGAGCAATTGACCGGCCGACAATCTGCTTGAATGAAGGTTTGTATCCATCGGCAGTCACCACCACCGTTCCCGTAATCAACTTGCCGAGAGTCTTCTGCCAAATCGACTCTGTGACGACGAAATAGCCTACCCAAGCCCCACACCCGACAACCCAAAAGAACGACTCTGGCAAATCAACGAGTTCCATCCCCAATACGGATAACAAGATCATCACAACGGCAACGGAAGAACCTACAGCAGGCGTCACGACAAACTGAAGAAACATGCCATCAATTAGGTTGTTGCAGACCCGCGAACCGCGGGAAGCCACTTGACGCTGTGTAAGGATTGAGTCGCGGACCAAGCGCGAATTGTCACCAGGCTCTTCCCAGCTTGTATAGTCGAACTGGGGATCATCGGCGTTTTGGAAGCTGTCATCGACGATCCCATCTTTCGATGTACCGCATCTCCAGCACGCATCGAATTTGTCCTCGCAACTCTCGTTGCAGTTCTTACAGGCCCACATGTCTGTGCTCCCAAAAACGCGTCCTTTCAGATCTCCAATGGCTCGTTGCGGTCGCTCTTGCCAACAAACGACGGGTGGAGCCCCCATGGGGAGAAGAATTGACGTCAATCCGCGAAACCGAAAACGATACGTATCACTACCGTCATCCGGTTGGCACGACCGGCGGCACCACACAACCGCGATGTGACTCGCGACGCGAATGGCCATATTCCTCGAAGAACGACGCGCTGTGACACGTTCATCAGCGGACTCCCGACACCAGAGTGTGGGAAACAACCGGTCAACCGGCTGCCACACGCCCTCGACGCAAAACTGCCGGGATCCCATCTGGAGAGGCGCATGCCGAAATCACCGCGGCCGCGCAGAACACGTCTAGGCTGGCTATTGTGCTGACGTACCCGGATCGATTTCACGGCTCTTTGTCGGACGATTGTCACGTACCTCGCCGTTGCAGGCGATCCAGCCATTGGCCGATCCCGAGAATTCGCGAAAATGGTCTCCGAAATGTAACGCGGCTCCTCCCGGCTCCGGCAACGCCCGAATCGCCGCCGTCTGATCGTGTAGCTCGACGTGCGTGTAGGTTTGGAGCGTCAGCCGGATGTCGGAGTGGCGGGCTAGCGTCTGGGCCATCTTGGGTGAGATGCCGGCGCGCTCCAGGCTGGTAATGAAGAGGTGACGGCAGTAGTGGAAGTCGGCGTAGAGGCCGTCGTGGTCTTTATAGGCCAGGAAGTCGGATTGTTCCCGCTCTTCCCGTTGCCGCTCGGTCTGGGCCTCGTCAATCCACTTCTTCCTGGCGGCTTCCAGATCCGTCCGCATCATCTTGTAGGTTCTTCGGTCCTTGCCGCCGGGAACACGGTCGGAGACGGGAAAGAGGGGTGCGTCTGGTTTCAGATCAGGTTTGCCTGAGATCCACACCTTTAGCTGTTCATGTTGAGACGCGCGAGGTAAGTCAGTGCGTCCATCGATGTACGACGGTCGCGAACGAGCCAACGTGTGAACGACTTGGCACTCTTGAGATAATGATTGCGAGTTTGTACGCTGCGGCCCGCACGCTGCAGCTCTGCCAGAAACTCCAAGGCACCGGTGGCCAAGATGTCGCGGACCCAGCGCCACTTGCATTCGGTAATCATCTTCTGGACCTGATTGTGGGCGGTCAGCACCTGCTTCGGCGTCACGCCCTTGTTCTGCAAGTACTTCCGATACTCGGACAGATGCTGAATCAGAGGTCGCTTCCGATGAATGTCCGCCGGATCAGCCAAGCCGGCCTCCTCGCGTTCGACCTGGCGCACCAGTTCATTGAGCATCGTCTGGGCCGATTTCTTGTCCGCCGACAGCGGATGGCGGGCCCTATGCGACGTGCCGGGATGAGCCATGACGAAATCATCGCCGCCCTTACGAATCGCGATGACACGGGCCGGTGGCCAAAACGTTCGCCCCAGGCCGCGACGTTTGCGCCGTGGTGCGTCGGGCTGGCCCGCTTGGCAAAGGAATCCACCCTGGCGAAAACGCCGCGTGTCGCGGCACGGTCACCAAGCGAGTCCGGAACGTTAGCTGCCTTACACAGAACCAAGCCTGCCAGGCGGGCGCGCCGGGAGGTCAGTATCCTCGGCCAGGACTTTCAGATAGTCCTGATAGGCGTACACGCGGTCGCGCTGTTTGCCCGTGATTTCGTGCAGGATTCCGGCATCGCACAAGGCCTTGATCGCCTTGGTTGCAGTCGGCTTGGTCGTTTCAAGCAACTCTTGCGTCTTGGCAAGCGTTACCATCGGATGCTCCGGCAGCAGATCGAACAGCCGCACCGCTGGAATGGTCGTGGCCTTGTGATTGACGACGGCCTGCCGGTCCTTTCCCAGCAACGCGTGCAATCGTCGCGCGGCGTCGACACCGTCTTCCGCCGAGTCGCGAACGCAATCCAGAAAAAACTGTGTCCATCCTTCCCAGTCCCCTTCGCTACGCACCAGGTCCAGGTGTCGGTAGTAATCCTCGCGATGCTGTTTGAACGGCAGGCTCAAGTACAGGATCGGCAAGGACAACAGATTCCAGTGTTGCAGCAGCAGCGTCATGAGCAGTCGCCCGATCCGACCGTTGCCGTCCAGGAAGGGGTGAATGGTCTCGAACTGAACGTGTGCCAGCCCGATACGCACCAGTGGCGGCAGCGGATCATCCTGGTGCAGCCAGTTATCCAAAGCGGCCAACGCTTCAGGAACGGAATCGGGTGGCGGCGGTACGAAGTGGGCGTTGCCGGGACGTGTTCCACCGATCCAATTCTGCGTGGTACGGATCTGACCCGGCGATTTCTCCGATCCGCGAGCGCCTTTCATCAGCCGCTGATGCATGGAGCAAAGCAGCCGCGTGCACAACGGCAATCCCTTGGGCTTGGCCATCTGCCGTCGAGCGAACGCCAGCGCATCGACGTAATTGCATACCTCCTCAACATCGTCGGGCCGACTCGCCTGCTGGGTCGCCTCGTGGACCAACACATCCTCCAAGGTGGCTTGCGTCCCTTCGATCTGCGACGAGACCAAGGCTTCTTTGCGGACGAACCCGTACAGGAACCAACCCGTGCTGGGCACCATCGCTGCCGCGACTTCCAGTTTGCCGATCGCCGCCGTCGCATCGGCGAGCAATCGCTGGAGATCATCGGTGATCTGCAATGGTGGCCGCCGGGGTGGGAGCGGGTACGGAATGAATGCTCGGACCTTCTCTCCACCCGCGGTTGTGATGCGGTGGGTGCCAGTTGTGCGTTTCATCCGTGGTCAAGCCTTCTTGCCTACGAGGATCCCCTAGTAAAGGTATCTTGCCTTACGAGACGGCTTAGTCAAGCCCGCTTTACTAGCGACGAGGAGGGCAAACGGGTTCGACGGCCGAAGAAAACGCCACCCAGGGCGGCGTTGAGGGGGAAAGAAGTGGTTTCCGCGCGGCTATCCGGCCTTGTTCTTGCTGCTGATGGACATTCAGATTTTCCTCGGATGGACGATCTCTTCGATGCCCATTCCCTGACGGTAGCAACTCAGAATCGTAGCGACTCGCACCCGGGTATTCGTCACCACGGGCTGTCCACCACACCGAGCCGGGTCGCTCTCGATATTGCGATAGTCGAGTTTTGGCATGAAAGGTATCCTTCTTCGCTCATAACTGCATCAAGTGATTCTATCATCCGACTGCGGCATCGCCTAAGCTTGCCGCGGTCAGAACGCCATAGCCAAAGCTGCAATGTGGCACAGATGTGGCACAGAACCCTTGATCAACGGTGCTATCCGGCAGATTCTCGACATCGACTTTGGCTTTGCAGAGTGGTGCGCTGACGTGCGAAACGCTCCTCGTCTAGTTCAAGGCAACACCACAGCTCTGTTCCAACAGTCCGCCTCGCGTTCTATTCACTGCGGCGCAGCCCGTAGTCCTCAGAAAGGAACCGGATTCCGACGAATGCCGGACTCCCGTTGATCGTTCCGGACCATGAACTGCGCCGCCGTCAGTAAGACCAAAGCGGGGCGTGCACGGCTTCGCAGCTTTTTCCAAAATTCGAGAGAAACCGTGATGGATCTCCTGTAGGGAATCCGGATTGAGGGATGAGACCCGATCGCGGTCTTTCCTCGACGGTCCTCGTCGAGGTGTAAGTCCTTAAATTGTCGAGGTTTGGATACAGACCAAAGTTCAGGAGGTTCCCTATGCAACGCTGGATCATCAACACGCTGACCCTGATCTTCAGTTTGCCTTGGCCGGCTCATTGCCTGGCGCAGAGCTACGAAAATCGGGTCTATCAGGAGGAGAACGGCCGGCGGATGAGCTATCGACTGTGGCTGCCTCCCGGCCACGATGAACCGGGCCGAGAGTTTCCTCTGATCGTCTGGCTGCACGGAACCGGCGGCAGCAGTTCGTCGATCCCGCAGGGCATCATCAATGCCGCCCAGACCGAACGGTTTGCTGCCTACGTTGTGTCACCTCAGGGATCTGCTCCAGGACCTAACGAATGGTGGTGGGCGACATGCCATTTTGCGGGAAGCACGCTTAACTGTCCGCCCGGGCTGTCCCGCAACATGGAATCGGTCCTGGGAATTGTGGACCAATTAAGTGGTGAGTTCGGGGTCGACGAAAGCCGTCGCTTCGTCAGCGGGTATTCGGCGGGAGGCATGGGCGCGATCGAGGTGGTCGCGAGGCGGCCGGATGTGTTCTCGACCGCCGTCAGCATCTCCGGAGGATATCCAGCCGGTGACATCCTAGACTGGCAAGACGCCCGCGTGTGGACCTTACACGGTAATAGCGACAATGTGATCCCGGTAGCCGCATCTCGTTATGCCGTGGACAAGATTGAAAAGCTCGGTGGCTCGGCACTTCATCTGGAGTATCCCGGCGGGCATGAGGCCAGCTACCGCACCAACTTCTTCAACGACCCCGATGGCGAACTCTATCCGTGGCTCTTCGAGGGAGTTGAACCCACCCTGGCGCCGTTGCTGTACAACCCGTTAAATGGAAATGTCAAGATTGATGCTTCCGTCGCGCCGGGTGGACAGATCTCTAGCCTCTACTTGTCTTCGGCCACCGACCTGGCAACTCCCTCCATCAGCAGTATCAACGGAGACGAGCTCGATATCAGACGCCGATCGATCCGGTACTCGGCCAGCGATGACGGATTTGAAGGCACCGTTGATCTGGGAAACATTCTGCCAACAGATCTCGACTTCAACGGACTGCACAACGCACTGCAAACCTATTACTACAATTCTCCCGCGTCGTCTCAGCGAAACCGGCCGTTTCGCCTATTGACCCTTCTGCCTGGCGATTTTGACGCCGACCGGATCCTGACCGTGAACGACATCGACCAGCTTGCCCACCAGATCGCCGTCGGTTCGGATAACCTTGATTTCGATCTGAACAACGATCAGACGGTCGACGCTGCGGACCTTTCCGTTTGGGTGAAAGATCTCGGCCAGACCTGGTACGGCGACGCGAATCTCGATGGCGCATTCGATTCGGATGACCTAGTCGCCGTACTGACTAGCGGTGAGTACGAAGATGGCATCCCGGGCAACTCGATGTGGTCGGAAGGTGACTGGGATGCGGACGGTGAATTTGCGTCGGGGGATTTGGTCATCGCCTTGCAGGACGGGGGATACGAACAGGGGGCGGTGGCAGCGACCGCAGCCGTACCGGAACCATCTGCAGCGGTGATGCTGATCCTGGGCCTCGCCGGCTTCGTCTCGCGAACCGGCCGCGCGAGGAACGCTTGAAGTAAGCTGGCAGACGATTCGTGTTTGGACGCAATGCGATTCTTGAAGTTGCGTATTTCCCGATCCCGCGTGGGGGAAACGCCACCCAAAGGCCGGAGGAGGCGGTCGCGGCGATCAACAAGGATCTGGCGCCCTGATGTCCAGCCCTCTCACCCACGTTCCCTCTGCCCTCAGTAGACAAGTTGTGGCAGGAAATCGCGACTGAGCTAGACGTTACATCGCCGGCTTCCGTCTGCGATTCCTCAACTCTGGCGCATGACAATGCTCCCACCCAACCCGGTTACAGCCAGGCATAATCGAAACAGGACGCTCTTGCATACGCGTGCCGGGCCTCCGCTCGGCGACGGACATGGACCGCCTAATTCCGAGATCGTTCGCTTCGCTTCAGCGTCACATGCATGTCGGGTTGTTCCGACGTACCGCGCCGCCGATTCGCAACATGGATCGTCACTTCATCGCCGTCCACCTTCCATGTGACTGCAGCACTTGACTTCGTCCCGTCAGCGTTCACTCCCGCACTTTCGTACGTCAGCGTGCCGTCCTTCAATTGGGTAACATCACCTTCCAGGACTTCGTCGGGCCAGAACCCCCATATCTTGACCTTCTGGTTCTCCCCACTGTAGCCCACGATCACGGTACCGACATGGGTTCGCTCATTCTCGCCCCGGATCGAAAACTGGAACTGCCCAAAGCTATTGTTCGACGTCCATCGGCCCCACACGTTCAACGTTGCCTCCGTATCGGGCAGTTCGCCTTCCCAAAACCCCATGAATGGTTCCAGCCCTTGAATGTGCTGCTGTTGAGAGGGTAGCTCTTGAGCCTTGCCAATACCGGCGAGTGTTGCGACAACGACAACGGAAAGAGAAAACACCGTACATCTGCGCATCAACATCAGAATGCTCCTGCTCTTGAAAAAAGTGGTAATTGCTGTGGACGCCTCCGAAAAACCTGACGCAATGTAGCTGAGTCAATCTCAATGTCAATGAGTTTTCGATGCCGACTCGCCGCGGAACGAGCCAGCCAGTCGCAACAGTGTGTCCCAGTATCTCCGGAAGTTCCAACCGCCCCTCGGTGTCCTCAATTACAAACTCGCCGCGCGGCAACCATCGCATTCCACGAGTGTCGACGTCTTCTCGTCAATTCCGGAAAAACGTGACACGCTTGCGACGTGAAATACGGATGATGGTTGTCAGCGACATTCCTCAGAGGAAACGTCGACTGACTTCCGCGGAGTTTCCATCGGAGTCTCTCTAACCACCTTGTACATTCGGAGGTCTGAGCATGAGATGTTTTCTTCTGTTTACGATGTCTTTGATTTGCGGTAGCCAAGTTCCTCTGTCGGCCGGAGAAATGGTTCCCGTTAAAGGTAGTCATGTGTATCCATCGTTTACGCTGGGCGATTTCTTCATTGACGAAGAGTGTAACGGGCCCGCGATACCCCTCACTGGCACGTCGTACGGCAAGGCCACCCATCTGGGCAATTTCAGCGAATCGTCGAACGTGACGTTCTGTTTAGCAACTGGAAGGTCCTACGGCACTTCAACTTGGACGGCCGCCAACGGAGATGAGGTTTTCCTCCGCTTTACGGGACAGGACCGACTTCGCGGTGAGGGCGAAGAGTTTGTGATCTCCGACTATGAGTCAATCATTGAAGGAGGCACCGGCCGATTCGAAGGCGCATCGGGAGTGATTTACACCGAGCAACTTCGGCCAGATCCGCAAGACGGAACCGGGGGTGCGTTCAACACAGTACTCAGCGGCTCTGTTATGTCCTCGGTAGGCTCAATCCGTTCCGCCCATGCCGTACCCGAACCGACGTCGTTGTCCCTTCTTCTGGGATCCGTCTGGGCCCTGGCCGCATTTGTTCGACGGCGCGCAGTCAGCCAATGATTCTATTGACGGCGGAGTAGCCAATGATCCACGACGACCAACGGGAGTCCGGCGCTGGTCGGTTTCCCGTTGCAGCTTGAGGACCTTGGAACGCGGCGCAGTGAATCAATTCCAAACGGGCTGGATTTAAGCGGGGGGCAAACCAATGAAGCTCGGTCATTACAGCACGAGCGTGCTTACCTAGTCCGACGTCTTCCTGGGCACCGGGTTGGGCCTGCATATTTGGTGGCGATCGGATGCTGTCCGCATCATGCAGCATCGATCGCCCCGCTGCGGTACAATTGGCCGACACGTCAGCAGAGTTACCTTGTCATTGATGTAGAAGGTCTGTAACACCGTGTCGGAAAATCGTCAGAAACGCATCGAGCAACTGTTTCATCAACTCGCGGATCTACCCGCGGATGACCGCGAGGAAAGACTGAACCGAGATTGTGATGATCCTTCGATTCGCGCCGAGGTTCTCGCGCTCCTTCAATTCGATGATGCGGGATCCCATCGTACCAAGAGTCATCACGGCCAGGAGGTTCCGAAGGATGTCAATGAGGAACTGCCGGGCCGAATTGACAACTACAGATTGCTTCAGCGGATTGGCGAGGGAGGCATGGGGGTC
>CAZFWV010000147.1:0-15548 GCA_964522605.1 uncultured Pirellulaceae bacterium
GGGGCTCGACGCTCGTTCCTCGCGTCTCGACCCCAGGCACCCAAATGCCGAAGTTGTTCTTGAGTCATCACTTAGGTTTTGCCGTTGGTTTGTGCCGTCAAGTTGCACGCCGCCGGTCGTTCAGTGGGTCATTGCGTAGATCGCAATGTTCAGGGCCAGCTTCTTCCCATCTTCCGGACTCACTCCGCGCCCCACGTTGCAGCTGTTGTCCATCGCGAAGGCGCAGCACAGGCCGTTTTCGCACATCACGGCGACCATTCGACCTTGATAGAAGAGTGCCTCCAGGTAGACGTCTTTGTTTTCGTGCAGGTTGCGAATCCGATCGATTCGGTAGAACGTGCGATAGATCGGATGTTCATAGGACAAGGTCGTGACCTGTTCGTCGGAAAAAACGCGTGACAATTCCCGCCGCCAGGCTTGGGGAAAAGGTGGGTTGGTGCAGCAGCCCGAGGCAAACAGAAAACCGCCGTGCTCCAAATAGGTACGCAATCGCTCCAGTTCTTCGTTCGAGAGGACAAAGTCATCGTGGCCGTTCATAAACAAGAACGGTGTATCGAACAGCTCTGGATCGGTCAGGCTGAGTTTCCGTTCGCTGCGAACTGGAACGGTTGTGACCCGCGAAACGAGTTGCACCATGTTTTGGCCCACATCCCCGCAGTCGCCTCCTCGATTGCTGCCATATTGAACTCGGCCGACGAAGAAAGTGGGCGGTCGCTCCGTGCTTGGTTGAGCGGAAACGATTGGGGCCATCCAGAGCACCAGCCAGCTGGTTACGAGTAGTGGGAGTCTCATTTGCTTGGTGATTCCTTCATCTATTTCATGCCCCAACGTTTTCGATTTCCCCATTCCAGGCAGAGGCAGCCCAGGAGAACGGCCAGGACCCAGCCGTTGATCCCGAACGGACGTCGCAGCGAACCGTGCTGCACGGTCTGTTTTCTGCTCGCTCGCATCTGCTTCATCAACGAGTCGGCGTTGGGAGCCTCATCGGATCGAATGACCGCCCCACCGCTTAGGTTGGCCCATTGGCGGAGGTTCTCCAAGTCGCAGGCGGTGCGCAGGAATTCGCTCTGCAAATCGCGGATTTCGAGCGACCGTTCGGCGAGCAGGTTGGCCGAACGGTCCTGCAGGGAAATGCGATAAAAGCCCGGCTCGGTTGCTTCGAAGGCAACCTCGGTGGACTCGCCCGCCGATAATTCAACCGCCTGTTCCATCAGGTTCTGTCCTTCGGCTTTGGCAACACACAAGCGATAACGCTCCGTGCGACTGCCGGAACGCGGATCTGGCCGCCGTTGCACGATGATGCGAATCGGACGCCCCGCCTCCAGTTGTTGATCGGGGACGAGCAACGAAGCAAACGCCTGACTTCCGTCGCTCAAGTAACGCAGAAATTGTTGCCAGAAGCGATCGAAGTGCCGTGGATTGCTTTCGCGTGCGAGGCGCCAACGCCAAAGATCCTGGGTGCATATGACCGCCGCAAGACCAGCGCCGTAGCGTTGCGACACGATTACGGGTGGGGGATTGGACGCGTCGCCTGGATGGGCGGCAACGGCCCACACTCGTCCGCCGGGTTTGACGGAATCAACCGGCGCGTAGTGCTGAAAGGATGGCAGTTGCGACCACGCCGAACGGTGATTCGCCGTTTCACTGATCTGAAAGACGGGATGCGTGAGGGCCTCGGGGGTTATGCGTAAGCGAAAGGGCGTCTCCTGAAGCGAGCGCCGAGACTCCAAGGAGAAACGCACGGGCAGCAATTGTTCCAAACGACTCCCTTGCCAGGAAACATCGAACGTGGACGCTCCACCAATTAATAGGATCCCACCTCCCAGTTGGCCGCAGAACTGGGCTAGCAGTTGCTGTTGAGCGAGAGGCAGATCGCTGGGTTTCAGATTGGAGAGGACCACAACGTGATAGGCAGAGAGTTGCTGGATCGTTGCCGGAAAGCCGTCGGTCTGTGAGTCTGCCTCGGCTTCGTTCTGCACAAATGTCGAATCCGTAGCGGCACGACTGAGACTCGTGAACCGTACGGTCGGGTCTTGGGAAGTCGCGATTCGAATGAACTTGTAGTCCCAGGTCAGCCCACCCTGAGCGAACAAAATTCGCATCTCGGTCTGGCCGACGGCACGAATTCCGATGGTTGCCTCCTGTTGGGGGCAACGCATGGATCCGTCGGCCGGTGGCAGAATGCGAACCGTGTACGTCGAATAACCTTCCGCTCGTTCCAAGGTTGAGAAACTCTCCTGCCAGATTCGCGGCTCTACGCCAACGGAAACGGTTTTCTGGTCCACCAGTTGATCGTCACGAAAAAGGGTCAGGCCAAACGAGATCTCCTCCGCGGTCTCCGTTTTTCGTAGCCGAACGGAGAGCGAGAATTCCTGCATCGGTGAAACGACCGAAGGTGCCTCCAGTTGATCGAGAGTAAGAATCGACGCACCCGTCTCGTCGCCAAAGGCGACTCCATAGAACGGGACGCGATTCTGAATCAGTGCCGTCGCCGCTCGAGAATTCTCTTGCGTGATGGTGGCGATTCCATCGGTCAGGGCGACGATCGCCAGCGGCGGGTCCTCCTCCTGGGCGACCGACTGACTGATGGCCCGCGCCAGGTTGGTCTGTCGGCCTTCCGGGCGTGCTGCCACAATCTGTGGGCCGGTTGCCGGCTGAGCATCCTCCGCGAACAGAAATGCATCTACCTGGAGACCATTGCGTTGGAAGCTGGGGAGCAGCTCGTCACGCAGGAATCCGACCGCCTGTCGCCACCGACTCTCTCGCTGCTCATTGAGCGACATGCTTTCACTCTGGTCGAGCAGTACGGCGACGCGCTTGCGCTCGGATGTCTCCGCTTCCGGCACAACGAAAACGGGTCGAGAGGCGAGCAGGAGTAGAATGAGCAGCGTCAGGCAGCGAGGAACGAGCAACCAGGCAATCCGGTACCAGCCGTCCCCCTGTTGCCGACGCTGCCGGACAAGCATCGCCACGCTGATCAGTGCGATCGGCAGGCCGATCGCAAGGATCCATCCAGTTTCGAGGACGATTTGTGCGATCATTCTTCCGAAAGCTTTTCAAAGTACTTTTCGATGGCTTGGCGGTACGCCGGGGCGAATCGCGTAGGGTCGATCGTGCGACGGTCGGAGGGTTCGCCGTCCAACTCGGCTCCGGTCGCTCCCTCGCGGCGGATGCGCTGAATGGCCGCGAGGAGCTGCTGAACGACCTCCGGATCGATCAGCGATTCAGGTTGCTCTAATTGGTGCTGCAAATCATCGAGAACCTGTTCTGCCCGTGGATTGTCCCCGTACAACGAAGAAATGCCTGCGGCGAGGTTTGTCCCGCCTTCCTTCGCCAGTTGCACGCGCTCGTGCTGGGACAAGGCACGGTTGCGGTCTGCGTTTTGAGCCGCGCTCTGCAATTGACGAATTCCTTGCGCCAAGGCTTCCTGGCCGTTGGGTGTCAGGCCATTCCGGTTTTCTCCTTTCGCGACGCTGTTTGAGCAACTTGCATCAAACCCTTCTGCGATCTGCCGCAGTTGTTGCGCCAATTGATCCGCGGCCTGCCGTTGTTCTCCTGAGCTACCGGCCTGACCCAACCGATCGCACTGGCCGGTCATCTCCTGCACTTTCTCGTCGCTCAATGCCTCTCGTAATGCGTCCTCGAAATACTCTCGACTCGGCGCATTTTCGGCGATTGTTTTCATCCGACGAGTTGCATCCTGCGCCTGCTGCGTGAGTTGTTTCGCCTGACCAGGCTGGAAACCTCCCTGGGGACATTGCTCCAATTGCGAGATTTGTTGCTCGATTGCCTTTCGAAGTTGGTGCGCTTCCGCCAACCGGTTCCAGAGTTGCTGCTTCTCCAGCGAGTCGTCGAGCTGCTGAAGCGCATCGGCGGCTCGACCGGCATCCTGTCGAGCGACGGCGTTGGCGCCCGCGAGGGACTGCGCCGTTCGCTTCATCGCCGACTGGGCATTTGCACAATCCGTCTGGCATTCAGCGAAACTTGATGGGTTCTTCTGGAGATAGTCGTTCATGGATTCATTCAGACGTTCTTGGTCTTCCGCAAGCTTCGGAAACTGGTCCATTCCTCTTGGATCCGCCTGACGCTCCAGGTTGCGCTGAGCGAGTAGGGTCTGTTGCACGAACTCGCGTGCGGCCTGCAGCTGATCTTCAAGCAGCGTTTGATCCGATCGTGTCGACTCGGGCGGCGCAGAAGACTCGAATGGGTCCGGGGTTTCTGCGGGCGGCGCGTTCTGCCGCGCGACTCGGGCGACATCGCGCTGCGCGGATTCGAGCAGTTCATTTCGGGCTGCCGTGAGTTCGCGCAAGGCTGCTTCTTCGCTCTGAATCGCGAGCGGAAGTTCGGTGTCGAGCAGCGCGTCTTCCGCACGCTCGAGAGATTCCGCTGCGCGCCGCATCGAGGCATCTGAGTCGGTGTTCGTTTCTTGTTTCCGATTTGCCAGGTCGGCCGCGAGGTGACTTGCTTCCTTCTGCAGTTCCGCTTCCTTTTGCGCCAGTTGTTCCAGCCGGCCCTTTTGCTTTTCTGGTTGGCCGGACGGACTCTGAGCTTCCTGGTGCGTTTGGCGAAGGACCTCTTTGTGGCGGTCGATCAGCGACGACAATTGTTCCAAATCGCTCCACTGCGTGTTTTCTTGCGAGTTTCGAAAATGCTCGAGGTCCTCGCGAAACGGCGCCACTTCAGCGAAATACATCGCAGACGAATAGGTTTTTCCGTCACGCGTTGTCGCGCGGGCGTAGTATCGGACGACATCCCAAGGCTTGGCGTCCAGATCGGGGATCGAGAGATCCGGCTGATAGACGACGTAGGAGGGATTCTCGATTGGGGGAAGTCGATGTTGAGTTTCGTCGGATCCATTGACGGACGTGAACCATTCGATCGTTGTGAGAGGCTGATTCGAAGCTGCTTCGATTCGGAGTGGGATGCGATCTATCGCGGTGACTCGCAGATCCCGGCCGGGTTCGCTAATCCGCACATCGCACCACGGTTGTTCTTGGTTGGCCTGAGGCTGTTCTTCTGCGAAGGGAGGAATCTCCCAGGAAGTGTCGCTTGACGCGGCCAAGTTCTCTTCCGGCTTGACGGATACCAGGTGGTGCCAGGGGTGGAAATAGCCGTAAAACAGTGCCGTTGCCAGCAGCACGATCCCCAGGACGGCGGCATCCCCCATCGCGGCGCGCGGCGCGAAGGGCAGTACCGGAGGCTCGTCGGCCAAAACCTGCTTTGTCTGCCCTCCAATTCGATCGGCGTAGGCTCGAAGCTGTCGATCGCGGGTATGCCGGAGGAAGACGAGAGTATTCAGCCGGTCCATCAGCGGGCGATGGCTTTGTTCCACGGCCGCCGCCAGATCAAGGTCCCGATCGTCTGAGTCCAATCCGGCGAGAGTCACCACGGCCATTCCCAACCAGACGAGGATCCCCAGCACGCAGATCACGACGATTCCGATCGTGACCCACACGGCGCTCGTCAACCAGCCGGTCATCATGCCGATTCCCAGCAGCAGAATGAACCCGCAAACGACGGCAGCGAGCCTGGCACTGCGACGCAGGAATAATAGCTGTCGCCAACGTGCGTTTGTCTGCGCGAGCAGTCGTCGAGCTGCTGGAGGCAAATCGGTCATGTTGGTTCCTTTCGCAATGAGAGCCAGGTGGTCTCCATCGTCAAAGCGACCAGTCCGATCAGCAGAAGCCACCACCAGATCCGTTGCTGTAAGATGGAGGCAGTGGCCATCGATTCCACGGGATCGGAGTGGTCTTGACTTTGGCCGGACGCGTCCTGTTCGACCAGCCACGAATCGATGCGTTCCGCGGGTGGCAGATACTGCAGTCGAGATTCGCGTGGCGACGGATTGACGACCAGCAGACCCTGGATTTCGGGATCATCGTCGTACCGCACCACGGACAAGCCCGGAACCGGCGTGGCCGGATGCTGGACTTGGCCCCGCTCGACCGGAACTTCCTCAATCGAAAACGACCCACGCTGGTTGGGAACGGTCAATTGAACTCGTTCAACTTGCCGTCCCGGGGCAACGGGCCAAACGAACATCTCACCAGGCTCGTGTGTACGCGTCTGAATCTTCTCGGGACAGACGTGGTGCAGACACCGGTCCAGGAAGGGGATAAAGGTTGGGTGGACCGCCCAGTCCGTATCTGCACGGTTGGGGGAGAATGCGAGAACCAGTAGCTTTCCTGCCCCCTCCTGGGATTCCCATAGGAGCGGATCGCCTGTAGCCGAGAAGATTAACGGCGTCGCCTGCGGCATCTTGAGCCGGCGATATTGATTAACGGAGACTTCCATCAGATTGCCGAAGTCAGCCGACTGAAATGACTGGAAAATCGGATGCTCCATGAACACATACCGGAAGGTCGAAGGAGCGACCGGCTGCTGTGGTGGCAGCAATTCGATCTTCAGTTGCTGTAGGAACTCACGCATCGACGGATTCACCGAATCGATCAGCAAGAACACGCCACGCCCATCCTGCAGGAAATCCAGAACGAGCGCGCGGGCATCCGTCGATTCCAGTTCTTCTGTCGTGGCACACAGGACTTCGAGTTGTGAAGCTTCCCGCGGTGAGAGGGGAAAATCTTCCGGCTCCACCAGCTTTGCCGCCCAACGGCCCCGCATCACATCGGGTGAAAACGCCGCACGAAGAAACGTGGAGTGCGACAGAAGACCGACGCGACGCTCAGTCACGGGAGGTAGGGCAAAGTAGACCTGGTTGTCTGCGGCAAGCGTGTCTTCCGCCAGTTCAATACGAATCTGCCCCTGGATCCAGTCGTTCGGATTCGCCTCCCATTCCGCGAGCAAGGTCATCGTTTCCGGCTGCTGTTGAAGGGAGACTTCTTTTCGCAACACAACTTCGTCGTTGCATTGATAGACGAGCACGACGTTTTCGATGGACCCTTGATGGTATAGTTGGACCGACGATTTCACGATCGATCGACCTGCACGCAGGTCCCAGCGCGCGGTCGGCTCCGCGACCGCCACGTTGCTTACGTCTCCGCTGGGAACTTCCGGAGATGTGACCACAACCCGTTCCAGGAAAGGTGGGGCCTTTGCTCCTTCACTCCATTGATTTGCCTGACTGTCACTCAGGAAGATGATTCGTCGTGTTTGTCCCAACGACTGTTGGAGCAGCTGGTCGGCGAGTCGAAAAGCTGCCAGATAGGAACCTCGTTGGTGGGAGGCTTGCAGCGTTTGCAGTTGTCCCATGGCCGCTTGACGTGAATCCCCAAAGTTGACGATGACGCGTGGCTGATCGGTGATCTCGATCACGGCGATCTGCGCCGACGGTTCCGCTTGGCGGATTTGATCCAGGATTTCTTGCCGTGCGGCCGCAAATCGGTTATTGGCTTGGTGACTGAGCGTATTGTCGAGGATGTAGACGCGACTTTCCTGGACGATCGTTTCACCTGTCGAAGGGAGGAACGGCCAAGAGAATGCTGCCACGATGGCAAGCAGACCGGTTAGCCGCAGCAGCAGCAGTGGCCAGTTCTGCGGCCATCGCCAGCGCCGACGGGCAGCCGGTTGATCATCCAGAAACTGCAGTGCCGAGAAGCGAACGAGATTGGGATCTTCGCGACGCTTCAGATGCAACCAGATTGGTACTCCGATGGCAATCGCGCCGAGCCAGGCGAGAGGATAGAGGAATGCAAGACTCACAGCATTCGTCTCCTCTGGGCAAGGAACATCACCAGCGCCTCAAAGGGGGCTTTGTGTGTCTCGACGCGGCAATAAGGCATTTCCAAGGAGCGGAACTGCTCGCGATGCTGCTCCATAAAGCGCTGAAACCGCTGCAAGTACCGTTCGCGAACCTCCTGGGGTTTTACGGTGCGTCGATGACCCGATTCGAGGTCTTCAAAAACGGAGGCATTCGTGAAAGGAAACTCGATTTCGTCGTGATCAAGCACGTGAAAAATGAGAACTTCATGTCCCAGGAATCGCAATTCCTGCAGCGCTGCGGTCAGGCTGTCAGCCGGCTCGAGCAGGTCCGAAAACAGCAGCACGATGCTCCGCCGGTGAATCAGTCGGGCCGTGCGTTCCAACAGATGGGGCAAACAAGGGCCACGGGCCGGTGTGACTCCCTGTAAGTGCTGGAGCAGCAAGCCGAACTGGCTTGGTTTCTGCGACGGACGAATCAGGACGTCGCCTCCCGCATTGGCGTCTTGAACGAGCAAACCGACGGCGTCGTTTTGACGCAATAGCATCCAGGTGAGTGCGGCGGACAAGGTTCGCGCGACCTCGAGTTTGGAACCCCAGGCCGCTTCGCCCTGGTACGACATCGAAGCACTTCCATCACAAACGATGTACACCCGAACGTTGGTTTCCTGCGTGTAAAGCTTGACGTACAACCGATCACTTCGTGCGAACAGGCGCCAATCCAGGTGGCGAAGATCGTCGCCCGGTTGATAGTCGCGATATTCGCTGAATTCGACGCTCAACCCATGGAACGTACTTTGATGAATCCCCTGCAAGAAGCCTTCCACGACGTAACGGGCCTTCAAGTCCAGCCCGCTCAGGGCGCTGAGAATCCGTGGGTCAAACCAGTCGACCAGATTTTGAGCGTGGGCGTCGCGGACCATGAATCCTACCGTCTCTGGTCGACAGGAACTTGTTCCAGGATGTGGGTGACGATGTCGTCAGGCGACTGACCATCTGCGTCGGCGTGGAAGCTGCGGATGATTCGGTGTCGCAAGACGAGTGGTGCTACGGCGGCAACGTCCTCGCACGCGACGTGAAATCGTCCTTGGCACGCGGCACGCGCCCGTCCGGCCAGGATCAAGTTCTGGCTCGCCCGCGGACTGGCTCCCCAACGAATCCAGCGTTTTACCAGATCATCCGTATCCGGAATCTGCGGCCGCGTCGCGCGCACGATCCTCGCGGCATAGTCGACCACATTGGGTGCTGCTGGAATGATCGCGACGCCTTCGCGAAAAGCAAGAATCTCCTCCCGCGTGACCTTGCGTTCGAGACGTTCCAGGGGCGTAAAGGAATGCTGATTGATAATCTCCCGCTCCTCGGTCAGGGTGGGGTAGCCGACGCGGATCTGGAACAGAAACCGGTCCAGCTGGGCCTCAGGCAGCGGGTACGTGCCCTCCTGTTCGATCGGGTTCTGCGTTGCCACGACAAAGAAGGGTTCGGCAAGTTCGTGCGTGTGGCCTGAGACCGTGACCGTCTTCTCCTGCATGGCTTCCAATAGGGCCGCCTGGGTCTTGGGCGGAGTCCGATTGATCTCGTCGGCCAACAGCAGTTGCGTGAAGATGGGACCACGCGTGAAGACGAACTTCCGCCGTCCGCTGGGGTCCTTTTGCAGGATGACCGTTCCCGTAATATCTGCCGGCATCAAATCCGGGGTGAACTGTACCCGGCAGAAGGCGAGTTCCAGCACGCGCGCGAGAGCTCGAACCAGCAGCGTCTTGCCAAGGCCGGGCAGACCCTCGATCAGGCAGTGGCCGCGGGACAGGAGTGCGTACAGGGCTGCGTCGACAGTTTCCTGTTGGCCAATCACGCACTTTTCAATTTCCCGGTGTACCTGGATGACCTTTTCGGGCAGTCGTTCCAGGACCCGGGTCAGGTCTGCTCCCGCTACGGGCTGCGCCTGCTGCGGCGTTTCCGCTGCATCATGTTCGTCCATCGGAGTCTCCGGGATGATTCGAAAGGGATCGCCTACGCGGTCGATCGTTCACGTTCGAGTAATCTAACGACGATTTCAAGTGATTGCACGCTGCAAGAGCAAAGGAAAACGGCCGCTGTTGTCTTCATCTGATGGTCCACACCGTTCATGCCATGAGGACACAGATCCCATTCTCGCGAATGACATTCGACGTCTTTTTATTGAGAAGATGCTTGCCACGAAGTATGATGCGCAGCGTCGCATGCTGGCCACGAAACGATCCCCCAAAACGACTTCCCACCGCTTATCATGTCGATCAAGACTCTTTTCCACTTCTTATTGCTCATTTTCTTCCCCGCGACATCAATCTTTGCGGCGGAGCAGAGTTTAGGGAAGAACCAGAATCCCATTGAATGGCAGTTGGTTTGGGCTGACGAGTTTGATCGAGATGGAAGACCGGACTCTGCGAAATGGGACTTCGAGGTTGGCTTTGTTCGAAATCAGGAAGCCCAATGGTATCAGCCCGAGAATGCCTGGTGCGAAAACGGCCTCCTCGTGATTGAAGCGCGGCGAGAGTCGGTGTCCAATCCCCGCTACCAAGCGGGAAGTCGTGATTGGAAGCGATCGCGAAAGGCGGCCGAGTACACCTCCGCCTGTCTTCGAACTCGAGGACTTCACAGCTGGCAATATGGTCGTTTCGAAATGCGCGCCCGAATCGACACTCGCCCCGGACTTTGGCCTGCGTTCTGGATGTTGGGTACCACCGGGCCTTGGCCCGCCTGCGGCGAAATCGACATTATGGAGTATTACCGGGGACGCCTGTTGGCCAATGTCGCCTGGGGGACCGATCGCCGTTGGGTTGCCCGGTGGGATACGGTCGAGTTGCCAATCCAAGACTTCGAGGATCCGGAATGGTCGCGCCAATTCCACGTCTGGCGAATGGACTGGGACGAGTCGGCGATCAAGATCTACGTTGACGACAGACTGCTCAACGAAACGAATCTGGAAAGCACGAAAAACGTCCGCCCGCCACCGGAAAATCCGTTTCACCAACCCCATTACCTTCTGCTGAACTTGGCGGTCGGTGGAACGAATGGCGGTGACCCGTCGAAAACGGATTTCCCCGCTCGTTACGAAGTTGATTATGTGCGCGTGTATCAGCCGGCTGTAGGTCCCGCCAAATAGTCGGCCGAACGTGTAGGCGTCGCCTGCACGATATGAGGTACGGTTGAATCGAAGAACTCGAAACTCCTTCGGGCGTCCGTGCTGCTTGGTAGTATCCGTTTTCGTCCTCCGTTTTCTCCCGCCTTCACTCCTTGGTGACCATCCAAATGTTGCAATCATTCCGAATTTGCATGCTTTTCTTTCTGATTCTCTCACTGCCTCTGGCTGGCATGGCGGCCGACTGGATTTGGGTAGAAGGAGAGTCTGCGGTGCAGCAGGACGTGACAGCCAACTCCTGGTACGACGCCGTTCCTGCTGCCGCGTTCTCACAGGAAAAATGTCTCGCTCACATGGATGACACCCGGCCCGGAACGGCGGAGTATGTGGTGGAGGCCGATCAGCCGGGAGAATATCAGTTGTGGTTACGTGCGAATCCGCGTGGCACGCGAATCCGTTTTCAGTTGAACGGCAGTCGGTGGCAGGAACTTGCTTTCTTGCGGGTCAGTCAGGAATTCCCTTTGGCCGGTTGGGATCTGCGGTTTCTCGCCTGGATTCAAACGCGACCGGTGTCGCTGAAAGCGGGACGAAATGAGCTGCGGTTTGAATTGGATGGGGATCCGAAGCCGCACGGCATGCTCGATTGTTTCTTGCTCAGCCGCACGCCCTTTATTCCCTGGGGTGTTTTGCGACCTGATGAAATTGCAGAGTCGTCCGCACGACGGGCTCGGCGGGAACACTCGTGGTTTGACTTTCAGCCGTCGACGTACACGCTCATGTCTCGCGGAGCCATTGACCTGCGATCACTGAATGAAGCGTACGCGGGTGAACAAGGTCGGATCCTTGCCCGCGATGGAGAATTCGTCCATTCGTCGACGGGACAACCCGTGCGATTCTGGGCCGTGAACGGACCGCCGCACGATCTGGATCGTGACGCACTGCCCGAATGTGCGCGCCTGCTCGCCCGCTATGGTGTAAATCTCGTACGAATCCACGGCCGCGTATTTGACGAACAGACCGGTGAGTTCCAGCCCGAGACGGCGCGACGGATTGCCCAAGTCGTCGAGGCAATGAAGCGAGAGGGAATCTACACGCATCTCTCGATCTATTTTCCCCTCTGGTTTAAACCCAAACCGGATCTCGAATGGTTGCCCGGTTATGATGGGAATCAACACCCGTTCGCCGCGCTCATGTTTAATCCCGAGTTCCAGCAGCGCTATGAGCAGTGGTGGCAGCAGTTGCTGACGACGAAGTTGGCGGATGGTGAGCCGCTGTTTCGCGACCCGGCCCTGATGGGAGTCGAGCTGCAGAATGAAGACTCGTTCTTCTTCTGGACCTTCAACGAGCAGAACCTGCCGGATCCGCAGCTCCGCGTTCTCGAGTCACAGTTTGGGGACTGGTTGATCCGGAAATATGGATCGCTTGATCAGGCATTTCAAGCATGGAATGGAGCTCGATTGTCCCGCGATGATCCGGCGGAGGGACGGGTCGGATTTCGTCCATTGTGGGATCTCTTCAACAGCAAGACGATTCGCGATCAGGATACGGCAACGTTTCTCTATGAGAAGCAGGTCGCGTTTTACGAACGGGAGTTGCAGTTTCTTCGCGGCCTGGGTTTCGAGGGATTGGTGACCTGTTCGAACTGGATCACGGCAAGTCCCGAAGTGTTGGGGCCGTTGGAAAAGCTGAGTTACACGATCGGCGATTTCGTCGACCGGCATGGGTATTTGAGCTGTCGCAATGGGGGGCTGTTTTCGGAATGGTCGATTCGTGATGGGCATACCTTTGTGAATCGAAGTGCACTCCGTTTTGATGGGGACGAACCGGGAGCCCCCAAACAGTTTCGGCATCCGATCATCGACATCCAATACGATGACAAGCCGTCCATGATTTCCGAGACGACCTGGAATCGGCCGAACCGTTATCGTTCGGAAGCTCCCCTATTTCTCGCCGCCTATGGGGCATTGCAGGAGACCGATGCGATCGTCCATTTTGCGATGGACGGTGCGCACTGGAGCGTGAAGCCCCAGTATTTCATGCAGCCATGGACGCTGATGGCGCCCTCTCAAATGGGACAGTTTCCCGCGGCCGCGCTGATTTATCGTCGTGGGCTCGTGACACCGGGGGCGATGCTGGCCGACCTGACGCTGAATGTGGACGACCTAAAACAGCTGAAGGGTACCGCGCTGCCGCAGGATGCCGCATTCGACGAGCTGCGTCTGAAAGATGTCCCGCCGGGGACCTTTGTTTTGCCGGGCAATCGCATCGATCCGCTGATCCATTTTGCCGGCCGCACGAGGATTGCCTTCAGCCAAAATGACTCAACAACGCGATTGGCCGACCTGAACGAACTGATTGATCGAGAACAGCAACTCGTGAAAAGCAGTCATGGACAGTTGGAACTCAACTACGGCACCGGTGTCCTGACGATGAATGCTGCTTCTGCGCAGGGTGCGAGCGGCAACCTGCAGGCGGCAGGCGAGATTCAACTGAACGACGTGATTGTTCAATCGCCGCTCGACCTGGCCCACATCGTACTCGTGGCCCTGGATGAAAAGCCTTTGGCGACTTCCCAGCGAATCCTACTACAGGTGATGTCAGAAGAACGAAGCTCGGGCTTTCGCGTCATTCCCCAGAACCAGATTCAGTTGATCCAGGACATCGGAACCGATCCCTGGCAGGTTCGCGAACTTGAGGGCGAGATCCGGATGACACGTCCCGATGCGAACCAATTGTCTGTTACCGCACTGGACCTGAATGGAGTTCCGGTTCAAAAGGTGGGCTCGGCCGATCGCCTTTCCCTGCTGCCTAACGTGATCTATTACCTGATTTCGACGGAGAGTGTGACGGCGCGGCCCGGGACTCGTTGAAGCGGCGTAGGTTGCCGAGAGAACGGAAGTGCGATTCAGTCGTAACTGTCGATGATTTCTTGCCGTCGAAAGCAGTGCAGCGCGTGATCGTTGATCAGCCCGGTCGCTTGGAGATGTGCGTAGCAGATCGTCGAGCCGACGAATTTGAAACCGCGTCGCTTTAGATCCTTGCTCACCGCATCCGAGATCGGACTGGTGGCAGGATAGTCCTGCAGCCGACGGATTCGATTCACTTGGGGGCGACCGTCGACGAACTTCCAGAGGTAATTCGTAAACGAACCGACTTCCGCCTGCAAATCGAGGAAGCACCGGGCGTTGTGAATGGCGGCTTCGATCTTTCGCCGATTACGAATAATCCCCGGGTTCATCAGCAGTCGTTGAACTTCCTTGGCACCGAAACCTGCCATCTTGACCGGGTCGAAGTCGGCAAATGCCTGTCGATATGCCTCCCGTTTTCGCAGCACCGTGTACCAACTGAGTCCGGCTTGCGCCGATTCGAGCGTTAAGAACTCGAACATCGTTCGATCATCGCGAACCGGAACGCCCCATTCCTGATCGTGATAGGCAATGTAGTCCGGCTTCGTCAGGTCCACCCAGGGACATCGTTGCGGCGACGGATTGTTCACTGCGAATGCGCGGCTCCGTCAATTGTCCATCTCGTGTTTGACTTCGCCAAACGCTTGCACCGCGAAATCGATATCCTCAGGTGTATGCGCGGCGGACATCTGCGTGCGAATCCGAGCTTGATCCTTCGGTACGACAGGATAAGAGAAGCCGATGACATAGACGCCTTTACGCAGCAATCGCTCGGCCATCTCCGCCGCACGTCGCGCGTCGTAGAGCATGACGGGAACGATCGGGTGCTCACCCGGCAGCAGATCGAAGCCGTGCTGCTGCATGCCCTGGCGAAAGCGTTGTGTATTCTGTTCCAGGCGTTCTCGGAGTTCGCTCGAGCGGCGAACGATCTCCAGGGCCTTCAGCGAAGCCGTCACGATGGGGGGAGCCAGGGTATTGGAAAAGAGGTAGGGGCGTGATCGTTGGCGGAGCAATTCAATCAACTCCTTACGGCCGCTCGTATAGCCGCCACTGGCCCCGCCCATCGCCTTGCCCAGGGTTCCGGTGGTCAGGTCGATGCGATCGACGACTCCCCGGTATTCGTGAGTTCCACGTCCGTTCTGACCAAGAAAACCCGTCGCATGGCAGTCGTCGAAGTGGACCATCGCCCCGTACTTGTCGGCCAGCTCACAGACCGCATCAAGACGCGCGATGTAGCCGTCCATCGAGAAGACTCCATCACTCGTGATCAGTGTGTTTCGCGCGCCATCCGCCTGAGCTTGCCGCAATTGACGCTGCAGATCATCCATGTCGTTATTGGCATACCGATAGCGTTTTGCTTTGCAGAGGCGGACCCCATCAATGATGCTGGCGTGATTCAGCTGATCTGAAATCACGGCATCTTCCGGGCCCAGCAGCGTCTCGAAGAGCCCTCCGTTGGCATCGAAACACGAAGCGTACAGAATCGTGTCTTCCGTTCCTAGAAAATCGGATAATTCGTTTTCTAGTTGCTTGTGAATATCCTGCGTCCCGCAAATGAATCGGACCGAGGAGAGGCCAAAGCCCCAGCGGTCCAGTCCCTCGTGTGCGGCGGCGACAATCTCGGGATGATTCGACAGGCCAAGATAGTTGTTGGCACAGAAATTCAAGACGGATTGTCCTTCTCCGACCTCAATCCGGTTGGATTGCGGCGAGTGGATGATCCGTTCTTCCTTGTACAGTCCGGCTTCGCGGATCTGATCCAGCGTATCGCGCGTGGTTTGCTGCCAGTTCATCGTTTTCCTCACGGTCGGTCTTGCCAATACAGAATCACCTTGCCGGAATTGCCGTCACGCATGACTTCGAAGCCCTTC
>CAZFWV010000148.1:0-15394 GCA_964522605.1 uncultured Pirellulaceae bacterium
GGGTCGGTGGCGGTGACTCCCATGTCGACCGTAATTTCTGCTTTGGCGACGGAGCAGGAAATGCAACTGCAGGCAGCCCACGATCTGCTGCGCGATGGATTGACGGTATCCGGACAGCATCTGCGAAGTGCGACGGATTTCTTCGCGGACGATTTGATTTCCCAGATCAGCGAGGGAGATTCTTCCGCGATTCTGGATTATCTCGCGCTTGTGCAGCTCGACAATATCGCACTACTGTTCGGTGCAGGTTTGCCATCGGAGTCGATGGGATTGCCGGATGCGGGTGATCACGTGTTTCAGGCAATTGCGGAAGAACTGGCGGGGGCTGGGGAGCTGGAGTTGTCCGATCCTGCGGCCCTTTCGCGGATCTTGGCAACGGCAGCGAACCAAGTCGGAATGACCTTCAATCCGGGTGTCGCCCAAGCGATTGTCCAAGTTGCGATGCAGGCGAACAATGCAGTTGCTGAGACGAACAATGCGACGGGCCTTGATCTGCTGATCCTCATGAAGCAGAGGCAGCGGTTCATTCAGACGGAGATCGTCCAAGCGTTGGGTGCGGTCGTCAGCGGCCAGCTCACGTCGGAACAGTTCGTGCTGTTCGGCGCGACCGACGCGATCCTGCAACAGACCGAGGTTTCACCCGTCGGGACAATCTTCCCTGTGGCGATCGAGATCGACCATGTGTCGAGTCCGGAGCCCTCGATCAGCTCGGTGGATTTCGAGTTCACCGTTCGCCTGACAGCTCCCAGTGAATTGCCGGTTTCGGTGAACTTTGAAACACGCAGTAGCACAGCAAGTTCGTCGGATGGAGATTTCACAAACGTGACCGGAACGATTACCTTTGCAGCGGGCGAGACTGAGCAGGTCATTCGTGTGCCGGTCCACGCGGACTCCATCGATGAAGTAGGCGAGGTGTTTCACGTTCAATTGTCTGATCCGACGCATGCCTTGCTGGCAACTCTGCGCGGCGTGGGTACGATCCAGATCCCGACCAACGCCACGGTGTTTCCGTCGGAAATTCAACTCGGTGAACCCGTGACGATCCGTCTCGGTGAGGAACTGGGGGTCCGTGTTTCGTTGCCTGGAATCGTCGGAGGAACCGTCTACTGGGATGACGGACAGGTCGGCGTTGCTGAGATCACAGTCAATACCGATACCGTGGTTGCTTCCGCGACGCATCAGTACACACGAGGCGGACAGTACGAGATCACGGCCTATCTACAGCATGCTGCAGGCCAAACCATAACCGGCCGTCAGTCGGTCACCGTCCGCATTCCCGGCGACTCAAATCTGGACGGCTGGTTTGACACGACCGATCTCGTGCAAGTCCTTCAAATCGGGAAATACGAAACCGGTCTTCCGGCAACATGGGAAGAGGGTGATTGGGACGGCAACGGCGACTTTGGCACCTCGGATTTGGTGTTGGCTCTTCAGGTTGGGCTGTACGAAGTCAGGGCTGTTGCAGCCAACGTCGAGAGCGATGTTTGGCAAGCTCAAACAGGCGAAGTGGTGCACTGTACCGCGCTATGTTTCGATGGAGATCTGAACATCGCCATCGGCAAAACGGAGGGGCGCGACGAAAGCAAGGATTCTGAGGAAATCGGAGTTGTTCTGATGCTAGAAGAACGATCGGGTGAAGTCGCCGCAGCGCTGGCAGTTTCCCGGGATGCAACGAACGGCGAGCAGGCTGCCGCAGTCGACTGGATTCTTCGGCAAGGCGGCGACGACAAGACGAGGCGATTCCGATTTAATTCGGCTTTCGTGCCTTAGCTCTTGATGTCCAGCACCGGGGTATCCGCGAATGCATCGATGCTTTCAATCTCAATCACATTGCCGTGGACTGCGATGATCTTACAGCGCGTCATGGCAATCAGATTCGGACGGAAAGGCGCATGCGTGGCGAAGACTCCCGTCAATGGGTTGGCCGGATTGCCTCGGGGATGGACCTGGAGAATTCCGCGTTTTTCCGGAGTGTCATTGCGATCGAACCACCACAGCACCCAAATCTCCGACAGCTGATCCATCCTCAATAAGCCGGCCTCATACTTCTTGTCCAGAACGATGGTTGTCTTGTCATCCGTCTTCCGGACGTAGCCGATCGGTTGAACTGTGTACTTCGGTTCTGGGCCGGCGTCGCTTCCGATTGAGATGGCCGCTGCGCCGGCCATTAGGGCCGCAACGATTCCGATCACTGGGTAGTTGATTCGTTTTCGCATGATCAGGGCTCCATGAACGCAATTGTTGTGTAACGGTCGCATCAGTCACTACAAGTGGTTTCAAAGCTGCTGGACCGATTGTACCCAACGCTCATGCCATCGTTGGTGCGACTGCCTACTTTGTCTAATGATCGCCTCTTATCGGCGCAAGTGCCGCCTGACGCCAGCGATCCCATAGGCCCCCCGCGACGTCGAGCAGGTCAAAGGGTGATGCCCAGATCCGCCGGAACGAGGCGTTCAGGGGCCCCACTATGCTTCAGACTCGTCTTACGCCCGCAAACAAACCGAACCAACAGGGTCGATTGTGCGGCAGTCTCTTCCGTCCATCCATTCCAAACGTCGCCGTGTTACCGACGCCCCCGTTCAGTTTACGCTCGGTGGAAAATGACTCGAAGCGATTTTCAGGTCCGTTATAATTCAGCCGCGAGGACCGAGCGTCGCCGGATCGGGGCGCGTGAATTGAGGGTGCAACATCCCGCTCCGCTGCGCAGGGCCTGACGCCGATTCGTCCCGAACTTCCGAAGCGATCTCGTTCACATCTCCGTCGCTCTGCGTTTCCCTGCGCATGGTTACGTCAGACGATGGGCTTGTTGCGAGCGACACTACGTCAAAGGAACTCACATCGTGGATTCCGATACGGAAACCCTCATTGCGAGCACACCATGGGGAATACCGAAAGAAATCGACGACCTGCTTCAGCAGTACCGACCGCGTCTGCTACGGATGGTTGCTATGCGAATGGACCATCGCGTTGCCGGTCGCTTCGATCCATCCGACGTGGTCCAGGAGACTCTGATCGAGGTCACGCGTCGATTGGATGAGTATTCGAGGAACCGGACCGTGCCGTTCTATGTTTGGTTGAGGCAGGTGGCCATTGACCGGCTTCTGGACCTCTACCGGCGGCATCTCCGGACTAAGACGCGAAGTGTGCTCCGCGAGTCGCCGACCTGGACGGAGGTCTCATCGCAATTTTCAGAGCGTTTTGTCGGTAGCGACACGAATCCTTGCGAACGACTATCGCGACAAGAGATCCGACTTCAGGTTAACGAAGGCTTACGGAATCTGAAGAGCGACGATCGCGAACTTCTTCTGATGCGGTATTCGGAGCAGAAGAGCGTTCCTGAAATCGCCGCCGTGCTGAATGTGCACACCAACGCAGCAAAATCCCGACTTCGCCGGGCGCTCGAACGTCTTCACGATCAACTTCACTCCGTACGCGGCGACTACGAACAATGACCGTCCGGGAAGCTCCAGCGTCGAATTCCAGCGGATCATCATTCGACGACCTGATCGAAATTGCAACCAAGCAATTGGATGCCGGTCAGGCGGTGGATGTCGATCACCTGACGACCGACCACCCACACCTGCGCGGCAAAATGCAGGAAATCCTGCCAACCCTGCAGGCCATGGCAACCTGGGGAAAGGAGACAACTACTGAGTTTATCTCAGTACCCGGAGAAAGGTTGGGCGATTACCAGATCGTACGAGAGATTGGCCGCGGCGGCATGGGAGTCGTCTATGAAGCGCGACAAGACTCACTCGGCCGGCGCGTGGCATTGAAGCTGCTGCCGTTTGCATCGATGCTTGATCCCAGACGCGTCCAGCGTTTCAAACAAGAGGCGATGGCGGCTGCGCGACTCGATCATCCGCACATCGTGAATGTCTATGGCGTCGGATGCGAACGCGGAATGCATTATTACGCAATGCGGTATGTGGACGGCCAATCGCTTTCTCATCTGATTCCCCGCACTGCGCAAACCAAGAACTTTTCGAATACGGTACGGACCGACTCTCGTTTCCCCATCGCGCATCCCGCATGTCCGGCGAGGGAATCCGTATGGTACACAGACGAAACGTTTGAACGGGCAGTCGGTCGCCTGGGACGAGAGATCTCCGACGCACTCGAGCATGCGCATCAGCAGGGCATTATCCACCGCGACGTCAAGCCCGCGAACATTCTCGTGGATTCTGACGGAAGGTCGTGGATTACAGACTTTGGTCTGGCACTTTATGAAAATGATGTGAGTCTCACACGAACGGGCGAGCTGGTTGGCACATTGCGTTACATGAGCCCAGAGCAGCTTTCCAGCCCGCGCTCGCCCGTGGACCATCGAACGGATATCTACTCCCTGGGAGCGACTCTTTACGAGTTGCTGACGCGACGACCTGCGTTCGCGTCCACGGATCGTTCCGAGCTGATTCGCCAGATCGTGTTCGATGAACCGGTTCGGCCTAGACATTGGAACCGACAGATTTCGGACGACCTGGAGACGATTGTCCTGAAGGCGATGGCCAAGCTGCCTTGCGAGCGATACGAAAGCGCGCGCGAGTTTTCCGACGACCTGGCGCGGTTCCTGCAGGACCAACCGATCCGGGCAAGACGGCCAACGATCGGCAGTCGATTTCGCCGATGGCTGAGGCGACACAATCGATTGGCGTGGACAATCGCCGCTGCCGGCTCCCTTTTCGTACTGTCCGCGCTGATCATCCTGTCGGTCGCCAACTCACGCATTCGAGCTGAACGGTCGCGGACCCGCGAGGCCATGCTTGAGCTTCAAGAGTCCGAACGCCTCGCAGAACGTCGCGCGGTCCAGATTGGTGAGGAGTTGCAGCGAATCGGCGAATCCCAGCGATGGCTGGAGCGTGGTCGGTGGAGTACGCAAGAACGCCATTGGGATGATGCCTGGAATGCGTACACGAAAGCGATTGAGTTGCGACCGGAAAACGCCGACGGTTGGATCGAACGGGCACGATTGTGCACGCGGCTCGGGCTCTGGGAACACGCGACCACCGATTTCGAGCGTGCCCACCGCTTGGGTGAACCTGACGTCGCGAACCGCTGGTATCAACTTGCCCTACTCTACTTGTCCACCGGTCGGCAAGACGCGTATCAGCAATTGCGACTCCAAATGCAATCGCGATTCGCGGGATCACTCGACCCGATGATGGTCATCGAACTCGTTCGAACTTGGTCCATCGCGCCGACCGATCCTCGAGAATCCGCTGGGAATATCTCGCGCGTGCAGCGAGTCCTCGAAAGCAATCCAAATCTCTCGCTGGGGTATTACATTCTCGGACTGGCTCAATTGCGCGATGGTCAATTCGAAGCGTCGATCGAGGCCAGCCAGCGTTCGCTGGAGATCGATCCGCATTGGCCCGCACGCGCATTGAATTATCCCGTTCTCGCCATGGCACATGCGCGGTTGGGGCAGATGCACGAGGCACAGCAGGCACTGAAACTGTCCTCGGAAGCACTTCGATGCTGGACTCAGGATCGACTCCACCCGAGTGACAAGAAATGGATCGTACACCAGGGCGCGACGGGAGCCTGGCCGGTGAGTTGGTCGGATTGGCTAGAATGTCGATATCTCCACCAAGAGGCGTCTTTGTTGCTCGGCGAACCGATGGCGTCGGCAGACGAAATTTCGCTGCACGTGCTACGTGCTCGGGCATTGGCTGGACTGCGATGGCACGACGAAGCGGACCGGGAGTATGCCGCTGCGCTCGCGTTGGAACCGAGTGAGCCAATCATTCGCGCGGAGTATCATCGCAACCGAGGTGCGTGGCGGACCCGGCAGGAGGATTGGACGCAAGCCGCTCGGGAGTATGCAATCGCGGCCAGCATGGATCCAGAGGACGCTCTGTTGCCCTGCCTTGTCGCCGTGACACACTTCTTGGCCGGAAATCAGACAGAATACGAACTCGCATGCGATCGACTCCTGGAACGATTCGGCTCAACGTCGGATCCCTACATCGCGGTCAATACCGTCTACGCTTGCGCACTCAGCGCTCGGGCGCCGGCGAACGAGCCGCAGCTTGGCCAGCTTGCCGACACCGGTCGACCGTTCTGGCATGCGGGAACCTGGGCGTACGGCGCGGCACTCTACCGCACGGGTGACCTTGCCGCGGCCGTGAAATGCCTGGAAGACGGAGCCCATCACTGCCGGCTCCGCGCCTGGGACTACTGCTTTCTGGCAATGGCTCAGCAGCGTTTGGGAAACGTCGAACAGGCGACCCAATCCTTGTGCCAGGCGGAAGCATGGACCCAGGCGGCCGACCAGCCTCCCCACCACGATCCCTCCAAGACAACGCCTGCCTGGAATGATGAGCTGGAGCGTGCCGTCTGCCAGCGATTACTGCAGGAGACAAGGCAACTTGTTTTCCCGCACAGGTAGCGAAATTCTGCTTTCGTCGTTTTTTGGCGGATCACTCGGCCCGCTTTGACGGAATAGGGGAGGGAGAAACGGCGTTCCTTGCCCGATGGGTACGATCGCAGTGGCAAGGTGCGTGCCAACCGGGCGGTCGGCGAAGCGGTGCTCCACCACATCAACCGGGAAGCGGACCACAGATTCCCGGCTTCGACGAGACGGAAAAAGAGGGTGTCGACCATGAAATGCAAGTGGATCCCCTGCACTGCTAACGGAAAGTTTCTTGCCGGGCGGCGCAAATTCCGCCAAGGGGAAGGGGTGGCTGGTGGCAGAGCGAAGCGATGCCCCAGCTGCGGGAAAGCTGGGGCTTCACTCCGTTCAGCCGCCAGCCACCCTTCCCCTTTGGTTGCGGCCCTGCCGCACTGCGTGTACTGCCAGCCGCACCTGACCGGACGGTACTTCGTGGAGTTACCTGAACCGCCAGTGCAAATCCCGAGGTCTCGTCCAGACAAACCGCGCGAGTTCCCCGGTCAACGGATACTTGTCTGCGGGCTGATGCTGCTGGCGATACAAGTCATTGGCTTGTCCGAAGCCTGGGCGATTGAGTTTCGTCAGAACGTCGCATTCAGCACCGCCAACCAGAATCCCTGGTCACCCGGGGAAGCATTTGAAAGAAGCTGGGTCTTCGACGACTTGCAGAGCGAATTCGATGTCTCTTTGCCAACCGTCGATTTTGACCCGGTCAAGACCGCTCTGCGTGCGCTGGATGGTGTGCTGGGAACGGGAATCGGCGATCTGCTCGGCGTCGGTGTCTCCATCGGAGGATCGGTCAAGGGTAAGGCGGGTGTCGAGTTCGGTTACCACGTGAACGGTGGCCGATTCCACATGAATTACCCGGGGCGTTCGAGCCTTGATTTCACAACCTATCGCGATTCGGGCGCCATCGCGATCGGACGTGATTCCCAAGTCACAACCGACTTTTTGCCCGGTTTGTCCGCACCGTTCGACCCCTCGCGAGTCATTGGTTCACCGATCAGCCTTCGAGGTGGTGGAGGGTATGATCTACGCGACCTGCCGGGAACCGGCTTCGAAACGTTTGAAATGCCGAGCTTCGGCACCGAGTTTCCTTACGCCGCGGCATGGGCCGACCTGTTTGTTAGTGCCAATGCGGGCGCCTTCATGGAGATCAATGCGATCTTGGACAAGTTGACGGTCCGAGCTCCAGCCATTGGTGTGGACGAACGTGTCCGCCTGGCGGAGGTCAACTGGGGCGGTATTTACATCGCCGGTGAAAAACAACTCGGAGTGCCATTTGGCCAACCGATCGAGATTCCCGGCGTCGGCGAGTTGACCTTGAGTTATCCCGACGTGACAGTCACGAGTGGTCCGGTGGAGGCGGAAGGTGTTTTGCGCGGAACCTCCTCCAAGCCGATCCTCAGCCTGCAGGCACAACTCGAGAAACTTGTCCCTGTGATTGGCGGAATCTTGTCGAACGAAATCGGTCCCTTTGGCTATACCATCGTCGAAACGCTTGGTGGTCCCACGCTCAGCCTATATCAGGACATCCAATTTACGCCGCAGCCTCGTGTGGAGTTGGCGTTCAGCACCCCCGTTCTCCACCGGCAGGCGAATGGTCAACTGATTCCCACAAATCGCATCAACGTTGCGCTCGGAGAATCATTCGACCTTCAGCCGATGTTCGGCGCAGCAGATGTCATCGAGGTGCAGCCAACCTATCACCTCAACAACACGTTTTATAATGAGATTGGCCTGGCCCTCGGTGTCGATTTCGACGTCGATGCGCTTGAGCTGAAGACCCCTGTTGCAGATCTTGGTCCAGCATTTCATGCCGACTTGACGTTCAGTGATCTGATTCGAGTGAAACTGGCCGATTTTCAGTTTCAAATGCCGCTGAACCCGGTGGTGGCGCGTCGTTTTAGCCTGAATACAGTCAACCCGACCACACAATTCGAAGGTGCGCGATTCACACTCCGATCCGCCCAGCTCCTGAGCGAGAATCCCGCGACAGGGCGGAGCAACTACCGGTTGAGTGTCGAAGATACGACGCAGGGCAAGATCCATTCACTCGACGTTACCGGCGTCAGGTCCGAGTTCTTCGGTGCGCCCGAACTCGATTTTCAGCTTCTGCTCGAGACGGACGATGATGTCATCGTGACTGACCCCGCGACGGGAACGCCGCTGGCGAACCTCGGTCGGTATTTGTGCGTTTCCTGCAACTACGACTATTCCGAGTACTTCGGCACTCCAATCGACCTGGACACTCCGGAACAGACACTCTTCATCAACCCGTTCTTTGATTTTCCGTCGGGGATTATCGATGTGGACTCCGACCCATTGCTCAGTCAGAACAATTACTTCCGTACATCGAATTCATTGAACCTGGGCATCGAGCCAATCGTCTCGGAACGACTCTCGGAGCCCGTGAACGTGCTGTTCAGCAACTTGGCCGAACCTGAACGAGATCAGTCCCCGATCGGTGTCGGTGCGGAGGAGTACTGGGCGGGGCAATCATTCTACACGGGCGACCATGCGTATGATCTGCGAAGCATCCGCGCCATGGTGGCCGAAACATCAGAGGGTTCTGATGTGGTCGCTCGGCTGTATCGCGTCGCGGAGGATGGACAGACGATTGGCGAACTGATGACCACTCTCAGTGTGTCCGAACTCTCGGCTGAGATCCAGGATGCCGTTTTCTTGCCCGACGAGGATGTACTCCTTGATGCAAACTCGATCTATTGGTTCGTGCTCGGCACGCATTCAGGTTCTCTGGTCTGGTCCTACGAGGATACGGCTCTCGGTATGAGTCAAAACACGTACGGACCAGGCAGCTTGTCGCTGTTTGCCGATTCAAGTGACGCAGGCGAGAACTGGATCTACTACTCCCTGTTAAACCCCTATCGCCTGCAGATTAACGCGTCGATTCACCCGTGGTCCCCCGGTGATTTCGGCCAAGACGGGCAGCTCGACAATCTCGACATCGACCAGTTGTCTGGTGCCGTTCGGGAAGGTCTTCACCCGCTCGATTTTGATTTGACGGGAGATGGACTCGTCGATCAGAACGATCGCGACTTTTGGGTTCACAACTTGAAGGGGACGTTTTATGGAGACGCGAACCTGGATGGTGAATTCGATAGTGGTGATCTCGTCGCGGTGCTTGCGATGGGTCGGTACGAAGATCCAATTGACGGAAATGCGGGATGGCTGGAAGGAGATTGGGATGGCGATGGCGACTTCACGACGGGAGACTTCGTCCTCGCGCTTCAGGATGGCGGGTACGAGCAGGGGCCCCTTGTCAGAGCGGAACCAGTACCCGAACCTGCATCGATCCTCCTGCTCTGTCTGTCCGTGATTGCCTTTTCAGGCATGCGACCAATCCTCAAGAACCCCAAGAATGCCAAACACACTTTCCATCGATCCAAATCGAAGCGATCCCGCGGACGCATGCGTTCTTTTGAAAGCCTCGAAAAACGTGAGTTGCTGACCTTTATCTCCCAGATCGGTGGAACGCAAGCCGTCTACATTCCGGACAACCTGGTCCCCGCAGTTGACGCAGCTGGCAACACCTACATCGGTGGTCGTTTCTCGGGCACTGCCGATTTCGATCCAGGGCCTAATACGAGACCATTATCCAAGTGAATTGGACACCGCCTTCGTCGCCAGTTACGATCCGCAAGGGGCGCTGCGGTGGGTGCGTGGTTTCGATTTCGAAGGAGTCACTTCGGGCGGGAGCAGTTCTACTTCTCGAGCTTCGCCGCCGAAAGATGCCGAGATCTCCGCACTTCGAAGTTGCGCGTAGGCCCGATGGACTTTCGCGTCGCGTCGCATCGATTGTCTTGGCAAACGAAATGGTTCTGCTCACGCGGAATCGTGGCCATTTCGAACGCGTTCCCGGGCTGCGATTCGAAGATTGGCCGGCATAGCCCGAAATGTCGTGTTTGCTCAGGTGCAAGCGACGACAAACTGTATGCCGACATTTTGCCTGACATTTATTGCATAAGGTGGGCGTGTGTCGCGGAGAAGTGGCCGAAGTACCGCAAGCCTACTGGACGGTGGAAGTACCTCGCGTGGGTGACATTTGAGACCCACACCCGTGCGAGAGACGCAGTTATTTTTTCGGCGCGAAACTGCCTGAGTCCGTCGAACCTGGGTGTCAAACGCGTGCGAAGTGAGATTGTCCAGAAAACTGGAATCGGGTCTCGTCCGCTAAACACCTCGGCGCGGCGCTTGCCGTATTCAAACTAACTTTGAACCCGTGCCTTTCCCCGCTTTGGGGGCTCCGCCGCACGCAGTGCCTGTCCTGGGGTTGGGGGGGCCCCAGATGTGCGGGTTGTAGGTGGGGGTGCCGAGTCGATACGCTGGAGGGCCGCACGGAGGATGCGAAAATGACTCGGATGTCGACGGTCAAGAAATGGAAGCGGTATGGACTCGTCCATTATGACGAAGACCAGGGAAAACTGATCGTTGCAAGACCTTGGGGCTTGCTCTGTTTGAATGCGAACCCGTTCCACGCCACGGGGATTGATCTGCAGCATGGGTGCGAGTGGATCGACTTGCCGAACCTGCGGTTGGATCTTCGCGGTCCGCTTCAGCAAATCCGCGAGCTGAAACAGCGACGCAGGTGGGATGAGACACTCAGCGACTACACGGCAGTTGTCCCTTTGGTTGTCGATCCGGAATCCGCGATTGCGGCCCTCGCCTGGAGAGACTTCTTTCAGGATGTGGGTGGAATCGAACTCTGCCTACGGGCCGCAAGATTCCATCCGAGTGTTCAATATTCCGCGCTCCGATACCTCACAATCAACACGCGTCTAGCGGCTCTCGCTGATCATAATCCCGGCCTCTTTCTGGGCGTTTTGCTCCAAGCCGATTCCTGGACATGTAACCCTCCGACACGGAGAATCCGTCTGCAGGCATTGCTGCAGGGGAAACAACGAGATCTCGCGACGCGGCTCGGGTTTTCGGCGGACGCCTGTCGCGTCTTGTCTCGGATGGATCCGCATTGCTTAACGGCAAGACGATGGAACCGCTTTCGACGCGCATGGAATCGGTCTCGCCGAGTTCGAAGCATTGCGCGTCATCTACCTAGGTTGCCCCAATTGGTGCTTGATCTCCTCAGCCTGCCCCAAAGCCTGAATGTGCTCGATAGCCGTGTTTTCCACGAAATGGCGAGATCCCCCTGGGAGACGCAAGGCGTCGGATCGTCGCGATTCATCCGTTGGTTAACGCGAGTCCTTGACGCCAAGAAGGGCAGTTCGCTTCCAGACTGCTATCGCGTTCGCACTTGGAAGCAATTCAAGAATACGATTTGTCATGTCACTTCGTTCCTACCGGTGCCCGCTTCGCCGCTCGACGAAGTGACTTCGTTTCCGCCGCCGCCCGTGCCTGGCGAAACCGACTACATCGAGCCGATCCGGGATATGGTCGATCTCTGCCGAGAAGCTGTTTTCATGAAGAATTGCTGTCTATCGTATGCCTCAATGGTGACCGCGCGAAAGGCATACTTCTTCCGAACGCTTCCCCTGTTCGGCATGCAACGCAGCACGGTTTTGCTCTGCCCAACTATGGAAAATGGTCGGCGCATCTGGGAGGTGGCGGAAGCGCGAACCAGGCATAACATTCCGTGTACGGACCTGACTCTGAGAGCTCTTCAATGTTTCTTCGAACAACAACAATTCATCTTCCGACGCGATGTCCCACTGAGTTGCGAATCATCGTCCGACCTGGACTAGCGCGCATTTCAGAAATTATTTGCGGGATTGGATGGCGGTGCGCAATGCTGCTGCTGCTCGCCGATCCGCCGGGGCATTGTGGCGTTTCGCCTTCCGTCGAAACAAAGACAAGCAGGTTTTTGATGGGCTTCAGAACCGGCATTGCAGCGTCCCAGTCGATCCGATTCGTCCGTCACGCGCGCTGACGGATCAACACGAGCGTCCAGATTCCTAATGGCAGCGTGATCGGCCATGCTGCGGTGAGCGGAATCAGTCCCAGAATCGCAGCAATGCGCGGCAGCAAATCCTTCGTTGGCCGGCAAGTCGCGACCCCATTCGAAGTACGGCCCGATAATCTCTGAGTACGGAGTTCCGTCGAGTGTTCCGGAATGCTGCCAGCATTGCGATCAACGGGTCCTGCTTCACGTGTCGATTGCCCCGCGATGATCATCAAGATGCCGGTCGAAATTGCCATACACTGCAAAATAAAGATCGAAATTGCGACGCCGTCGTGGCGGAAGAATGAGTCGAAATGATAGGTGTCGACAAATACGCCGAACTGAAGCAATATGGTCAGGACTGCAGACGTAATCATGAGAAGGCCCATCACCGTGAGTATTCGATTTGCGAGGAAGACCGGATTGCGAGCTGCTAGTGAGTCCTGGGTCTGGCCAGATCGCAAGGTAGCATTCCAGTCGCCCATCGAAGCGGATGGGGTTGTCGCGGTTGTGTTCTGTACGACTTCGACATCCGTCTTTACTTCATTTACCTGTTGATATCGCTGTGATGGCTCCTCCGCCAGCGCGCGCAACACGATCTCATCCAATCGAACATCAATTTCGACCTTTCGCGACGGCGGTGCGAAGTGGCCTGCCGGTACATCGCCCGTTAACATTTCGTAGATGACTACGCCAAGCGAATAGATGTCGGCGCGATGGTCGACGCGCTTGGTGTCGCGAAGTTGTTCCGGTGCCATATAGCGAAGCGTGCCAATGATCTGATGAGTATCCGTAAGAGATGCCGCTTCGTCGGCGTATGGCGCGATCCGGTCATGGAGTATCAATTTTGATAGGCCGAAGTCGGCGATTTTGATTCGGCCCTGTTTGTTGAGCAAAATGTTTTCTGGCTTGATATCGCGATGCATTACGCCCGCATCGTGAGCGTATTGCAGCGCCTCGCAGATTTGCGTAACGATCGCCAGGCTCTCCTTGGGCTTCAGACAGCCCGTTTGCATCGTCTGTCGCAGCGTCGCACCATCGACGAATTCCATAATGAAGTAGAACAGCCCGTTGGCCTTGCCGAAGTCGTGGATCGCGACGATTCCAGGGTGATTTAAGCGCGCCATCGATTTCGCTTCCCGCGTAAAGCGTTCGGCGAATGCGGGATCTTGGCTGACTTCTGGCGGCAGAATCTTTACCGCGACAAAACGGTCCAGATTCGGCTGACGAGCCTTATAGACTGCGCCCATCCCGCCCGCTCCGAGAAATTCCAGAATCTCCAGCTGCGGAAAGAGTTTGGCGACTTCTTCTGCCGGCGGTGGAACAAATCGCTCTGCTGCCGCCCGGCTGGCTGCGGCTTCGCATTCCGCGGCCGATTTTTCTTGATTCTCAAAGCCCAAATCGATCAGACACCGCGGGCAATGCCCGCCAGGTGCATCGGGCGGGATCGGGGCACCACAGGTGGAGCAACATCGAGATTCAGCCATGGACGGGTTCTCCCGGAATTTTACACTCTCATGCTCTACCTGGTACTAAAGCAATTGGCCGAAGACGTGACGCGCCGAAATCAATTTGAGCTTATTTCCTTCTTGCTCGCCCCTCGTTCGAGGAGGTCGCGCGGCTTTTGGTGCGTGCTAAACCCACGGCCTACGGCCGTGCGACCCTAATAGGCTCTGCCGATCCGGCGAGATTTGCTCCATCGCAACCCGAAGCATGAGCGAGGGAGATCGTGGCGGGAGAGTGATTTGACCTCTTATGAGGCCGAAAGGCAAAAGCCACGCGACCTGCGAGCCAGCGGGGCAGAAGCCGCGCTACACGTCCTCGTAGCCTCTAACGCTCCAAAGCCTGGAATAGATCGGCAAGTTCGTCGTCGACTTCCGTCGGATCGGCCAAGGTCCGAGCCACCTCCTCGCGCAGCAGAAATCGGTAGCGTTGGCGCATCCGGTGAGCCGCTTGCCTTGCAGCTTCCGTACTGATCCCCAGTTCGGCAGCCAACTGTGCATAGGGTAATCGCTTTCTGTCGGTCGATAGGCAATCGCTGAGCAATTCGAATTGTCGCGTCTTGCCTTGCCGGGTGTACTCGTCGGCTAGGCGGTCGAGCACCCGCTTGAGCATTGTCAACGCCCACTGCCGGTGAAAGTGCCGCTCGGCCGTGAATTCATCCGTTGGCTCTCGATCGATGTGTCCCCCTGCATGGGCTGCATCGAGTGACAGTGGTTGACGGCCACCACCGCGCTTCTTTGCAAGTGCTCGATCTCGTTCATTCGACAAGAAGTGATCGATACACGAAAGCAGGAACGAACGGAATCGACCCCGCTGTGGATTGGCGATCCCCAGGGTTCGTTTTTCGATTAGATGCGCGAAAAATGCCTGTGTCAGGTCTTGCGCATCGGCATCAGAAAAACCACGGCGCCGAACGAATGAGTAGAGCGGATGCCAGTAGATCTGACAGAGTTGTGAAAGCGCCGCGGCGGATTCCTCACGATGGGTTCCTCCGGCCGCCAGCACAACGCTCCATTGGGTTGTCACGAATTGTTGCCGCGGCTGAGGAGGCTGCTTGTCGGATGGAGATTCCGGAGTTGCCACGTGAGGTGAAGTCCGTGTGCCGTGATTCTGCTAACCCAACAACAGTCTTCATCTTCCTGACTCGAACGCTCTGTTTCAATTCCAAGCAGAGGATTTTCATTAAGCCCGGTGCACGTGAGCATTTTGCAGATTCTGGCTGCAGCTCAAGTCGACCGGAGAATTCGGAGATTTCGGGCATTCCCCTGCAGGCCGACTTGTCTCAAGTCGGCACGCTTGCCAACCCTGCGAACTGGATAGGAATCGGCCGGCAGACGCATCAATGCCGACTTGGGACAATTTGGCCTACTTCTGCGAGGACGACCAAGATGGGCCACAGTTCAACTTCTCAGGGCCGAATCCGGTCCTCTCGTTTAACCGCGTGCCCAGCGGGCCGCGGAAGATTCGCCCTCCCCGTGGGGCGACGTCCGCGCGGTGAAACGCGGAAATTGCTTCTGAGGCGTTCCTTAGGGATGACTCAAGAACAACTTCGGCAATTGGGTGCCTGGGGTCGAGACGCG
>CAZFWV010000149.1:0-15337 GCA_964522605.1 uncultured Pirellulaceae bacterium
TGTCAGGGTACGACCACTGAGCATCTCAGTCCCCGTCCTCACCAACCAGGACGACGAAAAGGGAAAACCGGTGAAGGATACAACGGATTCGGGTGGTGATCAGACCCCGACCAAGAAGACCCCGCCTGGTCTGAGCAAAGGCCAAGCCGTTAATGATGGCGCGATGGAGGTTGCTTCACCCGAGTCGTTCAACGTCGCCATCGACCAACTGCTAAAGTCGCTGAACCTCGAAGATGCGTCGGGTCGAGTTGCTGCGCTGCAGTGGGCGTTGGATGCAGATCATGGTCCGGCGCTCCGATCGGGTGAGGGTGGCCATGAAGGCGTCGGTGGGAATCCTTGGCTGGATGCTGAGGGCTTCCAGCACGAATTTGCCAACGATCCACTAGCCAAGGCACTCCAGGCAATCTACGGCCGCGACACAAACGACGACGATTCGCTGTAAGTCAATCCGTACCCACAGTCCGTAACATGGAGTGACTCCCACCCCCCCTTTATCTCTGCGGTGCTCTGCTCCTTTGCGGCCTCTGCGTTAGAATCTTCTTCGGATTAAGGGATGGAAACGCAGAGACCGCGGAGACGCGGAGGGGCGCAGAGCGATTGGGGGAGACGGTGATGGGATCGTTTTCGGGCTTCTGTCGGGCGGCGGGTGGCTGCTTGGTTGCGGCGGTGATTCTGGCTGCCTTCTCTCATGCAGCCGATCTGCGGCAGGTGAGTGGTATCTATCCGCACTTGGCGTACTTCAATGATCAAGGCGAATGCGGTACGGGAGCCGTTGTGCCGTGGGCGGATCGGTTGTGGTTGGTAACGTACTCACCGCACAAGCCAGGCGGGTCGTCGGACAAGCTGTATGAGCTGACGCCGGACCTGCAACTGATTCCCCATCCGGAAAGTGTCGGGGGTACGCCGGCCAACCGGATGATTCACCGGGAATCAAACCAGTTGCTGATTGGCCCGTACGTGATCGATGCGAGCGCGAACGTGCGCGTGATTCCGCCAGACAAAATGTTCGGGCGGCTGACGGGCAACGCGCGACACTTGATCGAACCGGCGACGAAAGTCTATTACGCCACGATGGAGGAAGGTTTTTTTGAGGTCGATGTGCGATCGCTCGAGGTGACCGAGCTATATCCTGACGACCAGCAGCAGCTCTCCGGCGGCAATACAGACGCATCGCAAGACGATCCACTGGATCGGCGCCGAGCGAACCTGCCCGGCTATCACGGGAAAGGACTCTACAGCGGCCAATCGCGATTGATCTACGCGAACAACGGCGAACCGTCGGCGGAAGCTCGTCGGCGACCGGACATTCCGTCGGGGTGTTTGGCTCAGTGGAGCGGTGGCGATGCGGACTGGCAGGTTGTGTGCCGCAATCAGTTCACGGAAGTCACCGGACCGGGAGGCATCTATGGCAATCCGCATCCCGATACGGACCCCGTCTGGTCGATCGGCTGGGATCATCGCTCGCTGTTGCTCATGCTGCTCGACCGCGGCATCTGGTCGACGTATCGTCTTCCCAAAGCAAGTCACACGTATGATGGAGCACACGGCTGGAACACCGAATGGCCGCGCATCCGCGACATTGGCGAAGACGACCTGCTGATGACGATGCACGGGATGCTCTGGCGATTTCCACGCACGTTTTCGCGCGCGAACTCCGCGGGCATCGCACCACGTTCGACCTACCTGAAAGTCATCGGGGATTTCTGTCGGTGGAATGATCGGCTTGTGTTTGGCTGTGACGATACGGCGAAGAGCGAATTCCTGAACACGCGACGTGCCAAGGGCAAGCTGGAACCGCCCGGTCAGTCGCATTCGAATCTCTGGTTCGTCAAGCCCGAGCTTCTCGATCAGCTCGGTCCCCCGATCGGTCGCGGGGCAGTGTGGGTCAACGACCCGGTGTCCAAGGATACGGCGAGCGATCCGTACTTATTTGCTGGATTCGCACGGCGTGGAGTTCACATCGTGCACGAAAGTCCGGAGCCCGTGACGTTTCGGTTTGAGATTGATGAGGTCGGTGACGGTGAATGGCAAGTCGTACGTGAAGTGATTGTCCCGGCCGGTTCGTATCGGTGGGAATCGTTCGCGGCCGGCGAAGCAGGCCAGTGGATTCGGGTGCGAACGGATCGTGACTGCGACCGTGTCACGGTCCAGTTTCATTACGCGAATGAAGATTCACGGTCTGGAGATCTCGGGGATGGTTGGAAAACTGAGAACCGGGAGGGCGAGGCTCCGGCCGAGCCAGAGACGCCGCAACTCCCGGCTCGGCAGGAGCCTCGCGCTCCCGATTTGGAAGACGCGTCTTCTCGCTTCGTTTTCGAAGGAGTGGCGGATCCGACCACGAGGAACCTGTCGGGCGGCTTAATTCGCGTGCGTGGTGCGGAACTCAAGACGCTTGCCTTTGCCGCAACAACGATTGCCGACGGTGAGCCGAGCGGCACGGGGTATTACGAGCTGGATGGCGACTTGCAGCTAAAGCGAATCGAAGACCAGGCGGCACACGATTGGCTGATTAACGCCGTACCGGTACCGACGGATGTGCTTCAAGTTGATGGAGCTTCCGTGATTTACGTTGACGACGAGGGACATCGCTGGCGACTGCCGAGAGGAAGTACTGCTTTCGATCAGCCAGGGCTACTCGGCCCAGAACGGGTCGATCGAGAAGTTGTCACGGAACGCGACCTGTTTAACTGTTCCGGCATCTTCTATGAACTGCCGGCACGGAATGCGGGTGGGTTCGCCAAGATCCGGCCGATCACGACCCACAACCTGCGGATCAAAGATTACTGTTCGTACCGCGGGCTGCTTGTCCTGACGGGAGTCGTCGCGGACGCGAAGGCCGACAGTCCACACATCGTCCGCTCCGACGACGGTAAAGTTGCGCTTTGGGTGGGCGTCGTCGATGATCTATGGAAGCTAGGCAAGCCGGTCGGTTCTGGTGGCGTGTGGAACAATACGTCCGTACAAGCTCAGCAGAAGTCCGATCCGTATCTGATGACCGGATTCGATCGCAAGAAGCTGCGTCTAAGCCATGCGGCAACGGCGCCTGTCGCCTTCACCGTCGAGGTGGACATTACCGGTGAAGGCGATTGGGTTTGCTACAAGCAGGTTTCGGTCGCGGCGGGAGAGGAGTTCGTGCACGAGTTTCCTGAGGCATTTCAAGCTTATTGGGTCCGCTTCGTTGTGGATAAGAGTTGCGAGGCGACGGCTTGGTTGGAGTATGAGTAGGGTTTTGGGCGTGACCTTGGGAGATCGGGAGGAACCACGGATGGGACGGATGCTGCGGATCTCCACGGGTTGAAACTTCTCATTTCATGGTTCTCTCTTCCCTCCCGCTTGAGGAGGTCGTGCAGATTAGAAGTGTTGGTTTTTCAGGCGTTCATGAACAGGATTCACTCTCCCTCTGGGAGAGTCAGGCCGGCAGGCCTGGAGAGGGCGGAGTGCGCAACGGATTCGACGCGTGTTGCTCGTTCACGAAAAACCCTCCCCGGACGCTGCGCGTCCGACCCTCCCGCGCGCGGGAGGGTGAAGTAACTCCGTTCGAACCAGCAACTTAAAAGCCGCACGACCTCCGCGCGGGAGGGTGTATAAGCTCCGGTGAACCAACAACTTAAAAGTCGCTCGACCTGAGAACACCCGGTGGAAGTCACAGTCCCTGAACGAACGAGGTGGGGATCAACTCCTGGGTCAGCATCTTTCGCAGTTCGTCCGAATGGACCGCATAGGTGTATTTGCGTTCCATGGGGGAACCGCGTGCGACGACTCCAATCACTCGTCCATCGCGATCCAGTAAGGGGGAACCGCTGGCACCGGGTGCCGCACTGATGTCGGCTTGCACAAGGGCTCCGCGATGCGAGCTGAGCAGTTCGCCCATGGCGACGATCACTCCTTCCGAGATCCCAAACCGCACGTCCTGCGGAGAGCCGATGGTAAAAATGCGCTCTCCGATTTCGTGCGGTCGTTCGGTTAATCGGACCGAGTGCGGTTTGATCGACTTGGGTGTTGGCAAGACAGCCAAGTCTCGCTCGCGATCGAATGCCAGAATCTTGTCGACACGAAACTGCTGTCGCCAGTAAGTCTCAATCAACGCGAAATCGCTGTCGGCGATCACATGGTAATTCGTGACAATCTTGTCACCGGGATACAGGAAGAATCCTGACCCGTGTCCGCGGCAGAGACCTTCCCGGTATTTCTGAATGTACACAATCGCTCCCATCGATTTGTTGTACATTCGTTGTGCATCGTTCAATTCTTGGGCATCGCCACCGACACTGATCGGTTGATAGAGTTGCTGGGGTGTCTCGACCGGATTCTTCCGATGCCAGAGGGTGTGTCCCGCCGCCATTACGAAGGCGGTCATCATGCCGCCCATAGCCATCCAGACGACGGGACGCTGTCGCCGCGGCGGACGCAGGACGAGCTTTTTCTTCTTCGGTTTCTCAGCGACGGTGGACTGCTGGCCGGGCACTTGAATTGTCGACTGACATTGCCGACATCGCTTTGTTGTCCCCGCTGATTCTTTCGGCAGAGCATACTTCTGGCCGCAGGTTGGGCATGTGACAAGCAACATGGTTTCCTGACCCGAATGTCTAGGTTGCTTGGTGGTTATCCAGCTTGTTCTTAACGGCTTAGAGCGAATTCGCCTTAGTTGTTACGCACAAGTCGAGCGGAACCAAAGATCGAGAAGAGGAACCGCGGATCGCACGGATAAAACGGATGTCCGCGGATTGGTTCGTGACGATCTGTCCCCTCCGTCAAATCCGTGGTTGCTTCTCTTCCTTAAGTCCACTCGGAACGCGATTTCGTTCAAATACGTTAGGCAAAACCGGGTAGGCGTTGCAGGACATGGTCCATCGAACGTATTTACAGCAGTGGGTCGGGAGACCCGCACGCAGCATGTTCCGAACAGGGCGAGGACGTCAATGGCGCAAGCTGTGGCGAGTTGGCGGGGGCTATTTCGTGCTTTCGCGGGCCTGCAGGTCGAGTACGAACAGCCCGCGCCCGATGCCGGCAACGTCGCCGACGCGGGCAAATTGAAAGGCGATGAAGCGTCCGTCATCGCTGACGACCGGATTGCTGGCCTTGTATCCGGGGTACTCGCCAAAGTACGTGATGCGTTCGTACTTGCCGCTGCCGTCCAGGGCCAACTTGTAGATGTCAATATGTTGGCTTCCCTGGTGGTTGTGCGCATCGCACTCGACCAATGTATGCTGTCCATCAGGGAAAATTCCTTCCGGTTCATCGTACTGCTGCGGAGCCTGCGAGTAATTGACGACCTCTCCCGTTTGGAGGTTCAGGCCCATCACTTCCGTGCCCTGGTAACCATACGCACTGAAGATCAATTCCTGTTCATTAGGTGGGCGAAAGTTTTGCGTTTCCAGGCCGGTCTTGAATGGAAGATCCTTTGCGTTTAGGATCATCTTCTTATTTGCAAGCGATGGTTTGCCGTCGCGATCGACGACGTCCGCCTGATAGAAGGCATTGCCCTGGGTCCAGGCAATCCGCATGTTTTTGCGCGAGACCGCCGGGCCCTCGCTACAGTGCTCGCCGAGCGGTGTTGGCGGAGAGGATAGGTCCGCCTTCAGGACCCACAATTCGGCATGGCTCTCGTTGCGGCTCTTCCACGGCTCCGTCGCGTCGAATGTGCGCGAACCGGACAACAAGAAGTCACCATTGGCCAAGTACAGCACGCGCGTGAAGCCCTCGTGGAAAAAGTGGTGCGTGATCGGTCGGATGATGCCGCTCGCCAATTCGACTTCGTAGGCGTCTCCAAACGTCTTGGACAGGAACACCAGTCGTTTGCCGTCGTGTGACCAGTCCGCCCGCTGGCCAAAGTGGGTTACTCGGCGGATGTACGAAGGCAGCTCGTCGAGCGGGGACTTCGCGCGTGTTGCATCATCGGCGGAGTTGGCAGGCGTGGGTGAAAACGCGCACAGTAGGATGCCAGCGCAGAGTATTGTGAACGAACGCATTTTCCTGTTCTCCTGTCGAGGATGACTTTCCCTCCGCACGGTGAGCCGTTACTCGTCGTCGGAAAGGTCGCCTTCGAAATCTTCATCCTCGTCGAAATCCATCCCTGCCCAGGCGGGGCAGTCGTGATCGCTGAAACTGCCATCTTTGAACAGTTCACCGCAGTCGGGGCACCAGAGCTGTCCGCAATCCGCGCAGCGAGCAACGCAGGGATCCTGAATCTTGGGATCATTTTCGCAGTCGCTGGTCTTGGAACTGCCACACTTGGGGCAGTCGCCAATCAGGATGCGATTGACAAATTCTTCGCACGAATCGCTCGCGCTAAACGCCTCGTTAATTTCCTTCATCACGTCGGGGCCCAGATTGGCCATCAGCTCCAGGGCCGCTGCTTCTTCTTCAGGAGTGAATTCATCACTGATTGAGGCATCGCAATGGGGGCACACCGCGGCAGTGTCCGGAATTTCTTTCTTGCAATGGGGACAGATCATGAATTCGACCCTTGTGTTACGTGGGGACCGATGGACAACCATCCCTTGTACCAAGTTTCGTACCAGCGTGCACTTCCCCAAGCGGAAACCCGAAGCGCTAGCGAAGGGGTTCGCGGTGCGGCGGAGACGGATCTTCGGCTGCCGACCATTCTTCCGGGGGAACGAGAATCGGGTCGGTTTGCCGAGTGGCAAACGCGTCCCTGCGGCTGTCGAGGGCGCTGGGTGTGCGTTTGGGGAAGTCTGAGGACGCTCTGAGTTCCCCTGCTTGTTTCGGCGATGGAGGCTTTTTCGTTCCGCTTCGTTCCGCTTCGTTCCGATCAGCCCTGCTCCATCGATTTCGCATCCGGATCCGCCTTCCAGATTCGATACCGTACCTCGACGCCTTCGGGCACATAAACGACGACGGGCAATTTGCTGTTGTAGCGGATCAGGTACGGCTCGCCTCTCAGTTGGATGAAGCGCGGCACTTTCGGCGCGTCGGGATCGACGGCAATCAGTGTGCCCGCCATCGGGCCGAGTTGAGGCACAACATAGCGAGTGAAGCCCCAACCCTCGATATTGACCGCTTCAATCTGTCCACCAAAGAAATAACGGTTCGCTTCGTCCAGCTCGACGGTCTTGCCCACGATGAGTTCGACTTTGCATGCGTCTTCATCGTCTTGTTCCGGCAGTTGCAAGACGTAGCGTACCATTCCCTCGTCCGCCGGCGGAAATGCCTTCATGTTGTCGGCTGCCCTTCCCATCGAAACAACACCAAGCAATAAGATGGTCGATCCCCAAGCAAATCGCTGCGACATGTTTTTCCTCCTGATGCAATCCAGGGCGACGTAAAAACCCAGATCATTCTAGGGGACGCGTTGGACTGTCAATAGCGGGCTGCGGGGTTTGAGGTCGTTTGTTGTGGTCCCCACCTTCTTTCGCCGTGGTTCGCTCCCCATTCCGGTTCCTCTCACCGTGGACCTGCCGCTCGGCGTCTCTCCGCGTTCCTCCGCGGCTCCCTCCCTTGCATTTCCCTGCAAACCCACGCGCAGTCCTCGCCTACGGCTTCCGGTGTTTGCAGCGACTCGCCGAGCGGAGATAATCGGTTGCTGGGCGACCGGAAGCCGCGACCGGAAGCCGCAACGGAAAGGAAGTCTGACGATGGCAGATCGACGGATTGGACGAATTGATCGGCAACGGAGAAACAAGATGATCGCAACCACGCGTGTGATTTCGGGCCTGCTGGCTCTCGTTACGTTCTTCATCATGAGGGTTGCGCCGACTGAGGCTCGCGAGCAACCGAACATCATCTTCGTCCTGGCGGACGATCTTGGCTGGACCGATACGGGAGTCTATGGGAGTGACTATTACGAGACGCCGAATATCGATCGTCTTGCAGCGCAGGGAATGCGGTTCACGTCGTACCATACGTGTGCGAACTGCCAGCCAACTCGAGCCGCGCTGATGACCGGCCAGTATGCACCGCGCACGGGTGTCTACACGGTTGGTGGCATTGATCGGTTTCGATGGTGGCAGCGAAACCTTCGGCCGGTCGACAACGTGACGGTTCTGCCTCTGGATCGGACGACGATTGCGCAATCGCTGAAGAAAGCCGGTTATGCAACGGCCATGTTTGGCAAGTGGCATCTCGGTCAAAAGGATGGCTATCACCCGTCGGATCGCGGTTTCGATGAGGCGATTGTCAGCAATGGAAAGCATTTTGACTTTCCGACCGACCCGAAGGTTGAGTACCCCGCAGGCCAATACCTCGCCGACTTCCTGACGGATCGGTCGGTCGATTTCATCCGGGCTCATCGAGACGAGCCCTTCTTCTTGTACCTGCCGCACTTCGGCGTGCACTCTCCTTACCAGGCAAAACCCGACTTGATCGCGCGATTCGAGTCTAAGCCGGCAGTCGGCGGTCATCACGATCCAACGTATGCAGCGATGATTGCCAGCGTGGACGAAAGTGTCGGTCGCCTGATCCAGCTGCTTGATGAGCTCAATTTGGCAGAGCAGACGGTACTGATCTTTTCCAGTGACAACGGGGGCGTTGGTGGGTATGTGCGAGAAGGGATCAAGGAACGTGGCGACGTGACCGATAACGCCCCGCTACGGTGCGGAAAAGGCAGTTTCTATGAAGGAGGCACGCGAGTTCCCTTCATCATCCGTTGGCCTGGCGTTACGCAGCCAGGATCGATCTGCGAGGTTCCGACGATCCACGTCGACATCTTTCCGACTTTTCTGGAAATCGCCGGTGCTGCGCCGCCGGCAGGCCAGGTGCTCGACGGCGAAAGCCTGGTCCAACTGTTCCGTGATGCCAACGCGCAGCTGGAGCGTGAGGCAATCTATCAGCATTTCCCCGGCTACCTTGGCGCGGGAGCCAATCGCTGGCGGACGACGCCTGTCGGTTTGATCCAAAGCGGCGAATGGAAATTGATGGAGTTTTTCGAGGACGGACGCCTGGAACTGTACAACCTGCACGAGGACCTTGGTGAAACCAACGACCGAGCGGCGGACATGCCCGAAGTGACGCAGGAGCTCCACGCCCAGCTGAAGGCCTGGCAAGAAGCGATCCGTGCGCCGATGCCCACGGCACACACTCCCGGCGAGCGTCCGACGTCGAGTGCGCCGTGAGTGTGGACGCTCTGGAGTGGCGATGATTCGCGTCATTCATTCCAGGAATCGGCCCGTAGCCGAATTCGTGAGAATTCGGATCCTACCGCAGTGCCTCCGAAGTCTCACGACTTCGGCTACACCCGGTGGAAAATCGCGCCACGGCGGGCCGCGAACTCTGAGCCATGGTGGGGCCCAGGGAAAGAGAGGTTGGGGACCGTTCCCTAGAAGGTGTCGGCCGTCTATCTTAGATAGCAGTGTTCGCTTCCATGCCTTCTTGCCTTTCGCCCCGGACTTTTGCGGCCGAGCCATGTCTGAATACGAGATTGACCAAGTCGAAGCGCCTTCCCAGCCGTCGGCGAGCAAGCCGTTTCCGATCCAGTTGGCTTCCCGCGTGTACCGGTTGCCACCCTACATGTTCGGACGGATTAACAACCTGCTCTACGAGAAGCGGCGTTCCGGAAATGATGTGATTGACCTCGGGATGGGGAATCCGTCCGACCCGCCGGAGGAGCTCGTGATCGAGAAGCTGGCTGTCGCGGCACACGACCCCGGCAATCACGGTTACAGCAAGTCCAATGGGATCCTCAACCTCCGGCGAGAGGTTGCTAGCAAATACTTCCGTCGATTCGGTGTACGGCTCGATCCGGACACCGAGGTCATGACGTGTCTGGGCTCCAAGGAGGGTTTTTCCCACATGTGCCTGGCACTGATGGGGCCGGGAGACACCGCGATTGTGCCCGCCCCCTATTTTCCGGTGCATACCTACGCTGTAGCCCTGGCCTCGGGGAATGTCATTGCCTTGGAAGTGGCCGATAGTGAAAAATTCTTGGCGAATATCGCTTACACCTGCCAGCATCTTTATCCGCGCCCGAAGCTCCTGATCATCTGCTATCCGCACAATCCCTCGACAGCCACCGTGGAGCCGGAGTTTTTCGTCGAAGTAGTCAAGCTGGCGAAACGTTACGGGTTTATGGTGATCAGCGACTTTGCCTACGCGGATGTCGGATTCGAAGGCTACAAGCCGCCCAGCTTTCTGGCCGCGCCGGGCGCGATCGATGTGGGCGTCGAGTTTACGACGATGAGTAAGGGCTACAACATGGCCGGCTGGCGAGTCGGCTTCTGCTGTGGCAATGCCGAGATGATTCGGGGGCTGGGAACAATTAAAGGCTACTACGACTACGGCATGTTCCAAGCCATCCAGATTGCCGCGATTGTTGCGCTTCGACATACGGAAGCAGCTGTGGAGCGTCAGTCCGAGGTCTACCGGCGACGGCGTGATGTGCTGGTGGAGGGGCTCCGCCGCATCGGCTGGGAAATCACACCGCCCAAGGCCGGCATGTTCGTCTGGGCCCCCATCCCCGAAGTCTGGCGACAGCGGATGAACACGATGGACTTCGCGATGATGCTGCTGGATAAAGCTGACGTCGCTGTCAGCCCTGGCAGCGGGTTTGGAGAGGCTGGGGAGGGGTTTCTGCGACTGGCCCTCGTCGAGAACGAAAATCGACTGCGCCAGGCGGTGCGACAAATCGGCCGCTGCCTCGATCGTGAGATCAAATCCACCCCGGTGCCAACAAGTCCGCAGACCGTCGTCCAGAGCTGAGTGGAGTCGCGGCAGATATCCCATGGAAATCCGTAGCGCGAAGTCTTGGAGTGGGCACTTCGAGAGTACGTAGCCGAATTCGTGAGAATTCGGACGTTTCTCGCCGGGCGGACCCACCAGCGCAGCCCCCGAATTCTCACGAATTCGGCTACGCGAACACTCAAGACTCGGTCCTTCGAGTATTCGTGGTCGGCCCGAATCAGCAACTGCACATCCTCAAAACGGGCGCTCGAAGGCCCCGGGCCTTTTCCGAGAGGGTGAGACCTGCTATCAAAACAACGGGGCCAAAAAAAATGGGTCCTTGCTCGCCGCAACAAGGACCCACAAATTGGCTGCTCGAACGTCGTCCTAGGGAGTTCGTTCGAAGACCCACAGCCGTACAGAAAGATATCGGGACGCGCTGACCCCTTACTTTAGGTACGGACTGCGAGCCGTCGTCGAGAATTGTCGCTAGACTAGGGAGTTGCACGATTGCCCGGCCTCGGTGCCCTGCGGTAGTTGTGTGAAACTGCGCCTCGATTGGAAGATTCATGAAAAGAATTGCTAAACTCGCGCTGGAAGACGGCACCGTGTTCACGGGAGAATCCTTCGGTGCAACCGGAGAAGTCGACGGGGAAGTCTGTTTCAATACGTCGATGACCGGTTATCAGGAAATCCTTACAGATCCTAGCTATCGTGGCCAAATCGTCACGATGACCTATCCGGAGATCGGTAACTACGGAGTGAATCCCGTCGATGTTGAAAGCTGGAAGCCCCATCTGGCCGGATTCATCGTGCGCGAGAACAGCCGGATCGCCAGTAACTTCCGCGCCGAGGGAGAACTTGAGGAATATCTGAAACAACATGGCATTGTCGGGTTGGTCGGGATCGACACACGCGCTCTGGTGCGGCGGATTCGCAACCAGGGCGCGATGAAGGGCATCCTTTCCACGGAAGATCTGGACGACGCGAGTCTCGTGTCCAAGGCGAAAGCCAGTCCCGGCCTCGTTGGGCGGGACCTCGTTCGCGAGGTCGTGCCACCCGAACCGCGGCAGTGGAATGAGTCGCTCAACGAGCTGGCGGTACTGACCCGACCGGATGAGCAATCATCCGCCCCGCAGGAAGCCTCCCATGTCGTGGCACTCGACTTCGGGATGAAATGGAATATCGCCCGCCATCTGCACGAACTCGGATGCCGAGTGACCATTCTGCCCGGAACGACAGCCACGGCGGAGGAGGTGCTGCGGCATCAGCCGGACGGAGTTTTCCTGTCCAACGGTCCCGGGGATCCGGAGCCGCTTGTCTACGCCATTGACACCATCCGGCAACTGCTCGGCAAGAAGCCGATTTTCGGCATCTGTCTGGGCCACCAATTGTTGGCGCTTGCCTGCGGTGCCCAAACGTTCAAGTTGAAGTTCGGCCACCGCGGAGCCAATCAGCCGGTGCTGGAACTCGACTCGGGGAAAGTCGAAATCACCGCCCAGAACCACGGGTTCGCCGTCGAGGAATCGTCGCTGCCCGAAACTCTGGTCGTCACCCATCGGAATCTGAACGATAACACCGTCGCCGGTCTGCGGCACACCCAGGTACCCGCGTTTTCCGTCCAGTATCATCCCGAGGCATCTTCGGGTCCGCACGACAGCCGTTACCTTTTTCAGCGTTTCTGTCAGTTGATGGTTTCGGCGTGAGGCATAAGGCTGGAGGCTGGAGCCGCGCGACCGAAAGGGGCTGTGTTCAGGAGCGGGAGCCGTCTTGCCATTGCTGTGGAGTTTTTTCGGGGTCGAGCGAGATTGATCGCGATGACGAAACCGAAGCGACTAAGACGCCGTCGAGAAACTCCCTCGGATGCAGACCGTGAATCCCGGACGGCGGAAGCGGCCACCGTCGCTTGGATGCTGTCGCTGTTGGCTACCCTGGCGGCGGAAGGCGTTGGTGTAGGCTCTCGAGTCTGGTTCGTCTTGGCTGGGCCATCGGAGAGGGCTCGTGTGCTCTCGGTGACCTTTCTGCTGATTGCCCTCTTGGCCGGCTTGATCACCCTGGCGTTGACTCCCATCACGCTGAAGGTCCGTCGTGTCGCCCCGCCCCGGTCGATGGTCACCATTGCCCTGGTCGTCGGTTGTCTGCCGCTACTCACCTTCCTGCTGATCTGGTTGCGCCAAGCCGCCGTCTGACGATCGGTGGCCGTCGGGGTTCTTGGATTCCGCCCCAGTCTGTGCGGGCCATGGGAAGACGGGAAGAGTTGAGCCGCGGATCAGCGCGGGGAAACGCGGGGACAGGCTATGCGAACGGTCTGGCGGAGAGAGGAGACCGGAGCGAGAGAGGGACCACGGATTCGACGGAGGAGACGGATGCGCGCTGATCGATCGGTGGGTATCCGCCCCATCCGTACAATCCGTGGTTTCTTCTTTGACTCTCGAGCGAGAATGCAGGGACAGGCAATGCGACCAACGCAGGGACAGGCAATGCGACCAATCTGGGTGGGCCATGGGGAGATGGGATGAGTTGAGCCGCGGATCAGCGCGGACGAACGCGGGGACAGGCAATGCGGACGGTTGGATGGAACGGAGTCGGGGCCATTACCCCGCGGATCAACGAAGTGCGGTCTGCGTGTTATGCTGGATCTAGACTGGCAATTCGGCGGCCAGCATTCGAAGAATCGGTTAGCCTCACCATGGCGGTCATCTGCGGTCATTGCGGCGAAGAATTGCTCGGAGCCGTCAATCGATGTTGGCGCTGCGGTCACTCGTTTTCTGCCATTCCCGATCAAGGCGGCCTGCCGCCGGTGCGTCGGCCACCCCAGAAGGAAGATGGCGACGGCCCGGTCGCTGCGACGTTGACGGAGGGCGAAGTGACGCCGACGCCGCGAAGGTCACCCGACTCGCCGTTCATGAGCCCTTTGAAGAGAACGCTTCGATCCAGCCGGAACGCGATTCATGAGTGCAGTTCGCCTTCGGCCGTGATCCTTGGGGGATTCGCGCTGCTGACCAGCATCTGGACGCTGTGGTCGTCCGTTCCCGCGATTCTCGGATTCCTGCTCGGGTTGCTCGGCTTGCGAAGTCCCCGTCCCCTGACCGCCGTTCTGGGGCTGCTGCTCTGTTGCCTCGCACTTTCCGGAGGTTTGATTCGATCGATTGTCCTGTACGATGCGTATCAGCAAGACCGGTTGCAGCGCGGATTATCTGTCGAAGAATTTCGTTGAATCGCGAGGCGATCTGCGTGTGAAGCGGGTCCACTGGCGGGAGTTTCTCGTCGTGCGGTCGCACGGCCCACCGGGATGCACCTCGCCGGCGAAGCTTGCTCTTCCGCGGCGGGCCTTTAGAATCATAAGAATGGATGGAGTGTTGTTTCGCCGCAGAACACGCTGAGTCTGCATCTTCTGGCCCGGAAAACTCGTTGTGGAATCACCTTTGAGCCAAGATCCGACGGCCAACTCTTCTGCTGCCGCGGCCGCGAATCCGGCGGAATCGCTGGCGGAGCGTTTTGATCCACGCCGACGGCGACGCGATCTGATTCGACAGTGGCAGTCCGCGATTCCCTTCTGGCTCTGCAGTCTGGTTCTCCATCTGGTCAGTTTTCTGCTCATTGCCTCGCTGTCCTGTCCCTGGACGGGGGACCCGGGACCAAGCGGCTCGCGTGGAGTTTCGCTGGTGATCTCGTTTGGCGCGGACGAGTACCAACGAGGTGAACAATCGGTCGTACTTCCGACCAACGAGGCGGCCGATCCCTCGCCGATTCGCGGCGCGGATCAGGAAGAAGACTTGCCGCGTGTCGCCCAGTCTTCGGCTCCCGAAGAGACCGCTCAGCCTGAGCAGCAACCGCCGGTTTCACCGAATCGCTCTGACGAAAACCAGACGCCGAGCAAGCCCCCTTCGATGTTCCAGCAGTGGATGCAAACGGCGATGGCCAGCCCCGACTTTGGCAAAGCTCCGTCGCCCTATGCCGCCTTGTTGAATCGCAATCGCCCGCGGTCAACGCCTCCCCCCGTAACCTCAAACCCGCTGTTGTCGGTGACGCACTCCATGGACTCCGTCACCGACGAGTCGGATCAGATTGTGGATGATTTCATCGCGTACGACATTGGCAAATTGCGGGGGCGGGCCGGTCAGCAGGCTCATCGGCGATTCATGGCGATGGGGGCCGAGGGAATACCGGCGATTGTTCGCGGTCTGAACAAAGCGGCGCAGATTAATGCCAGTTGTCCCGTCGGTGTCTTGGCGGGGAAGCTGATAAGTCTGCTCCAGTCGCTGCGCGATCCGTCGCTGAACCAATACGCAATCGACAATCTGGGACGAGGTGTGCCCGAGACGGCGCCGCATTACCGTCGGATCATCGCCTTACGCGATCGGTGGCTGGGCAAGTCCGGCGTAGAGAAGCAGACGGTATCGCAATTGGTTGCCCAGCATGGTCTGCAGCAGGATGGGGAGTTCGTCGAGTTGGTGCTCGCGCTGACGGACGCTCCGGCTGAGACGTTGCTTGCCGCGCTGCAGACGTCGGATCCCAAGCTGCGCGACGCGGCACTGCTGGCTCTGATCCAGAGTCGTCATGCTCTCAATGAACATCCGCGACGGGCGATTATCGGGGAGTTGATCAAGTTGGCGGGCGACCCGTCCCTGGGAGCGAACCAGGCACTCGCCCGGAGCGCCTTGCAGTCCGTTCGGCGATCGGTCACGCAGTAGCACGGGCCAAATCCTCAGCGGTGCTCGAC
>CAZFWV010000150.1:0-15266 GCA_964522605.1 uncultured Pirellulaceae bacterium
TGTCGCAAATGAGTTACCGAAAGTCGATCGGAGTGCTGCTGCAGGCCGACGGCTAGTTCCCCAATCCGCGGCTGCGGAGCTTCCGATCCATCCAGTCTTGGATCCAGCCGAGCAGACGACGCACGATCGACTGCTGGGGAGCTTGAATGCGCACTCGCGCCAATTCTCCCGCACGCAGATCTGCCGCGTTGCTGGCAGGCAGACTCACCAGGGCCAGGAACCGGGGTTCCGCCAGTTCCCAGGTTCCACTCGCGGCACCCTCGGCGACCGGTCGAACCGGCAACGGTCCTCCGTGGTGAGCGGCCAGCGCTGGATGCGGCAGGCTCGAAGTGGCTCGAGGATTCACCTTGGCCAACCGGCCATCCGTTTGCGCTCCGGAATGACCTTTGATGCGAATCCGTAGCAGCGATCCAATCTGCTGAAGAAAGTGGTCAGCATCTCGCTGTGCGACCGAAAGACGGATCTGCTTATGCTCCTCGTTACCCACCGAGAGAATCTCCGTGCCCATGGGCAAGTACTGCCCTTTCAATGACTCCAGATTGCGGCCAATCACATGACCGCGACTCGGCGCACGGATCGTCAACCCTTCGGTACGCTGGAGCAACTCCGCACGCTGTTGCTCCAAACTCAGACAATTCTTCTGCTCCACCTGATACTGGACGACGTTCTGTTCGCTATGCAACATGCGCGACCGTACACGAGACTGTTCGATCGCCAGATCCAGTTGGGCCAGTTCCAGCCGGGTCTGCGGATTCTCGATCGACACGAGTAATTGACCGGGCTCCACGAGTTGCCCCGGCTGGACATGGACTTGCTCGACAAATCCTGGGCTCCTGATCCGCACAATGGACAGTGGTTCGTAGTCAACGACACCCCATGCCGATACGCCGCCCGGCCAGGGCACGATCAACAGTGCCAGTAACAGTAGTCCAATGACGGCCGCGGTCACGGCCAGTCGTCGGCGACGCGGTTGTTCCTGACCGCGGCCAACAATCAGGTAACGCACCAATCGAAGACTGGGCTGCAGAAACCAGGCGACGGCAGCCATCGCGGCCAGCAGAATCCCGGCTCCCTGAAACATCGCGGCAGAAACCAGCAACAGACCAAAGTAGAACAAACACCGCCAAACAAGCGTCGCCCAGGCGTAAACGCGTACGAAAACGAGTCGTGGCCCATCTTCTTCCAGCGGCTGCGCAGCGACCCCGAACAAATAGCGTCGCCAAAAATACCGCAAGTATTGCTGGCCAGCACCGTACAGATTCTGAAAACCGAACAAGTCACTGAGAATGTAGTATCCGTCGAACCGCATCAAGAAATTGCCATTAAACAGCACAGTCGACAGGCCGGCCATCGTCACCAGATTGTGCGCGAATTGACTTCCCCGACCGGGTTCCACGCGGCACCAGATCAGCGCCGCGATGCTTGCCACGAACAGCTCAACGTACATTCCCGCCGCCGCAGTGTAGATGCGGTGCCACTTCGATCGAAATCTCCAGGACGACGTCACGTCGACGAAAGCCACGGGTGAAAAGAGGATCAACACGATGCCACAGCGCGGCACGTAGCCACCGTATTTCTTGCACACGAGTCCGTGATAGAACTCGTGCACCGCTTTCAAGAGGATCCAGGCAGCGAGCAAGTAGAGCCAGTTGTCGGCCGACAGAATCATCGGAACATGCGATCCGAAGCGATCTCCTTGCGCCCAGACACTCGCCGCAGCAATCAACCCCGTCAGGCACCAGAGCAGGAAAGCGATCGGCGTGAGAGTCCAGCGAAACCAGGGCAGGCATCGTGCCAGGAAGCGATCGGGATTGAACAAGGGGATCCGCAAGAACAGGGGGTTCTGCCAGCGTGTCGGGCGGTCAACGCCTCGCGGAGTCGGCTCCCGCGGGCCCGCGCCATCGCCTGTCTTCGTCGAAACCAACTCCATTTGCAGCAACCACTGACACAGTTGCTGCTTCTGCGGAACCGTCAACGCTTCGCCGTCTTCCTGAGCCTCTTCCACCAGCGCTTCGCGAACCGTTTGCGACCCGTCCAGCTTCCGTGCCCATTCCCACTCGCGCAGTCCAAAACGATAGAAGCGTGCTCGAAGCGGATCTTCGATCAAATAGAAGGGTTGTCCGTTCGAGGTCTGAAGCGTGCAACGCAGATCGTTGCGCAGACGAAGCCGGACTAACGATCGCTCGAGGCCGGAGAGGTCACTATTCATGGCGGTCCCTACCAGCCGAATCGCAGCAGCACGGCTTCCCACGCACGGTGAAACAGAATCCAGAACAAAGGACGATACCCCGCGACGATCTTCGCGCGGCCGCGCATTCCCGGACGGAGGTCTTCCTGATCTGACTGCAGCCGCACCTGACCGATGAAGACATTCCTGCCGTCGCGTTGTTCCGCCCGAGGATGGATTCTCACAAGTTCACCCTGGAACGTCTGCAGCGGCATCGATTCCAGGCGAAATCGCACGGGCGAGCCGACTCGGGCCCGGGCCGCATCGCCGTCTGGAACAGCGACCTCCAGCATCATGTCTCCCAGCGGTCCCACTTCCAGCAACGTTTGCCCCATACTCAAACGAGCCCCCTGCAGTTTTCGTGGCTCTCCGCCCATCACCACACCGTCCGCAGGACTGCGAATATCCAGATGGTTCATTCGCTCGTGAAGCAGGTCGATTCGCAGTTGCAGCCGTTCCATTTCGAGCCGCGCGATCTGAGCCGCCGCCGTTTCCCGAGCAGCGAGACTGCTATCTCGTTGTTTCTTCGCACGCTGTAAATCCGCCTCGAGACCGGCAACTTCAAGCCGAATATCTGCCGCATCCATGCGCGCAAGAATTTGTCCGGTCGTCACGAAGTCTCCTGGCTCCACATAGGCGGCCTCGAGTCGCCCCTCGTAAGGCGCGACGACATAGCGTCTCGTGAGCGGCTGGAGATCGCAAGAACAAGTCAACCGATAGGGCAGCGGTACGGCGAACAGGAACAACACGACGCCCAGGACTGCACCAATCAAAGCCGTTCGACCACGGGTCGTCTGCCGCGCGTATCGCTGCCGCAGACGACGGACCCGCGTCCCGAGGACGGTCGTTTTCCGACGGACTAGATCCAATACGGAGCCGGAGACCGACAACGCTGCAGCCATCGTCTGTTGTTGCTGCCTGGACGGTGTCCTGTCGAATAGCACGACGCAAGAGCCGCAGATTTCTCCCTCCACATCACGCAGACTTCCGTGCCAAAGCTGATCGGCCCCCATGATCTGGCGAAGATTCTGTGCGGCGTCCGTCATGCGACAGGGTCGGATCAAATCTTGATCGACGGCGGAATCGACTCCTTCGAGTAATGCTTCTTCGACGACATTCTCCAAACAGCGTCCCAGTTCCGCGTCTCGATCGAACTGCGCGCACGGAGCGACTGCCGCAATCCGACTCGAGCCAACCGTCCGGCGCATGCTGATCACGACGAGGCGCGCCTGAAGTAATTCCACAAGCCCATCGGCCAACGCTCGGGCGGACGCGGGAAACTCCTCCGACCGCGCCGCCTGCTCGAGGAACGTCGAAAATGCTCGCCAGCTAACCGCACTCGTCGATTCAAAGATTTCCCCGAATCGACCGCGCCATTGGCCCGCATATGCCGCCAGAAACTGCAAGACCTGGCTGAGGGCAGCCAATTTCCGGTTCGAGTCGTACTCCACCGGAACGACCACCGCGAAACACTCCGTGGCAAGCCCTGGTCGAAAGACAGGCACGACAAACACGACTCCGTGCCCCTGCGCATCGGCTCGGGCCAGCTGGATCGTTCCTTCCACCTGGGCCACCCGCGTGATCGGATGCAGCTGACCGACGGCCGCATCACCAAAACTCGCCGGAGTATAAGCCGACGGCTGTTCTGCCACGACACCTTCTTCCGTCGCCGGAAAATACCATCCTCCCCGCGCCCCCGTGTGCTGACAGGCGAACGTCAGAAACCGCTGCGTGGCCTCGGTCTGGTCGACGGACTCGATGAGCTGTCGATGCAATTGCCACCCGATCCTGCGAAGATCGCGTGCGGTATCGGTTGAGTTCCCTCCCGACCATGCCGATTCGACACCGCTGGTTGTCGCTGCCGTGGTACTCATTTGCGGCCTCCGGATTCCGGACCCGATTCCGAGGTGGGGAACTGGAGTAGACAGCGGGCACCACTGCGAATCTGTTCGTCACGATTATCGATCACGACCACGGCCTGGACGGTGCCGCTGCGCGGATCCACGACGGGCGCAACCGTCTCAACGAGTCCCTCCACACGTTGGTTCGTCTCGGGCAGCAGCAACAGAATCCGCTGTCCGATCGTCAGCGTGGCCGCTTCTTCCGGGCTCACGGCAAAGCGGGCCCGCAATTGCTGCAGGTGAACAACGGTGGCAACACGAGGATCGTTCGCCACGAAGGCCTCGCCCACTTCCTTGTAGACCTCACTGACGATTCCGTCGATTGGACTGCGAATCTGGCGTCGACCAATCTGGGCCTCGATACGCTTCATCTCCAACTGGTGCAGACGTAGTTCCTCCTGCGCCATCGTGACGCGTGCTCTGGCAATCTGAAGGTCCGTTTCCGCGCGTTCGAACTCGCGCTGCGTCGCGTGTCCGCGATCGCGCAGTTGCTGCAGCTGTTCCCACTGCGTTTGCCTCAAGGCATACTCCGCTTGACTGGCTTGGAGCGCGCCTTCCGACACGGAGCGTTCGCGAGCCAATTCCCACGTCGCCTGCAACACGTCGGTGTCCAAGGAAGCGATCAGGTCGCCGGCCGCAACGCGGCTTCCCTCCTGGACGCGGATTTCCGTCAGGATTCCCGGCTCACCTGCCGCGAGTTCGATCTGCCGGTAGGGCTCCGTGAATCCCTCCGCCTCCCCGGCACGCAGTGGGGACCAATTCAGCGTGGACAGAATCGCCGAAACGACGATCACTCGAAACGGAGTCAGCTCTGGGATTTTCTTCCAACGCATCGCACCCCCCCTCACTTCGATCGAAACCGGGTGGGGTCGACGGGGCACGGGACACGACCTCCGCGTCCCGCCCTCACGAACTGCCTGCGTCAGAACCCACCACCGGTCAGCGCAAGCTTAGCTCACACCTGCATTTTTCCAGCGAAAACGGCCTGCTCCGCTCGTCGTGATCGGATGTGTCGAAAGCCGCCCCCGCGCTCTCCCCCCCAGCAGTTCGCACAATCCACGTTGCACGACGGATATGCGCGACACGATCAACGGCAAGCCGAAGGCGTCGGCTGTCTCGCATCCGCCGACGCCTTTGGCTTGCCGTTAAACAAGTTGTGTCAGTCCGCCGTAAATCGTGCCCCGCGTTGCCCTCTCCGGGCCTGCGGCTCAACGAACCTCGCCTGACGGCTGCGGGTTAAACGAATCGCCACAAATCCCGGTCGGAGACTCCGGAAAAACCACCAGGCAAGAACTGCGACCCCCCAGAAAGAGGGAAACACCAAGGCCGAGACAAAAGACCCCTGAAATTGGCTGGGTCATGTTTCGGAAGCTTTTCACCGGATTTCGATTTGATAAAATCTTGTGACAACGAGCGACTTCTCCGATTGAGCAGTCTAGGAGTGCAACTATGATGGAGCGCTGGGGCGGTAGTCACGTCTTGCTTTTCTCAATGCGCTCATTCGCCTCAGGAACATCGAAAATGGCTCGTCGACACCTCTTAATAAGGGTGGTCATCACCGTTCTTGCGATGTTATTCGCTGCGTGTGAGGTCCGCAGGACGGAGGCGGCCATTTCGTGGGGACCGCCATACGAAGGCGGCACGAATTACAAGGTCATTTTCGACCGGCTTGAGGTCGTCAACCCGCAATATACGTTCGACAAGGATCCGACGTACGGCAGCGTAACGGTCGGATTCGGAACGCATTTCAACGGACAAGTTCTGGGCAATTCGTACAACTCCTTGAGTAGCTCATCTCCCTCGGGCACGCTCGGTTTCGCGGAGGGGTTGCCGGACGTGATGACTCAGTTTGATCTGCGAAAACCAGGGACGATCCGACTCGGCGGAGTGAAGGGGATGGCACGCTACACCACCCCGATCGCGATCCTCTTCAGTGATCCGGTTAGCCAGGTTGCGTTAACTCTTGGTTTCTTGGATGAGCTTCCCCCCAGCACGCGCATCGAAGCTTTCGAAGCGTCCGGAGCGAGCCTGGGAGTCCTGAGCGGGATTCCAAGTGGCTACACCACGTTGGGCATCGTGGAAAGTACGGGCGACAAGATTTCCGGCGTTTCGATCTATCTGCCGGAAGGGAATCTGGATGAGGAAGGGTTCGGGATCGATGCTTTATCGTTCTCGATTGGGGGAGTTGTCCCCGAGCCGGCGACAATTCTGATCTGGTCGCTGTTGGGATTAGCGGTGTTTTCTGCTGCGAGGTATTCCCAACGTCGGTATTGCTAAGCTAGCAGCATCCCACGTTCTCGTTCAGATCGTGTGCACTGAGCGATCTCGGCTTTTCTGGCATTCATTTCGCAACGAACTCGCTCGCGTTGCTCCCCACCGTGCGTCTGGATCCCCCGCCGGATTCGCCATCGGGTGAACCGCCGCTTTGCGAAAGTTTGCGGAATCTGTCGGTTACCCGAGTCGCCCCGAATGTAGCGCCCATGCCGGAATTCATCGAGGTGTCGGTAGTCCGAGTCGATCCGATTATCAGCAGACTAACCAACGTCGGCATTATGCCGCTGTGTGTGAACGGGGGACAAAACTGATGGTTAGGAAAGAACTACTGTGCATGTTCGTGGCGTTCAGCATCTTGACCGGATCGACGCACGGTGAATGGTTCCGTCTGAAGGATCTGGCGCTTGCAGAATCGACAACTCCGTGCGATGCCGCCGAGTCGTCTTCTGCGATCTGTGACACCGAGTCGATCTGCGACGGACTGGAAAGCTGTGAGATCGAATCGATGTGCGACACCGCAGGGTGCTGCGATCCGTGTGGCTGCATGGCCTGTTGCGACCAATGGACGGTATTGGCCGAAGTGCTTTTCCTGCGTCGTTCCGATGCCGATCAACTGGCTCTGATCACACACCAGGAAACAGAAGAGATACTCGTCGACGCGGAGCATCTCGAATTCAACCACAATGCAGCGATGCGATACCAATTGATCCGCGAGTATTGCTGCTGCTGGGGCTGGGACATCGGTTACTTCGGCATCGACTCGTGGACCACGGCGGGCAATGGTGGAGGCCCCGTGTCACCGGTTCTGCAAGGTCCTGGGGTCGATTTCCCCTCGACGGCCCACGGCACGATCTATCGCGCTGAGTATGGGACTGACCTGTACAGCGCGGAATTTAACATCCGTCGACGCGTCCACGAGTGTCTGACGGCGGTTGCCGGCTTTCGCTGGATGGAATTGCGTGATGAACTGCGCACGTTAGCAATCGCACCCGAAGTCATCGACATGTACACGGTGGACACCAACAATCAGATGTATGGCTTCCAGTTAGGTGCGGACACGCGCCTGTGGGATCATCAGGGCCGTTTTCAAATTGACGGCATCTTCCGCGCAGGGATCCTGTTTAACAACGCGGATCAGAACATGGTCGCCCCGATCTTGCGGCCATTTGAACCAGCCGCCGTCTCCGAAATCACCGCGAAAGAAGACCACACGGCCTTTGTGGGCGAAATCGGGCTCCGCGGCAACCTGCAAGTCTGGCGTGGTCTGTATGCGACGGGCGGATACTCGATCCTGTGGCTCGATGGTCTGGCCCTGGCGCCGGATCAGATTCCGCACACGAGTCTGCTCACGCCTCCGTTCGCCGATTTGGACACCGGCGGAACCCTTTACTTCCACGGAGCAACCGTGGGCCTGATGGGTCGTTTCTAGAGAACACCTCTCAGCACGGTCCTTCGCGAGGGCGAGGCTTGTGCCGAGCCGAAGGCAGGTCAACGCCCGGCTCGGTTAACGCCTCGCCCTCTGCACTGCTAACGGTGAGAGTTCTTTTCTTTCGGCAAGAAATCGAGCGACAAACGGGAGCGACGCCTCCAGCCTCCAGCCTCCAGCCTCCAGCCTCCAGCCTCCAGCCTCCAGCCTCCAGCCTAATTTCAAACGGGTCCTACGGGGATTCCGGGGGCAGCAGCTCGCGGCCCCGCAACCAAGCCGCAAGACGGTCCGGCCAGTCGGCCGTGCCGGCCACTCCGCGCGCCAATCCGACGCCATGTGCACCCTGGGCGTAGATGTGCAATTCGGCTGGAACCTTGGCCTTGCGTAGCGCCGTGTAGAACGCCACGCTGTTTTCCGCGGCGACTCCCTGATCGGCATCGGTGTGAAAGAGGAAGGTGGGTGGAGTCTGGGAAGTCACCTGTTTTTCGGGTGACAAGTCGTAGATGAGATCCGACGGGGGATCGGCCCCTAACAGGTTGCGTTGCGATCCGGTGTGCGTGAACGATTCGCCCAAGGCGATGACCGGATAACAAAGGATCAGGAAATCGGGACGACAACTCAGACGATCGACGGGGTCGTCCGCGTCCGGCTTGCCCGGATCAAAGTGGGTGGCCGCGGAGGCCGCCAGGTGCCCCCCCGCAGAAAAACCGATGACCCCGATCCGATGTGGATCAACGTGCCAATCTTCCGCACGTGATCGAACCGTGCGAATCGCGCGCTGAACGTCCAACAAGGGGGCGGGATGCCCGTATCCCTTTCCGCGGTGGCGGTAGTCCAGGATAAATGCGGCGATTCCCAGATCGTTTAGCCATTCCGCGATTTCAACCCCTTCGTGCCCCATGGCCAAGTGGTGGTATCCACCTCCCGGGCAAACCACAATCCCGGTGCCACTCGCCGCATCGGACGCCGGCAGGTGGACCGCGAGTTGCGGAATGTCCGACGGTTGTTGTCCGAGCGCCCCCGGTGCATCCTCGGACCACAGCCGGATCGTAGCGACGGGTTCCGCCGCAAATCCGATCGCCGTGATCGCAGTCAGGATCATCACCGACACACCTCCGATCCGAACGACGGACATCGAACCTTCCTTCCTCGTAGAACCTTAGTGATGATTCAAGAACAACTTCGGCATTTGGGTGCCTGGGGTCGAGACGCAAGGAACCAGCGTCGAGCCCCCAGCCGTGTGACCTGGGGGCTCGCTGCGATCGACCCCAGCCACTCTCATTGGAAAACAACGAAGTTATTCTTGAGTCATCGCTTAGGGAAACCGCCCTTCCGCCCGGGGTCGGGCAATGACTTGCCGTCAGGTCCCTTGATCATACCGGGTCAGCCCCACTACATTCCAGAAGTCGAAATCACGTTTTGGCCGGATTCATCCGTAGCTCGAGCGACAACATTCTGCACTGCGTGTGGTGAGAATGTTGTTTTCTCAGAAAGAAATCGAGCGACCAAGGGAAGCGGCCCTTACCTGGGTGCGGCAGCACCCCGCTGGATTGTAGCCCTGGTGCACTGCGAGGCGATCGATGACGAAGGACCTTTCCCAAATCCACGGCATGGCGAGTAACTTGATTTCGCCCTTGACCGATCCAGCGGACGTAGATCGTTGGAAGCTGACGCCCGAGCAGATCCAGTTCTATCAGGAAAACGGCTACTTGAGTGGAATCCGACTGCTGGATGAAGCACAAGTCGACCACCTGCGAGCCGAGTTGGAGCCGTTCTTCGAGCCGCATCATGCGGGGCACGAACTCTGGTACGAATACCATACGAACGAGTCGTCGACGCCCGGCACAAAACTGTTTCATGCGTTGGGCGCATGGCGGATCGCACCCGGTTTTCATGATCTGTTGTGGAACCCGGCCTTCACCGTTCCGGCAAGTCAGCTGCTTGAAGGGGCCGTGCGATTCTGGCACGACCAGTTGTTTTGTAAACCGCCGCACCACGGTGGCGTCGTTGCCTGGCACCAGGATTACTCGTACTGGACGCGCACCCGCCCGATGGCCCATCTCACCTGCTGGATTGCATTGGACGACAGCCGCACCGACAACGGCTGCGTGCTGTACATTCCAGGCAGCCATCAGTGGGATCTGCTGCCAATTACCGGACTTGCGGGAGATATGGACGCAATCAAACAGATTCTGACCCCAAAGCAATGGAATCAAATGCAGCATCCCGTGGCGGCGGAACTCAAGGCGGGAGAAGCAACGTTTCATCACCCCTTAATGGTTCACGGGTCACGGGAAAATCGTACCGATCGGCCACGGCGTGCCGCGGTGCTGAACGTCTTTCGTGATGGCGTCTGCTCCGACTCCGATGAACCGCTATTGGCGGGCACCGCCGCGATTCCTGCGGGAAAGCCGATGGGGGGCCCATTTTATCCACTGTTGTATGATCCTGCCCAACCGGTGGAATGAGTCGAGCGTGGGATCTTACTCTTCCGACCCTTCCTGCTAAACTCTCGAGCGATCCTGTCGTGAACAACACTGATCCTGCGGACTCTTCGGCTTCCGCGCACACGATGCGGCAGGAGATGGGCTGGATCGCCACCACCTTCGGGATCTCATCCGCTCTGGCCTACATGCTGGCGAACATCTGTCTGCGTTCGCTAACGAACCTGGACCCAGCCTGGGTATCTTGTGTCAAGGCCATGCCGACCGTAGCTGCCTTTGCGCCACTGGTGATGACGCGGATGGTAGCCGGCCAATTATTATTCCCATCGTGGCGTATTCTCGGCATGACGGTGCTCGCCGGTCTATGCGGCCAGATCTTCGGCAACGTCTGTTTTCAATGGTCTCTGGGCGTAGTCGGAATCGCCCTGACCGTTCCCATCACATTAGGATCAATGATTCTGACGGGTGCGATCCTGGGACGCTGCTTGTTGGGCGACCGTGTGACTCCGCAGATGGCATTTGCGTCGTGCGTCTTGTTCGGCGCCATCTGCATCCTCAGCCTCGGTGCCGGTCGAGCAAACGCATCGATCCAACTCGCGGGAAGCTCCTGGTGGTACGTTGCCGGTGGCGTCTTTGCGGCCTGCCTTTCGGGTTTGGCGTACAGCATCCTGGGAGTCGTGTTACGTTATGCCTCGAACCGCAGTACACCGCTGTCTTCCTTACTGTTTACGATTGGGCTGGTCGGCGTTTTTGTGCTCGGAGGGATCTCCCTCGCGCGGTCGGACGGACTGACGCTCTGGCACCAATCCCGTCCCCAACTGCTGCCCCTGTTCGCCGCCGGGTTATTCAACGTCGTCGCGTTTTTCGCACTGACCAAGGCTTTGCAGCTTTCGTCCGTCCTGTTCGTCAATGCACTGAATGCGTCTCAAACCGCGATGGCCGCTGTCGCCGGGGTCGTCATGTTCCAGGAACCACTCTCCATACCGATGGTCAGCGGTGTACTGCTCACGGCGATCGGATTGTTGCTGATGAGGAATCGGCGGAACACACGCACGACGACGGATGAATCACCGGGGCCGCTGACCGCCCCCCCATCGGACATGGAGCCATAACCGAAGCCCGAGGCAAGAGATCCATGGGACCTTTCCGTACGACCTGGCAACTGCGCTGCCCGGCCTGTGACTGGCGTGGAAGATGCGGTCTGGACGAGTTGCTGCGTCGGTTGCGAGACCTGGGGATGTTGCGTCGAGAAGCACATCCATCAACGGACACGATCCTCGAACTCATCCAGATTCGATCGGCCGATTTGACGTGCGACAACTGCCAGCGACACGGACTGTCGCTGGAAGAGTTGGACGACGACTTCGACGACTGGGACGCCGGCAGACTTTGCGAAATCTGCCAGCAGCCACTCGCGCCGGAACGACTCCAGTTGTTTCCCGATGCTCGGCGATGCGCCACATGTTCCACCGACGTCGACACCGACGAACCGGATTTCTGTCCCCGGTGCGGCGCTTGTCTGTCGCTCAAGACGAGTCGCGGGAACGGAGTCGCACGCTATCAAATGCGCTGTCCAGACTGTGGCTGGCAAGGCCGCTGAGCCATCACGACTGATCATCACGGAAGCGGAATGCCGGCCCCCCATCCAACTCATCCGATGTCACCGTCGGACACCAGTAGCGTTGAATGTGCTCAATCACGCGTTTTGTCCCCTCGTGGTGCGGGACAAATGGGGCCATTCGCGAATTGTACATCGTGTCGGTCAGATCACGCACGAGAACAACGTTCAGACCTTGATAAACGAGCTGTCGGATTGAAAAAGGTCGGCCGAGAACGCACATGTTTGTGTGCACACCCATGACGAGCACATTCTGGATTCCGCGTTGCTTCATCAAGAAATACGCTTCGGCACTATCGGTAATCGCATCTTCAGGAGCGATCTCGATCGTCTCGATCTGGCCTGCCCAAGGTGATCCCGTCTGACACTTGGGATCGCAATCGCACCCACCGTCGGAGTCGTCGATCGGCAGCGGCCCCTCGCGACTCGGATCCAAGTGACACCAGGGCTGGAGCGGAATGGTAGTCTCCACCTTGGGAGCCTGCTGAGCGCGGCGCCGCGCGGGATGATCCCGATAAAATTCCATGCAAGAACTCGGGCAATGAATGATCAGCACGCCCCTTTTTCGCAGGCTCTTCACAACCTCGTTCATCCGTGGCGCCATCTCGGCCACGCGGCGACTGGCCCCTTGGCACCAGTGTTGATCCCACATATCACAGATCACCACCGCCGTCCGCTGTGGATCCCAATTGACGGTCTCGGTGCTGAGCTGAAATTGACTTCGCTGGGGATTCGTCGCAACCTGCGATTGAATCTGGAACTGCCAATCGGCGTCTGCCGGATCCGCCGCCGCGTCGGCCATCGAAACAACGATCAGCACGACGAGTCCTCTTCCTAATTGACGATTCAAATGAAGCATGCGAGGTTCCTCCAAGTTGCTCGGGAACGGCTCGGGAACAAGTTCCACAGCAATCGCAAATCATAACCCAAAGCACCAGTTCGGAAGTGGATCCTGCGCGTTACGATGGAGTAAGACTTCGAGGGATCGGCAGCGCCTACGCGAGTCGCACGGCCGTGGGCTGTGCATTCAGCACGTACGAAAAAGGAAAAAGCCCCTCGAATGCGGAGGAAGCACCATGGCCAAACCATCCGATGTCCGAATTCTGGAAGTTAACACGTCCACACAGCAAATCAACTACCGTCAACCCATGAAGTTTGGCGGACGCGTCGTCGAGGATGTGCTGCTGCTGGACGTAACGGTAGAGGTCGAGACGCGGTCGGGCCAGCGTGGACGTGGGCAGGGATCGATGCCCCTGGGAAACGTGTGGGCCTGGCCCAGCGAACAGCTGACCAACGACCGCACTCTCAACGCAATGCTCCAATTGGGACAACTCGTGGCCGAGCAAGCAGGCAAATGCACCGAAATCGCTCATCCGCTTGAGCTGACGCGGTTGGCGGCCGCCGACTATCCAGTGCTCGCCGATCGCGTGCAACGAACGCTGCAGCTACCAGAACCGATTCCGAGGCTGGCCCAGTTGGTCGCGGCCAGTCCGTGGGAGGCCGCGATCTTTGATGCACAGGGCAAAGCAGTTCAGGCGAACTCCTATCACCTGCTGGGGCCCGAATCCATCGACCAGGATCTTTCGGCCTGGTTGGGAGACGAATTCGCAGGCGAATACCTGGATCGATACACGCTGCGTCAGCCGCAGCCGCGTCTGCCCCTGTACCACCTGGTCGGCGCGCTCGATCCGCTCACCGCCGCGGATCAGGCGATCCGCCTGAACGACGGACGTCCCGAGACTCTGGAGGAATGGATTCTCGCGGAGGGTCTGACTCACCTGAAAATCAAACTCAACGGAAATGATTTGCCTTGGGATGTCCAGCGCGTGGTCGATGTCGAACGTGTGGCAGTCGACGCCCAGGCCCTGCGCGGAGGATCGTCCTGGGTTTACTCGCTGGATTTCAACGAAAAATGTGAAAACGTCGAGTACGTACTGGAATTTCTCATCGAGGTTCAACAGCGAGCTCCCGGCGCGTTTCAGCGCGTTCAGTACATCGAACAGCCGACTCATCGCGATCTCCACCAGCATCCTGAACAACAAATGCATGCTGCCTCTCGAATCAAGCCGGTGGTCATCGACGAGTCTTTAGTCGACCTGGAGAGTCTCCTGCTGTCTCGCGAAATGGGGTACTCCGGTGTTGCCCTGAAAGCCTGCAAGGGCCAGCGCGAAGCGCTGCTGATGGGTGCCGCCGCGCAAAAGTACGGCATGTTTCTGTGCGTTCAGGACTTAACCTGTCCCGGCGCCTCGTTTCTCCATTCGGCCTCCCTCGCCGCAAGAATTCCGACCGTCGCCGCGATCGAAGGCAATGGTCGCCAGTACTGCCCCGCCGGTAACGAGGTGTGGGAGACCCGTTACCCCACCATGTTCCGCATTACGGACGGAACCGTCGAAACAGGCGTCCTGACCGGCCACGGACTCGGCTTTGACTAGACTACCCATCCTCACTTGACGTAGCGAGCCGCCCGGACGAACATTCGCTCCTTGCCGACGATCACCCAGTTGACCGAGGGAGTGAAACCGACCCCATGACCGACGGTTTTCGACCTGACCTGCGCGCCCTCATGACCGTGCTGATGCTGGGAGCGTCCGTTCCGGTAATGACGGGCTGTCAGTCTCCCTACTATGCGGACAAAGGGGCATTACTCGGCGGTCTGACCGGTGCCGGCGTGGGGGCGGCGATCGGTGATGCAAAAGACAACGCCGCTGGTGGAGCGTTGATCGGTTCCGCCGTCGGCGCGTTGGCGGGTGCCGCCGCGGGGAGCGGCCTCGATGCGGTGCAAGCGCGAAACGATGCGTTGATCGAAGCCCAATTGGGTCGCCGTGTTGCGGGCACCGCCACCCTGAATGATGTTGTGGCGATGAGTCAAGCGGGCTTGGGAGACGACGTCATCATCCAACACGTACGAAATCACGGAGTTGCATCTCCCCCCACGGCGCACGATTTGATTGCCTTGAAGCAACAGGGAGTCAGTGACGCCGTTTTGCATGCTCTGCAGGATGCGAATCAGCCAGCGGCCTCGCTGCCAGCGACCGCCGCCGCACCCGCACCGATGATCGTCGAAGAGTATTATGTTCCGCGTCCCTACCCGCTGGTCGTCTATCCGCGACCGTGTCCTCCCTGGCACGGGCCACCGCGCTACATGCGCCACTCAAGCCCCCGCGTGAGTTGGGGTATCTCGGTGAGGAATTAGAACCTGGTTTTCGGGAGGGCGAGGCTCCTGCCGAGCCGTTGCATCTGCATCGATATCGCGGCTCAGCAGGAGCTTCGCCCTCCCAATTTCCGGACACCCTCGATTTGTTTCGAAATTCGGAATTCGCATTTCGAGTTTCGTGTCTGGCCCCAAGAAATTCAGGCAACGCCACGCTAGCACCTC